>JAGWMT010000014.1 GCA_028871595.1 Elusimicrobiota bacterium
CCTCCACGGGGGCGGCCATTCCGTTGGGGGACAACGCCTTTGCCCCCAACGGCTCCGCCGGCCCGTGGGGCCGGCGGTTGCGCGCGAGCTGCGCTCGCGCGCTTCTCAACGCGCTACGACCTGCTACCCATGCTAAACCCGGAAGCGCCAAAATCTCTAGTGCGGCGTCGATCGTAGCCTGATATTTATCGGCATCGGTCGGCCAAGTGCCGATTGTTGTTTGGTGAAATAGGGCTTGCTGTTTATCGAACCTCTGAACAAAGTTTCGTCCGAGTAATACGCGAGGGCGGTGAGGTTGCCTAGCGAGCGCCGCGATGGCTGCTTTGTTCGCGAAGAAAGCCTGCCAGTGCTCGTCTGCGAAGTAGTAAGGCGCAAAGAGGATTGCGTGGTCAACGACCGCCCGCTTCTGTCTTTGGCCACCAAGAGTTATGCGGAGTTCCCGGAGCGAGTACGTATTCAGGAGGAGGCGATGCTTTCGATGAAAGGTTTCGCTTCGAAGAGAGAATTCCAGTCCCCAAGAGATTTCCAGATCCGCGAATTGTCCGCCCCCCCGCACGCCGTCTAGTGCAATTCGTGAGCACGCTTTATTGGACTCATCGCGCTCCTTGGGCGTCAAGATTCGTGCAGAAGACAAATCTTGCTGGGTAAGAGCCTTTGTCAGATCTTGAAGGCGCTGGGCAGTCCAGTCACTTATAAGGTGCGTGTAAGTTTCAAGACGAGACTTTTCCTCTGCCTCGACTAGCCTATTGTGTTCATCAATGCCAAGGGCCGCCCTCTGATCATCCAGCATGCCGGAGAGAAGCGCAGACGCGCCTCTCGACAAGGCCTTTTCCTGCTTCTGCTCCCAGTCCTCAATCCGCTGTAGTTCCTTGATCACCTCGGACATGGTCTGAATGCGTTTTTCGCGAACACAGATCATCCGGTCGAGCAGCCGCGCTAGGAGAGCATATCGCCCACCTCTACCTTTGAACAAGTCATACTGGGGATCTGAAAGGCGCTCCCTTGGAAGAATTACCCCACCTGACAGCATGAAGTAGATGACCTTGCCTAGCGAGTAGACATCTACGGAATTTGTCACGTCGAGTTGGCCACCTCCCTCAAGCTCTGGGGCCATGAATGCCCACGGGCCGACGCGCTCCCCAGTATCCGTGGCCCTAGGTTCGCCGCGGAGGAGGCATATGCCGAAGTCGGATATAGTTGGGACATGATCCTCTTCGGCAAAAAGGATATTCGCCGGTTTGACATCGCGATGGGTGACGCCATTCATGTGCGCATGCTGTAGGCCGTCAGCCAATGCTGCCGCCACCTGGAGTGTCGAATCCATAGACTCCTTGTACAGCCCCGCACGTTTTTCCAGGGACCCGCTCTTCATGTGAGGCATCACTAGGTACATCTTTTCATCGTCGTCGCCTTCCGCCTCCAGGGCTGAATGATCGATAACCTTCATGATGTTTTTATGCGCGAGTTTCTTGCATGTCTTTACCTCCGTTACGAACCGGGGGCGCCTCTTGCTGTTTGAGATCCGTTTCAGCACAGAGGGGTCTGGGATTGCCTTTTTCAAGTCCTTTACGAGGAAGATCGTCGCTTGTCCGCCTTGATCGAGAGAGCTCTCGATTTCCCAGCGGCCGCCATACACCTTGGGCATTTGAATTCTCTCCGTTAGGGATTCGAGTCCCATCGCAAGTATAGTTGGTGGCCCGATACGCCGCAAGCCATCGGATTTTCACACTCCTTCTCCACTGAGAAACTGTCTCGCCCTGACGCCTGTCTTGCGTCGATAATACGACGCATTTGCTTGGCATCTAAATTGCTCCCGAAATCCGGACGGCCGAGGAGGGCCGCCGAGTTGATTGCCGTGTAGCTCCGCGAATACGGCGCGGGGGTATCCACGACCTGGCCATAACCGGGTGAGACCACGGGAAACGATGAGACATCGTCTCCCGGGCCTTACCCCGGTGGCAGGACACGGGAGACAAGGGGGCGCACCGTATGGAGCAGCGACTTGCCGAGGGTCGCGCAGAAAGCCGCTTGCCGGCGCTCCTGGCGCAGCGACGCCAGGCACCGGAGGGCGGCCAGGAAGTCGGGAGGAAGTGGCTTGACCTGTTGTACGTGGTTCACGCGGAGCATCCGGACTGCACGATGTACGGCGTGAATGTCCTCAATGGGAACATCGTGTCCTGCGCCAGAATCCAGCGCCACATGAGGTTCGGGCTGGAGCCGGCGAAAGACGCCTCGTACCTGTTCGACAGGACCTGGGAGGCGCTGGGGACGATGTGCCGCAAGATAGGAACCGGCCGCATCGAGGAGATCGAGTTCTCCGAGGGGCGGCCGATCAATGTTCGAGTCAACGCGAGGCGCCGGCGCCGTTTCTGAGCGCCGACGCCGCAGGAGCAAGGATGAAATAGCGCGATCAACGCCAGATTTTGTAGCCAAGATCAATGTGTGAGTAACCCATATCGGCTCGTGCCGATAGAATTCTCCGACAAGAGAAGAGGCAGGGTCCCTCGTGCCTTCCGGGCCGTCGCGGCCACAAGAAGGCAAGCCGGCCATCCCCGGATCCACCGGGATCGGTAGCCGGACAGACCACATTCCTGGCCAAGGGCATCCAGGCTCGACCTGGAGTCCTCCAAAGCCGCCCTACGCGAAGCGTAGGGTCACAGGAAGGTGGTCTGCCATGACCCCCGTCGCAACTGCCGTCGCCGCACAGCCGCACAGTCGTGAAGCCGTTCTCGCCCAAGAGGCCGCGTCGAAGCTCGCGGCCAGCCTGCCCGCCAAGCCCGCCAGCGAGATTGTGGAGGATCTGCTCGAGCGCCTGCAAAGAAGGCGGCTCCTGCGGGACGCCTCCGGCCTCAACCACTGGGAGTCCTACTGCCCCTCCTACCTGGAGACGCTCGTCCGGCGCTTCCAGACCGGCGATCCGCTGCGCCAGATCGTCCGGTTCATCGTGGTCAACCACGCCTCCGCGGTGGAGTTCGCCACGCGGATCACGTGCGACGCCGATCTCGCCGAGACGGCCGTCAGCAAGACCTACATCGAGCTGCTCAAGGGCAAGACGACCGTCACGCGGTTCTACCACGCGCTGAAGATGAATTGCCGCGACCTTCTGCGCCGGCGCGCGAGAGAGCAGAAGCGTTTCGAGTCTCTGGACGGATTGATGTCGGCGGCCCAGGCCGCTCGCGCCAACTCGCTGGGCTGCGACTCGGACGCCGTCGATGACATCGACTTCCCGTCCCCGCGGCTCGAGGATCAGGACCCTCTGGACATCCTGATCGCCCGCGAGGAGGGGCGAGAGCGCTCCGCCGAGTTGGAGCGGGCCATCCGCGACGTGCGCCGGACGCGGGACAATCGCCGCATTCTCGACGCCGACTGGTGGAAGGAATCGGCTCTCAGCGTATGGGAGCAGGCGGAC
This sequence comes from Elusimicrobiota bacterium, assembly GCA_028871595.1. Next base: position 3,410 of record JAGWMT010000014.1, read on the forward strand.
TGGGACAGCCGGCAGGGTGGCAAAAAGGCGACCAGCGGCGAATAGAAAGTGCCGGGGCACCTCAGCATGGCAAGCCGCGCATACCGGAAGGCTGTAAGTCGCGGTTCCCTGGGAGTGCCCGGGCGATTTGCGGGCGGCCTGGTGGCCAGTCAGGGAGAAACCGGGGAGCCGATTCCCCACCCGCCCGGCTACGCGGCGAAGGAGACGAAGATGAAAGGTTTGTGCGAAACGAGAGATGTGAGCTGGCGCGTCCAGGATGGGAGGCCGGGGAGCGCCGACCTGGTCTGGACGCGCTCGAGACTCGCCGCGCCGGTCCGGCGCGGGTCGCGGGACCCGCATGAGCGCGAGGCGCGACGGCCGATCCTGACCTGCGGCCAGCTCCTCGGCCGAGAGCGCTCGGCAGGACGCACCGTGCCGGCGCTGCTCGATCCGGGCGAGTTCCTGGGGGTCGTGGAGGCGCTTTCGGGCCACGCCGCCGACCGCCGGATCGCGCAGTTCTACAGCTCTCCCGGGCTGCGGCTCCTGCCCCTCCCGGTCTATCGTTTCCGGCACACGGCGCACTATCTGCATCCCGAGCACACGCTGCGCCTCGCCGTCATCCTGCGGCTGCGCCGAAAGTATTTCTTCCCCCTCCGTCTGCTGCGGGATGTCTTGGCGACGCTTCATCCGGCCCATTACGGCTTCATCCTGCGGGACGGCCTGAGCGCGGAGGATATCGTCAAGCTGGCCCGCTCGGCCGGCTCCGGACTCGAGCCGGAGGACCTGCTCTTTCGCCGCGTCGCGCGGCTGCTCGCGGCCGCCGATGCCTTGGACGGGCGGGCCGCGGACCCCCAGGGCCAGTCGGGCTCGGCCGACGCCTTCGCCAAGTTCACGGCCTGGCTGGGCACGGACATCGGACGATCGAGCCTGCAGTTTGCCCGCGCCAGGGCCGAGCGGATCGCGTCCTTGGTCCAGGGCTAGGGCGGGTAGTCGCGAGGACAATCCGGCGCGAAAGCGCCAAGAAAACGGGAGACAAGAAGATGGCCAACGACACGATGACGATCGAAGATGAGGCCGCGACGGGCCACCTGGACGAGGCCGAGCCCGGGCAGCCGAGCCGGCCGGAGGGGCGCGCGGCCAAGCTCGCGCGCTTCATCAAGCTGCAGACCTACCAGCCGCTCAAGGAGGTCGTGACGCTCGATGAGATCAAGCTGAAGTTCATGAAGCAGGGCGTGGACGTGAGCCGAAGCCGGCTGATCTCCGAGGCGATCAAGCTGCTCTCGCAGGCCGTCTCGGAGGGCAAATTCGAGCTCAGGGGGTAGCTAGACATCGTTTCTGGCGTCGTTTCTGGCGTTGCAGAAACGAACCCGAATGACCCTATCCATGAATTCGATTGAGATTCGCTGCCGTTTTCGGTCCGCCTCTTTGGCGCTGAAGGCGCCAAATCCTCCTGACCACACCCCCACAACCACATTGAATTCTGTGGTTGGAAGTGGGGCTGTGGTCAGGAGGACGGCGGACTGTTTGGCAGCGAAAGGAAAGGGACAAGGAGTCAATCAGTGATCAAGTTCAAGGTCCATCGGGATGGGAAGGAGTCGGAAGTGGAGGTGGGTGAGAGGACTTTCAACATCCTGAGAGTCTTGGAGAAGTGGGGTGTTCTGGGACTGGCACAAGTGAAAGGACTGCTGTTTGCGGATGGACTGAGAGAGATCGAGAGAATGCGGTTCTTCTTCAACTGGAGGTTCAAGGAGGAATACACCGGAGCCTGCTACAAGGCGATGAAGGTCTTGGAGGAGCTGAGGCTGATCGAGGCGCAGCACTACGTGAACATGCCCTGGCTGTTCTATCTGACTAGGGAAGGGCATGCGGTTCTGGGAAGGACTGGCTTTCAACGGATCGGGGAGATCCGGCAGCCGTTGTTGGACTCCCTGGTCAAGCACGAGGTGCTCGTGACGGGCATCGGCTTGACGCTGACGGAGCTTCTGGGGCTCGGAGCCTCGACCGAGTTCGAGCGGCAGTTCCTGAGCCGCGGCGGCGAGCAAGACCGGGGCCGGGAGCCGTTCCCGCTTCCCGATCTGTGGGTGTCCGATCCGGGACAGCCCAAGGCGATCGAGGTTGAGCGGACGCTTAAGTCGATGGCCCGCTACCGCAAACTCTGGACGTTCTACCGGGACAACCTGCCGGGCTCGGCCGTGGTTCTTTACATCACGGCCTTCGCCAACGGGCCGAGGCTTCTGCTGTCGCGAGCGCGCCGGTTGATGGCCGATTTCGTCTACGTCTGCGCGCTCGAGGACTTCCAATCGAGCCTCGGCCGCTGCGCGTTCGTCGGCTATCGCGGCGCTGAAATCCGCCTGCGGCCGCGGCTGGACCATCCCCAAGCGCATCCCCATCCTCCGGCTCCTTCCCCAGCCCCGGAAGGAGGGCCAGCGTGAGCCAGGCTTTCTTCCTTTTGATCGCGGTGCTGGCGGCTGGCGGCCTTGGCCTGGTCGGCGCGGGCTACCGCAAGAGCGGGGCGCTGCTGTTCGCCAAGGCGACCTTCCTGCTGCTGGCCTTCCTGCCCTGGCGTCCAGTGGAAGCTCTTGCCCAGAGGAACACGGGCTTCCGCCGCTGGCTCGCTACCCGCGAGGCCGCGGCGAAGCGGGACTGGTACGCGGCCTCTGGCCTTTTCAGCTTGGGCCTCGGGCTCTGCATGGCCTTCCGCAAGCCCAAGCAGGGACGAAAGTCAAGCTGGGACGAGCCGGCCGAGCAGCGCGGCCTCGACCGGGCTCTGGCCGATCACCTGGACTCGCCCGCCGGCTCGCGCGACACCTTCCTCGGCTTGGCCCAGGGCGGCCGGCGGGTGTGCCTGACCCCGGTCAGCCGCGAGCGGCACATGCAGATCGTGGGACCGACGCGGTCGGGCAAATCGCAGCTCCTCTTCGCTCTGACGGCTCAAGACATGCGCGGCGGGATGCCGGTCTTCTTTATGGAAGCCAAGGGCGACCACGGCGACTTCGACCAGTTCCTCGCGCTGGCCGAACGCGCGGGCCGCAGGACGAACGTGCGCTACTTCAATCCGCAAGACCCGCGCTCCATGACCTTCAACCCGATCCGGCGCATGCCCGGCCAGGACGTGACGGCGCTGGCCAACCAGCTCTCGCGCATCCTCGGCCGCGAGCCGGCATCCAGCGGCGAGGCTCAGGAATACTACAAGTCGGTCGACTACGCGAAGATTCAGAACATGGCCGAGGTCTTCTGGGAGACCGGCCTGCAGTACACGCTGCGCGACTGCTTCTACTACTTCAGCTACAGCGAGTGCCGCGACAAGGCCTTCGGCCTCTGCAAGGACTCGGCCTTGGTGGACATGGCTCGCCGCGAGTTCGAGGAGAACCCGAACACGACGGCGCTGACTTCGGCGATCCGTCCCTACACGACCGGGCCGCTGGGCGACTTGCTCAACACCTACGCGCCCCAGATCAAGCTCGAGGATATCTTCACCCAGAAGCAGCTCGCCTACTTCGCCATTCCGATCGGGCACCTGCCGGTTTTGGCCAACCCGCTTGGCCGGATGCTGATCTCGGGGCTTCTGTCGGTGGCTACGTGGCGGCAGCAGCAACGGGAAAAGCCCAGCCCGGCCTCGGTCATCCTCGACGAGTTCGCCGAGTTCGCGACGCCCGCCTTCAAGTCCTTCATCGCCACGGTCGGCTCGGCGCGCTTCTGGACCGTGCTCTCCCATCAGGACCTTGGCCAGCTCAAGAACATCCAGGGTATGGACAAGGAGGCCTTCGACTCGGCCGTCTTCAACAACACCTCCGGCTGCAAGGTCTGCTTCCGGGCGCCCGACCCCGAGGACGCCGAGTTCTGGTCTTCGACCCTCGGGACCTACCAGACCTTCGAGGACACGGAGCGATTCCAGAAGACCCTGCTCGGTTCGCGCGGCACGGGCGAGATGTCCCGCCGGAAGGTCGAGCACTTCAAGGTCCATCCGAACACGCTCAAGAACCTCAAGCCCGGCGCGGCGCTGGTCTTCGCGCCCGGCCACGAGGACTCCCTGGTCCGGACCGCGCGGGTCTTCAAGCTCGTTGACGGCAATGTTCCGGACCTTGCGCCGGTCGCGGCCGAGGCCGAGCGGGGGCTGGATCTTGCCTCCAACAGGCGGCCGTCGCAGAGAAAGCCCACCGGGGTCGACGAGCATGGGGTGCGCGCGTGAGGCTCGGCGCGGCCGTCGTCCTGCTGGCCATTATTGCGCCTACCCCGCTCTTGGCTGGCGGCTATATCCCGCAGGCCGCTTTTAACCTGCCGGCCTCGACGCTCGCGGGCATGGACTCCGACGCCGTGGGCAACCTCTATTTGCTCGGCATGGCTCAAGGCGCGACGACCTATCAAGTGACCGGCGAGGCCACGCAGGGGATCACGCCGCAGTTCTCCTTCGACACGGGCCTGTCCTCACCCTCCGCGTTCGCGGTGGAGCCATCGGGAGTGATCGACGTGCTCGACTCCAAGAACGGCTTCTCGCTCATGCGCTACACCAACCCCGGGACGTTCGTGAGCTCGGCCTCGTACTTCGTCACCTACGCCACGCCGAACATGGTCGCTGCCGCGATCGACAAGGTCAATCAGCGCGTCTACATCGCCTACCAATACACCTATCACCCGATCTACCTCGAGTGCCTAGGCTGCGGCGGACCATCGACGGTCACCAAGACCGCCATCAACGAGTACGACTTCAAGGGCAGTTCCCTGCGCTCGTTCTCCATGCCGGGCGCCGACTACACGGCCGGGAGCTGTTATACGCCTTCCGCCGCGGCGGTCGATCCGCAGGGCAACCTCTATATCGCCGATGGCTTGTGCCAACAGGTCTTGAAGTTTTCGCCGACCGGCAGCCTGACCAGTTCGACGCCGGCCTCCAATTGGAGTTACCAGTTCAACCCACGGGGGATGTGGAGCGACCCCGCTTCCAACCTCTATATCAGCGAGTCCGTGTGCAGCGTGAGCGGCTGCCCACCGGGTATCGTGAAGCTGGGCTCCGACGGCTCCTTCCAGACGAGCGTGATCGCGAACTCCGCCGCGGGCTGCGCCTGGGATAGCCGCATCCTGTACCTGAGCAGCTCGGGGTCGCAGCCGCTTCAGCGTTTCGTCTACGACGGCGCGCCGTCTGTCCCCGCCGAGTCGGCGCCCTTCGGCCTGGTCGTCCAGCATTCCTCCGCGGCCGCGCTCTCCTGGCAGGCCTCGAACGATCCCGACGGCGATCCGGTGACCTATACGGCCTATCTCGGGACCAATCCGACGCAGCTCTCCCCCATCGGCTCGACGCCGCAGGCGAACTTTACCACTCAGCCTCTCACCTTCGGCGTCACCTACTATTGGCAGATCATCGCCGCCGACTCCTACCTGGGCCTGCCGCTCCAGCAGACGCCAGCGCCGGTTGAGAGCTTCAACCTCAACCTGACCAACCAGCCCCCCGGCGCCTTCGGCGTGATCAGCGCGACCGGCACGGCGGTCACGCGCGCGACCTCGGTCAACTTGGCGTGGCAACCCGCCGTCGACCCCGATGGAGACCCTGTGGTCTACGACGTTTCTTGGGGCACAGCGCCGCAAAGCATGGCGGTGCTGGGCACGACGGCGGCGACCGATTGGACGGTCTCTGGCCTTGGCTTTGGCACGACTTATTACTGGACGGTTCACGCCCGGGACGTCTACGACGCAACGACTCAACTCTCCGGCGGCACGCAGACCTACTCCCAAGTCTTTCTCAATACCCCGCCGCAGCCGTTCTCAGTCCTAACCGGCACCGGGACAGTCTCGACGCGGGCAACGACGCAGCTGCTCTCTTGGCAGAGCGCCGTGGACTCGGATGGGGACTCCCTCAGCTACGAGCTGGCCGTCGGGACGACGCCGGCCGCTCTGTCCATCGTGCAAAGCTCGACGGCCACGAGCTACGCGCTGACGACCCAATTCGGAACGACCTATTACTGGCAGGTCACGGCGCGCGACGCCTACGGCGGCGCGACATCATCCGGCCTCCAAAGCCTGCTCGCGACTTTCTGGAACCCGCCGCCGACGGTTCCCGCCAATCAGTCGAAGACCGGGACGATCCTCTATCACGGATTTTCCCCCTCGGAGTCATTTTTCTGGGGCTCCTCGACCGATCCCGACGGCGATCCGTTCACCTACAGCCTCGCCTACGGCACCGACAGCAGCCACATGGCCGTGATCAGCTCGGCGACGCTCGGGGTCACTCTGCCGGTTCCACTCAACACGGGCTTCTTCTACAGCATCGTGGCGACGGACATCTATGGCGCATCGTCGCCTTCGCCGGTCAACTGGGTCTATTACCAGTTCTACAACAACCCGCCGGGCGACTTCGACGTTCTCGGCGCCACGGGAACCGTCGTCACCCGGCTCACCAGCGCGGACCTCTCTTGGACCGCTTCGGTCGATCCCGACGGCGACCCGGTCAGCTACGGCGTCTTCGCGGGGACGTCTCCGACGAGCCTTTCCCTTCTGACCGCAACCACGAAGACCTCCGCCCTTTTGACGAACATGACGTTCGGCACGACCTACTACTGGCGCGTAGACGCCTATGACGGCTTCGGCGGGACGACGACGGCCAATGAAGGCGTCCAGAACCTCCTCTACCAGTTCTACGACCCGCTTCCGTCGCCCGTGGTGTATCTGAGCACGGCCACCTCCCTAAGCCAGCACACGACAACCCCGGTCGTGGCCCTCGGCTGGCTGCCAAGCTCGAACGCCGCGGGCGACCCCATTTCCTACCGCCTGGACGTTCAGACGAGCACCGGGGCCTCGGCCTCATTCGCGATGGGCTCGTCCACGACGCTGGCATTGCCCGTGGTCTTCGCGACGACGTACTCCTGGCGCGTCGCGGCGCTCGATCCCTACGGCGGGGCCTCGACCGGCTCCTGGGCGAGCTTCATCGTGAACTTCCTGGACTCGCCGCCGCCCGCGCCCGTGCCTCTTGTAGGAGCAGGGACGATCTCCGAGCACGCTCTGACGCCTGCGGCCCGTTTGGCCTGGTCCTCGGTGCAAAGCCCCTACGGCGACCCCGTCAGCTATCAGGTCTCGGTCGGCGTCTCTTCGGCCAACCTCGCCGCCGTGCAGCTGACATCGGCGACGGCCTACGACCTGCCCGCTCCTCTGTTCGGGACGACCTACTACTGGCAGATCAGCGCGGCCGATCCCTACGGCGCGGCGAACACCTCGGCCGTCCAAAGCCTGCTCCTCGTTTTCCAAAACAATCCGCCGGGGCCATTCGCCGTGACCTCGGGGACCGGCACGCTGACGACGCGGTCGACGACCACGCTTCTTTCCTGGGGACCCTCCATGGACCCTGACGGGGACGCCTTGACCTACGCGCTGGCTCTGTCCACGTCGCCGGGCTTCCTGCCCATCGTGAAGACTTCGTCGGCGACGAGCTACGCGCTCGCCTTCCAGTTCGGCGCGACCTATTACTGGAGCGTCTCGGCTTTCGATGGCTTCGGCGCGACGACGACGGTTCTTGGCGGAACGCAGACGTTTCAGCCGGTCTTCCTCAATACGCCGCCGCAAGCGCCGAGCATCGTGTCGCCCTTCACGAGCTCGCCGGTCGTCAAGACGATGCGGGACTCGGTCCTCGTTTCTTGGGGGCAGGTGAGCGACCCCGAGGGCGATCCAATCACCTACACGGTTCTCTTCGGCGACTCGCCGCAGAACCTCACGACGCTCGCGACCATCGGCCAGACGACGCAAAGCGGCGCCGCGACGCTCTCCCTGCGGCCCGCGGCGCTGCGGCCGGAGTCCCAGGTCTCATCGGACAGCACGACCGTCACCCTGACCCTGAGCGACCTCTCCTACTACAAGAACTACTACCTGCAGGTCTCGGCTACGAATCCCTACGGAGCGACGACCATGACGCCGGTCGCGACCTTCACGCTGGCCTCGCCCGACGGCTTCCCCAAGGCCTACAACTATCCCAATCCGTTCAGCCCGCTGCGCGGCGGGACCAACATCGTCTTCAACGCCCCGCCCTCGGGCTACGCCCAGGCCACCGTCGAGGTCTACTCCGAGTGGCAGGCGCTGCTCTTCAAGCAGGACTACTACAACATCCCGCCCGGCATCAGCCAGGTCCATTTCGACGGCCGTGACCGCTTCGGCCGGTCGTTCTTCAACGGCAGCTACGTCTGCCGCGTCCGCTTCTCGGGCCCCGACGACAAGCAGATCTTCTACATGCTGGTGGTGAAATAATGGCGCGCCTCCTGCTCCAGCTCCTGGCGCTCTACGCCGGCGGCGCGCCGCTCTACGCTCAGACCGTCGGAGCCGCGTCGAGCCAGCTCCTCTCGCAAGGTCCGGGAGCCGAGGCCGCGGCGCTCGGCGGCGCCGTCGTGTCCAGCATCCATGATCCGACGGCTCTCTATTGGAACCCGGCCGGCCTGGCCAGCGCCGGGGGCATGGTGGGCGGCGAGCACCTCTTCCTGTTCGACGGCGCGCGCTACGACTTCCTGGGCCTCTCCGTGCCCTCGCGCTTCGGCACGTTCGGGGCCGGAGCGCTCCAGCTCAACCGCGACAACATCGTCGCCCGCTCGGCCATCGACGACCCGGGTTACAACGTCTCGAACACGCAATCCGACTACATGCTCGGCTTCGGCCGGGCGCTCACCGACCATTGGTCGGCGGGAGCCACGGCCAACGTGCTCGATTTCAACCTGGCCGGCTACAAGGACAAGGGCTGGGGCTTGGACGCGGGCACCCAGGGCAGCTATCCGCAAGACGAGTTCTGGGGCCTCCAGCGGATCGTCTGGTCCTTCGGCGCCCAGATCAAGAACCTCATCGAGCCCAAGCTCACGCTCATGGAGGACTCGGAAGCGTTTCCGCGCGAGCTGCGCGGCGGTGCCGGCCTCTCGTTCCAAGCGGCCTCCCGGCCGAACGTGGGCGGCATCATCTCGCACGACCGGGCCATGATCCTGGTCTCCTTCCGAAGGGTTTCGGGCGACTCCGCCGTCTACCCGGGCCTGGGCCTCTCCTACTCCTACCAGAACGTGCTCGTCTTTCGCCTCGGCTACGACGGCACCATCGCGGCCGGCGCGGGCTTCCATACGTCGGACGGCCGCTTCGCCCTCGACTACTCGATGGAGAACAAGCCGCTCTCGCTCGACCACCGCTTCACGATCTCCTATCGCTTCATGCCGTCGAAGCCCCGTCCCGAAGAGACCTACCAGGAGTCCGTGGACGATGAATACGCGCGCGCCAAGGACAAGGCCGATTCCCTGGCCCAAGAAAGCGCGAACGCGGCCCAGACCCTTTTCCAGGGCCAGCACTACCGGGAGGCGCGCGACGGCTATCAGATCGCCTCACTGCTCGAGCCCGCCGACAAGGGCATGGCCGCGACCTACCGGCGCGCGGCCGAAACCTACCGCCGCGCCGAGATTCATGGGCTCTCGACCGACGCCGTCCTCGATCCCGCGCCCGGGCAGGAGACGCAAGCCTACCGGAGCATCGCGCGGCTACTGGACCTCGGGGCCGACAACAAGGCCGAGCTCGCGGCGCGCTTGCGCCGGCTTTCCGAGCGCATACCGCCGGCCGACCTGCTCCAGCTCGCCCAGAGCGCGTTCGACGAGCGGGCGAGCGCCGCCCGGCGGCTCCTCGCGCTCGGGCACGTCAGCGACGCGGCGACGATCGCGGACACCCTGGACGTTCTGAAGAGCTCGCAGACCGCGCTCGGCGTGCAGGCGCTGCGCGACGAGATTGCGACGAAGGGAGCCGCCATCCGCGCGGCGTTCGAGGCCGCCGCGCGAGACGGCGCGGATCATCCGACCACGGAACTGGCGAAGGCGGCGTTCGCGCTCAAGCGGGCTTTCCCTGACGATGGGAAAGCCGTGGCGAAAGCCGAGGACGCTCTGGCCCGGTATCGCGCGGCCTACCCGCTCTCGATTCGGGAGCGTTTCTACCTGCGCAAGCTTTACTACCTGGCAGCGGTGCGCTTCGCCAAGAAGCAGGACGGCGACACGCAGTTCGGCCAGGACCTCGCGCGGGAGATCCTGCGCCGCGAGGCGGCTGATGCCGATGCCGACGCGCTTTTGGACGCCATGTCCCTCTCGGACCTGGCGCGGCAGTGACCACGGAACACGGAGGCGGAATGAAGAAGAAGACGAAAGACACGCTGATGAGCGCGGGCATGCTGCTGATGACGGCGGCGCCCTCGTTCGCCCAGGTCAGCGGCAACAGCGCGCAGGTGGGCAGCTTCCTCGGCTCGACGGCGGGGTGGCTGGTCTCGGTGCTGGGACCGGGGCTCTTCCTGATCGGCGTCATCATGGTCGGCATCAGCCTGGCCATGGGCGATCAGGACGCGATGCGACGCGGCGGCTACGTGATCGGAGGAGGAGCGCTCATCTTCCTGTCGAACTCGGTCGTCGCGCTGCTGAAGTCCCTCTCGGGCAATTGACGGCCCGCGGAGGCGCGGTTCCGGCCGGCGTCCTGGCGCGGGACTTTCTGAGGACGATGCAAAGGAGGATGAACGCCATGAAGGACACGCAAGACGAGACGGACCAGACGCCGCCGGGCGGCCGCCAGACGTTGCCGATGATCAACGAGGCGCACGTCGCCGGCCGGCTGACCAACTCGGTGACGGCCAAGGACTACGGCGAGGGCAAGAACCGCGTGCAGTTCTCGATCGCGGTGCCCCGGCCGGGCTCGCGCAAGGAGGGCCAGCCGGACGCCGACTTCATCACGATCACCGGCTGGGGCGCCATCGCGAAGCAGTGCGAGGGCCTCAAGAAGGGCGACGGCGTCGAGGTGACGGGCCGGCTGCGGACCTGGGAGGACGAGGCCAAGCGCTACCACTGGGGCATCACGGCCAACATGCTCAAGGTCGTCGTCCGGGCGCGCGCCGCCCGCAGCGGACCCAAGCAGGAGGAGCTCGCCGGCGTCTGACCAAAGCCCCTGCCCCGCGTTCCGGGGCAGGGCACGATTTGAGAATGGAAACGATCAGGGTCTATCGCAACATCAACGGAGTCGACAAGTTCCTCGGCCTGGAGCTGGCCGACGGGTGCCTGCTGCTGTTGACCTTCTTCCTTGCCTTCATGGTCAACCGCAACGGGCTCTTCGCCAACGCCGGACTGCTCGTGCTGGTCTACATCGGCCTGCGCGCGCTCAAGCGCGGCAAGCCGGACGGCTACCTGCTCGTTCTGACCCGGTTTGTGCTGATGAGCCGGTTCAAGCGCCCGCCGGCCTACGAGGAGGCTGAGTCCCTATGAACGGCGTCGAACTGGGTCTGACTCGCTTTCGCGCGGCGCTGCACGGGCCGAAGATCGCGCCGTTGGCGCAGTATCTCAATCTCTGGAGCCTCTGCGACGGCGTCCTGGTCGGAGTCAACATGGACTTCTCGACGGCCTACGAGCTGGAGCCCGAGGACGTGTTTCTTATGGACCCCTCCCGGACGGACCTGTTCGGGGTGCAGACGCGGGCCTTCTTGAACTCCTTGCCGCCGGACGTGACGCTCCAATTCGTCGTGCAGATTCGCTCGGGCGATCCCGAGGCCGTGGCGGCCTACCGCCGCAACGTGCTCGGGCCGCAGACCGACGGGCTGTCGCGCCTGATCACCGACAAGAAGTGCGAGTTCATCCAGGGTAAATTCACGCAGCGCCGGCGCTATTACCTCGTCGCCACCAGCCATCCGATGGACCGTAAGACGCCAATGACCTGGCTGCTGCCCTTCTTCCGCCGGCCGCTCAAGGAGACCGCGGCGCTCTTCCACAAGCGGCGACTGCGCGAACACGAGACGCTCGACCAGCTCGTCACCGAGCGCCTGCACTCGATCGGCATCCGGTTCAGGAAGCTCACGCCGCAGCAGATGCTCGACATCGCCTTCTTTCAGCTCAACTCCAACCGACCGCACCGGCTGGAGCAGAAGGCCCTTTCGCCCCTGCGCACCTTGCGCGAGCAGGTCGCCTTCACGCCCCTCAAAGAGGAGTTCGACTACGTCCAGGTCAACGACACCTACTTCCGCGGCATGAGCCTGTTCCGGCTGCCCGAGCAGGCACACCTGGGCTACACGCAGAAGCTGCTCAACAGCCTCTGGCCGGACTGCGACCTGGTGCTGACCGTGCATTCCCTCGACGCCGAAAAGGCGATCTCCAGCCTCAAGCTCAAGAACAACATCTCCCGGACGCTGGCCTTCTCGACCTGGACCAAGAACTACGAGGCCGAGCAGAAGCACGCCGAGCTCGACGACCTCATCACCGAAATCCGGGGCTCGGCGCAGCGCCTCTTCAAGTTCTCGCTCTGCGTGCTGGCCCGCGCCGCCAGCCTCGACGAACTGCGCGACAAGACCAATCCCATCCTCAACGCCTTCCACGACTTCGCCTCGGCCGAGGCCATCCCGGACGACATGAATCACTTCAGGCTCTTCCTGCAGCCGATTCCCGGCCACGGCGAGCTTAACGACCGGCAATTCTTCGTGCAGACCAATGCCCTCGCCGGCTTCCTTCCGCTGACCGGTAGTTGGCGCGGCTCGAAGGACAAGAAGATGCTCCTCGAGACGCCGCTCGGCGAGCTGGTCGGCCTCGACCCTTTCGACGGCGACCTGCCGGCCAAGCACGGCCTCATCCTCGGCACCACGGGCTCGGGAAAGAGCTTCACCACCAACTACCTCCTCAACAACTTCATGGTCGAGTCCGGCGACAACCACGTCGTCATCATTGACATCGGCGGCTCCTACCGCAAGATCGCGGAAATCTTCGGCGGCGAGTATCTGGAGGTCACCCTCTCGGAGAAGTTCGGCTTCAACCCGTTCCCGGCCAAGTCGGACATCTTCGCGGTCGGACAGTTCGACGACGACGCCGTCGCCTATCTGCTCCTGCTGATCTCCCGGATGTGCGTGAGCCCGGGCCAGGTCGTGACGACCTACGAGAAGGGCTTCCTGGAGCGGGCCATCAAGGAGGCCTATGCCAAGAAGGAGGAGGTCATTCTGGCCGACATCAGGGAGGAGCTTCGCGCCATGGCCGCCGAGCACCCCAAGGCCAAGGGCTACGCCGACGCGCTGGAGCTGTGGACGACGGGCATGTATGGGCGGCTGTTCAACCGCAAAGGCAGCCTCGACGTGCGCAAGCGCATGGTCGTCTTCGACCTGCAGAACCTCGAAAACCATCCCGACCTGCAAGGCGTCTACTTCTTCGTGATCCGATCCATCATCTGGGGCAAGCTTCTCAACCGCGAGCTCAAGAAGATCATCGTCATCGACGAGGGCTGGAAGTTCTTCAACGACGACGTGGGCGCCGAGCTGATCGAAAACCTCTACCGCACCGCCCGCAAGTTCAACGGCGCGGTCTTCTCGATCTCACAGTCCCCCAAGGATTTCCTCGACACCAAGGCCGCCAACGCCATCATCACCAACAGCTACATCAAGTACGTCCTCAAGCTCACCAAGGGCCACGAGCTGCTGGCCCAGTTCGAGTTGAACGCCAACGAGATCGAGGCGATCAAGCAGCTCCAGTCCAAGCCCGGCGTCTTCTCCGACATCTTCGTCAAGTACGGGACGCACTCGATCATCGCCCGTATCGAGCCCTGCCGCCTCGACTACTGGATCTGCACGACCGACGCGAAGGACTACGTCAAGGAAAGCCGCCTTCGCGCCGAGAACCCCGGTCTCTCGCAAGCCGAACTTCTGCTCAAGCTCGCGGAGGCGAAATGAACACGCCGGACACGAAAGCATGCGCCCGTTCCCGGGTCGCGGGGGCGCTCGACGAGATCGAGCGGGCCCAGGAGGCTCTGCGCCGGGCCGCTGAGCTCCTCTGCCCGATCCTCGGCTTCGTCCACGAGTGGGAAGCCGCGGGCAAGCTCCATCAGCGCGTCAAAGCTCACTGGCACAAGGTCAACGTCAGAGCGCGCAGCGTCGATTCCGATCTGGACGAATCGGCTCGCGCGGCCCTGGCGGGAGCGCGGTCGATATGAAGCTCCAAGCGAAATGGTTCGCAACCTTGCTCTTCCTGGCGCTCGCGGCGGGCCAGACGCCGGCTCACGCCTTCTTCGGCGACGAGGCCATCCTCTCGATGCAGTACGCCGAGGACAAGACGTTCCACGCCTTCATGCAGCTCCAGGTCGTCCAGGAGATCGCCACGCTCAAGGCGAACTACGACGCCTCGGTGCGCTACTACAGCGAGTTCAAGCAACTCAACTCGGGCAAGGGGCTGTTCCAGAACTTGGGCGCCGAGATCAAGGTCGCGCAGGACCAGGAGAACGAGAAGATCGAGCAGGAGCTCAACCAGACCTTCGTGCAGCCGTCCCAGAATACGAACACGGCGACCGATGACCTGTTCCAAGCGCTCGACCATGCCATCGCGGGCAACATCAAATACGCCGGCGACGAGATGGCCAACGTGATCTCCGACCGGAAGGCGGGCGTAAGCGTCTCCCAGAACGCCGAGGGCCTCTCGCCCAAGGACGCCGCCAATCTGACCGCCAAGGCCCAGGGGCTCCAGCTTCAGATGCTCGCGGGCATCCACGAGGACAATCTGCGGATGCTCCAGCTCCAGTCGATGACGCTCTCCCGCGAGACGCGCCGCGACGAGAGCGAGGCCGGCATGATCCAGGACATCCGCGCGAGCCTTCAACGGCGGGGCCTGCAGACGAACGACGGCACGGAGGCCCAATGAACCCCGGCTTGCTCTTGGACATCACGCAAATCCCCGAGAAGCTCGGAGGCCTGGCCGCGGTGACCAGGATGATCGCCATGGCCATGCTCGCCGTCATGATCCCGTACACGGCCGTCGAGATGAACGTCCGGGCCATGCAGTCGAAAAATCCACCCGGCTACGGCGCCCTGCTCATCCGGGTCGTCGTGGTGATGGCCTGCCTGCTCGCCTACGGCACGCTCTACGGCCTTCTGCTCAAGGGCGCGCAAGCGTTCTCGTTCGCGGTCCTCAGCGAGCAGCAATGGGGCGACTTCCTCATCAAGAACTTCGCCGCCCCCGACGCCAGCTCGCCGATTCTCTCCTGGCTCACGCATCCGCTGAGCTCGGTGCAGGCGATCATCCTCTTCCTGGCGAGCCTGATCGCCGTGACGGCCAAGGACGTGATCGTGATGCTCCAGGCCTGCTTCTTGAGCCTGCTGTGGGCCTTCGGCCCCATCGCCATCGTCTGCGGCATCAGCGAGAAGACGGCCTCGGTGACCCGAGGCTGGATCGCCAACTCGTTCCAGGTGGCGTTCTGGAGCTTCTTTCTCCGGCTCGTCGTCCGCGTCTGGCTCACACTCAACCCGATGGCCGGCAACACGGGCACCGGCATCGCCAACGACTTCCTCGGCATCCTGACCGTCAACGTCGCCTTCATCGTCATGGTGCTCGGCACGCCCATCCTGGCCGCGCGCCTCTTGTCAGGCGAGAACATCGCGGCGTTCGGCGAGACCGCCCTGGGCGCCGTCGAGGCGATCACGATCGCGCGGACGCTCAAGGCCGGGAAGTTCCTGAGCGGCGAGGTGGACCGCTACCGCCGCGACAAGCCGGAGTTCCAGAGGAGCCTCTTCCATCATCCGATCCCAATGACGGCGACGCTCGCCTACAACCGCCTCTTCGCAAGGCCCAAACCGCAGCCGCAGCAGGCGTCCGCCAAGCGCGCCGCCCCGAACGGAGGGAGCGCTGAATGATCTTCGGCAAGAAAGCGGCGGTGAAGGAGGCCAAGCCCACGGACGAGCCGGCCCTCGGCGTACCCGCATATTACGAGGTCTGGGGCAGCCTGGAGAGCGCTAACCGCGCGCTCTGGGTCGGCCTGTGGTTCTCGGTCACCGCCGCCGTTCTCTGCATCATCCTGGTCAGGATTCTCATCGCGCGGCCGCCCGTCGTCATCCGGCTTGACGCGGCCGGCCAGGCGCAGCCGCTCTCCACGTCGGCCGCCCAGCCGCCGGTCGGCGAGGCCGAGGTCAAGAACTTCCTCTCCCTCTTCGAGCGGTTCTTCACGGAGCTCAACGTCTATACCTGCGACGCCGACCTCAAGCTCGCCTTCGGCATGATGACCAAGGATTTCCAGGCGAAGGCCTCGGACATGCTCAAGCGCGGCGGGATTCTGGAGAAGCTCAAGGCCAACGAGGGCAAGACGACCCTCACGCTCACCGAGATCACGATCGCCAGGGACACGCCGCAGGTCATGGAGTGCCACGTCAAAGGTTACCGCGAGATCGGCTCCTACAAGCCGGACGGGGAGCAGAGCGAGGTCGTCTTCGACGACGACATCATCCTGAGCAAGGTTCCGCGCTCGGAGCAGGCGCCGTCGGGCCTCCTGGTCGAGGATTTCAATGAAAGCGTGTTCAAAAAGTAATGTTGCGGGCGACGCCGGGGCGGTCATCGCCGGGGGCGTCACCGTCGTCCTGGGACTCCTCTTCTGGCTTCCTCCCGGGCGAGGGAGCGTGACGCTGATGCCGCCGGTGAGCCTGGAAGGGAAGACCTGGGTACTTCATGAGGCGGCTTCTTCGCTGCCGACGCCTTCAAGGCCTGCGCCTATGGCCCGCGCGAGACGCTCGCCTGTCGCGGCAGCCCGAAACGCGCGCGGAAGCAGGTCGAAGCGGCCGATTTCTCGACCGCAGCCTGCAGCGCCGGCTCCCAGATTGCCCGCTTCCAAAGAAGCGGCGCATCCGAACGTGCCCGATCGAAGCCAGAACACGGCTGTCGCCGTCGCGACCGTCGTCCCGCCGGGAACCCTCGACCCCGTGCAGCAATACTCGGCGCAGGACCTCATCGACGCTTACGAATCCGATCCCGCCCTCTATCCGCTCGAAAAGACCGCCCGCGTCGACGGGATCTCCCTGACCTTGGAAGGGCTTGAGCGGAGGGAAGGGATTTCCGTGCTGAAAGTCGGCGTCGCCAATGCCACGGACGCGGACTTCTTCATCAAGGACTTTACCGTCCGAGGCGGCGCGACCGTGCTGGGCAGCCGATCGCTCTTCCGCATCCTGGTCGAGCCGGGGCGTGTCCGGGAAGGCTACGTCGTTTTCCAGAAGCCCCAGACCGGGGCCGCCGTGCAACTCGCACTCAAGGAGGATGGCGGGAAGGGCCGCGTCATCAAGACGAGCGTCCCCTACCGCTTCTGATCATGATCACGCCAACATCCGACGCTCCAAGCATCCCGCCCGCTCCGCCGACGCGGGAAGTCATCGCTCAAGCGACCGTCGTGCCTCTCTTTCGCTTCCAGTTCCAGAGGCGCTACAGCGGGCTCTATACCAATCGCCACGAAAGATTCGTCCTCAGAGAGGAGCATTTGGAGGAGCTCAAGCGGCTCGTGCGCGAGCACAACGCCGAGCGCGTCGGCCGGCTGGAGCCTCTGAGTATGTCCGGGATCGTAAACGCGGCGCTCGATCTGGTTTTCGAGCACCCGCTGGCGTTCCATTCGCGCGTGGACCCCGAGCATCTGCGCGAGGCCCTCGGGCGGGAAGTCTATCGCCGCGCGCTCCTGCACTTCGTTCGCCATGAGATGCTTTAAGCTGGCCGCTGCGATCGGCCTGATCCTGCCCGCCATCGGCTCGGCGGCGCAGACCGTGCCGTTCGATCCCGTCCGATTCGACGCCGGCTTGGCCAAAGACGGAGCGCCCGCGCCTTGGCAGGGAGTGACCCAGAAGGTCCCGTTGAAGACCCGCTACTTCCTGCCGACCGGCTTCACCTTCCCGGCCAGGCTCTCGAACGCGGTCTATTCGTACAACGTCGAGTCGCCGGCCATCGCCATCGTCGATCGCAACGTCGAGTATCTCAAGAAAGTGGTCATTCCGGCGGGAACGCAGGTGATCGGCACCGTCTCCGTCCAGCAGGACCACGACCGCATCCTCATCAACTTCCATACGCTGGTGTTCCCCGAGGGAGACGAGGTCAAGTTCGGCGGCATGGCGCTCTCGCTGGACGGGTCTGCGGGTATCGTCGGAAAGGTGACCACGCACAAGGACAGCGCGGTCGCCAACACCGTGCTGCGCTCCTTCGTCGCGGGCAGCGCCCAAGCCATCAGCATGACCGGCGTGAGCCCCATCGCCGCCGAGGCCGCTCAGGGCCTGTCCGGGGAAGCCACTCGCGAGCTCGACGCGCAAAGGCCGCAGGTCGTAAACACAAGCATCTCGATCGACGCGGATACCGGCCTGCGCGTGTATCTGCCGCAACGGCTAGAGTATTAGCAGCACGAATCTTCGCAGAGGAGGTGCACAGCGTATGCCCAAAGCAAAGAAAAGCGAGCCAATTCGATTGAGGATTCGCTACGAACCGGCGTCCGAGGCTCAGCGCAAGCAGGCGATCATGCTGCTCGCTTCCATGTATCGGGACGTGGCTATCGCGAAGGCCATGGAGGTAACGCGGCGGCCTGAGAGCCCGAACGGAACGGCGCTGATCCAATGAAGGAATACGAGTTTCGCATCGCTGGCCTCGATCCGGTGACCGACCCCGCCCGGGCTTGGCTTATTCGCGACGCCATCTTGACCGTGACCTCGGGCTTCACGGAGGTGTCGCCCGGCGACCTTGGCGACCTCATGGTCGGCGATGGCGTCGGCTATATCGTGGCCCTCGCGGAGCCGCACCTGATCTTGCGACTCGAAAGACGCCTCTGGCAGCTCTGCGACGCATGGAAGCTTCCGCGCCCGGAAGTTCGCGAATCGGCGGATGGCCCCTGGGAAGACCACTGCTTCTTCCTCGTGCCTAAATTCCGGAATCCGGATCGCCTCGGGAATCGACCGATCCTGTTTCCGGTGGACCGACTGCGCGGTTTTTCCGAGACGCTCGGCGAAAAACTCTCCCATCCCGTCATAACTGTCTATGGCGAATGGCAGCCCCCAGATTCAGCGCGCCATCGCGATCGGGACATCTCGTTCATGTATGTGCTCCGCCGGCGACCGGACATCGAGAGGTCTCTGCCGGCCTTTATTGAAAAGGAGATCCTCGCCCGCGAGGACTGCGACCAGGAAACGATTTATCTCTCGATTGGAGGGGAGGCGACTTATGTCTACCGGCCCTGATCGTGGTTTACACATGGGTATTTCATCGGTTGACAACTGTAAACTTATCGCCTATACTATGTCTACGGGCGACATGAAAGACTCTTATCAGCTGCTTTCGGGCGAAGAGGTGGGGCTCGGCGCGCTAAACGCCGAGGAGCGGCGCTTTCTTGGAGAGCTCTTTGCCGACATCAAGAAAGGGGTCAGCTACCTGGCATTGGAAAACCGCTTCATGGAGCGCGATTCCCCCCTCCAACGTCATGCGCGACGGCTGGGAGCGCCGCTGGCGCGGACCGTCCTCTACCGGGTCTGCGAGGACTTGGCGACCCGTCTGGGAGTCCGTCAAGGCTACCTGACGAGGGATCAGGTCATGGTTGTCCGCGAGGGTCAGGCGGAGGAGCGCAAGGAGATGACCTCCGGCAAGGTCGCCGAACTCGCCGGCTGCACCCGTCAGGCCGTGATCAAGGCGATTCGGTCCGGAAGGTTGCGGGCTCGGCGCGTGGGCAAGATCTCGCTCATTTGGGACAAGGACGCCGAGGCGTTCGCTCGTTCGTGGAAGGGCGCTGCAACGGCGCGCAAGGATCATCGTCTCGCGAGGAAAGGAGGCGTCTAATGGGCAGAGCGCTGGCGCGACGCAGGGCCTTCATCACCGAACGCGGCGGCGGCATCGAACAGCCGCCGGTGGAACCCAAGCCAAAGCAGGTCCGGGCCGCGATCTATGTCCGGGTGTCGACCGAAGAGCAGGCGCAATCCGGATACTCGATCCCCGCGCAGATCGAAAAGCTGGAAAGCCTCTCGAAGTCCATGGATTGGGAAGTGCTTCCTCATTATGTGGATGACGGCTACTCGGGCAAGGACCTGGAGCGGCCCGCTGTGAAACGCCTGCTGGAGGACGGCCGCAAGAAGCGCTTCGACCTCGTGATCCTCTACAAGCTGGATCGCCTCTCACGGCGTCTTAGCGATCTGGTCTCCCTCGGCGAACTCTTCGAGCGCATCGGAATAGGTCTCAGATCGCTGACGGAGCCTTTCGACACGACGAATCCGGCCGGCAAACTGCTCTTTAACATGCTGGGATCGTTCGCGCAGTTCGAGCGCGAGCTGATCGGCGAAAGGACCCGCTTGGCGCTGAGACGGCGGATGCGCGAGGGCAAATGGAACGGCCTTCCGCCCTTCGGATATCAGCTCGGCAAAGAGGGCAAGCTGGAAATCGCGAAGGACGACGCGCCCTTGGTTCAGCGCGTCTTCCAACTCTTGATCGAACACAAGTTGGGGGCCAAGTTGATCGCTGGGCGGATGAACGCCGACGACCAGACTTCCCGCCGGAAAGGGAAGTGGACCATGACGACCGTCTGGCAGATGCTGACGAATCCGGCCTATACGGGGTGCATGATCGTCGAGAACAAGCTCATGCCCGGAACCCATCCCGCGATCGTCAATGATGATAACTTCAACTGGGCACAAGAGCTGCTGAAAGCCCGGACGGTGGTTCCGGGCCGGCTCGCACAGAGCCCGAACTTCCTCGTGGGGATCGTTCGTTGCGGCAAGTGCGGCCGTCCCATGACCACCATGAAGGGCACCAGCCATCTGAAGCGGAGATACTATTACTATGCTTGCGCGGGCCGGCTTCGCAGCGGCTCCTGCGACATGCGGTATATCCAAGCGCGTCCTCTGGAGGAGGCGATCCTGCGCGAGATTCGCGCGATCGCCGGCGAGCCGAAGGTCATAGACGAGTACCTGGCGCAGCACTTGGCGGAGAATCAATCCGCGAGCGGCGGGCTATTGGCGGAGCGGGTCTCCGTCCAAAAGCAGCTGGAGGGCGCGGTCAAGACCAAGGAGAATCGGGTGCGCTGGCTGGTCGAGAATATCCCCGCCAAACCGGTCGCCGACGAGGTGAGCGCCGAGATCCAGGCTCAGATCGCCAGCATCGCCGGGCTGCGGCGGCGGCTCAATGAGATCGACGGCAGGCTAAGGAGCATCGCCAGCGACAACGCCAAGTCGGACAACTTGGCGTCGCTTCTTCGCGACTTTGCGGCGCACTTCGATACCTGGACTCAGGGCAAGAAGCGGTCGCTGATCAAGTCCATGGTTCGCGAGGTCAAGGTGACCGCCGAGGGCGACGTGGAGGTCGTTTTTGACGTTCCCTTAACAGCCGATCTCGTGGACCAAATGAGGGCCAAAATAGAGGCTCCCCCCGACGAGAAACCCTTTGCGAGCGTTCCTCTTGAACTGATCGGAGGGAGCCAGCCAGGTTCCCCTTTATATCCTAAAAATCTCCGGGCTCAGGACTCGAACCTGAAACCTTGCCGTTAACAGCGGCCTGCTCCACCATTGAGCTAGCCCGGAATGTGGGGTTGATTCTAGCAAACCCTGGCCCCGGTTCAAAGCGCCTGCCGCGTTCTTGCGGGCGTTCTTCCCGAAAT
>JAGWMT010000276.1 GCA_028871595.1 Elusimicrobiota bacterium
CGTGGCGGCCTTCATCGACCGTCTGGCCGAGGACCCGTCCATCGTCTCCCGCCTGCACCAGTGGGAGGAGGTCGGCTCGAAATGACCGACGTCTTCTCCGCGCCCCACGCCCCGGCCGAGCAGACCTTCGTGATGAAGGTCGCTTCGGTCGTGCGATACCGGTTTTTTCTTTACGCCGGCCTGCTGCCGTACTTGCTGGGAGCGGGGTGGGCTTACGGAGTCGAGAAGACCTTCCACCCGGGAGTGTTCTGGCTCGGCTTGTTCGGTATTTTTCTTTCCGTCGTCGGCGTCGAGAGCTTCAACGAGTATTTCGACGCGAAGATGGGCACGGACCGCGTTTTTAATCCCGACGCGGAAGAGTATATCCCGGAATGGATGTATTCATTGGGAGTGACGGCGTTCGCCGTGGCGGCCGCCATCGGTTTCTATCTGGCCTGGCAGGGCGGGTGGCCGATCGTGATGTATACCTTGCTCGGCGGCGCCGCCGCCGTGTGGTATGTCGGTCCGCCGGTCCGTTGGGTTTATCGCGGTCTCGGCGAGACCGTCATCGGATTATCCTACGGTCCGTGGATGACGTTGGGATCTGTTCAACTTCATACCCACGCTTTTTCTTGGGGCGCGCTGCTCGCTTCGTTGGTGCCGGGTTTATTGATCATGTCGTTGGCGACCGTAAACAACATCCCTGACTTCCATCAGGACCGTCTGGTGGGGAAGAAGAATCTCGTCGTGAGATTGGGCCGTAAAAATGGCCGATACCTTTATCTGGCGCTGTCGGCCGCGGGCCTTTCGGTCGCCGCCCTCGGCGCCATTTCGGGCATATTCCCGCACGCCGCGCTCCTCGCCGCCGCGGCGGGATTGCCGTTGTGGTGGCTCAGCATGAAGGCGGGACGGGATACCTGGGATACGCCGCGTCTTTTCGTTCCGGCCGTGAAGCATATCGTCCAATGCTACGCGCTGACCACCTCGGTGTTCGCTTTGGCCGTGGCCTTCGGGGGATACCGGTGAAGATCGACTCCTTCGCGGCCCCCACGATGATCACCTGGCAGTTGACCCGTGACTGCAACCTGGCCTGCCTCCACTGTTGCACCGACTCCGCGCCGGGAAAGGCCCTGCCTCACGAATTGTCGCGCGAGCGGGCGTTGTCCTTGTGCCGCGAGATCGTGGCCGCGGGAGTGCCCTACGCCATGATCGTGGGGGGGGAGCCCACCTTGGTCCCGCATTTCGCCGAGGTGTGCAAAACCCTGTCCGACGGCGGCGTTCTGCTGAAGATCGAAACGAACGGAATGGATTTCGACGTGTCCATGCTGAAAGGGCTGTCGGTGCGTTCCGTTCAGATCTCCCTGGACGGCGCCACCCAAGAGACGTTCGCCAAGCAGCGCCCCGGCGGCGTTCTCTCCAAGGTCCTGGCGTCCTGCCGCGCCGTCCGGGAAGCCGGGCTTCCATTGGAAATCACCTTCGCTCCGTCCAAGCTCAATATTCACGAGGCCGAGGACGTCATCAAACTCGCCGTCGAGTTGGGCGCGTTCCGGTTCAACACCGGTCAGTTGATGCGTCTCGGGACCGCCGCGAAGCTGTGGGACCGCCTGGAGCCGTCCAAAGAACAGTACGCCTCCTTCCGTTCGATGCTGGACCAATGCCGTGCTCCCATTGAATTGTGCTATCTTCCGTTCTCCATCGAAGAAGAGATGCGCGGCCGTAAGCTGGAGCCGTCCGGGACCCTGTTGATCCTCCCCGACGGCCGGGTCAAGGTCACCGCGCCGCTTCCGTACGTCTGTTCCGATCTGTCGAAGCATTCGTTTCTCGAGGCCTGGGACGCGTACCGCAAGGCGTGGAGCGATCCGCGCGTGCGCAACGGCCTCGATCATCTCGCCGCGGACCCCGCGTTCGCGGCGAGGGCCAATCAGTGGGTGTCTCTGGATTCGCTCTCGCACGATTTGCCTGTCGTGGTCTGACGGGTAAAAGGGAGTAACACATGAACGACCAGAAAACCGTGACCGACGTGAAGGCTCAGCCGAAGCTCGCTTGGGAGACGCCCTCTTTGGAGGAAGTTTCCGAGCGCGTGATGGCTCAGCCGTACATTCGGTTCACGTGACGGACCGGAGGGGGGCGGCGGTGGGCGACTACCACGCCCCCCTCTTTCTTGCCTGGCAGCTGACCAACGACTGCACCGGGCGCTGCCTGCACTGCTGCGAGGAGTCCGGCAAGGAATTCATCTGGAAGGACGAGATGAGCCGCGCTCAAGCGCTTTCGCTCGCGCGCCAAATCGTCGAGAACGGGATCGCGTACGTGGCGTTCGGCGGCGGGGAACCGATGTCCTCCCCGTGGGTTTGGGAGATTTTTGAAATCCTGACCGCCGGCAAGGTCGAGATCAAGATCGAGACGAACGGTCTCGATCTTGATGACAGGGCCTGCGACCGCCTGAAGGCGATGAACATCGCGTGCGTCCAAATATCGATCGACGGGAAAGACGCGGCCACGCACGAGAAACTGCGTCCCGGCTCCGGCTATAAGCCCGCCTGGGACGCTCTTCATCGCCTGGCCGAGCGCGGCCTGGAACCCGAGCTCGTTTTCATTCCCACCAAGATCAACGTGCGCGACGCCGTTTCCGTTTATGAACAGGCCGCCAAAGCCGGCGTGCGCACCTTTGTGACGGGTCCGATGATGCGCCTGGGCCGCGCCGCCCACGCCTGGGACGCCTTGGCTTGTTCCGACGAGGACTGGTCCGAGGCCGTCCTGTCGTTAAAGGCCGCGGCCGCCGCCCTGAAAGGCCCGCGCCTGGCCGTGTATCCGTGGGGCATTCAGCAGGAGATGAAGACCCGCGCCGAAAGCCCCCAATCCATGGTCCTGGTGGTCCCCAACGGCCGCGCCAAACTTCTCAACGCTCTTCCGTTCGCCGTGGCCGATCTGAAGACCCAATCCCTGGCGTCCGCGTGGCCCAAGGTGGGCGCCGCCTGGAAATCGAAAGAGGTTCAGGACTTCGTGCGTCGCGCGCAGACCGAGACCGACCTCCTCAAGCACGCCAACGAGTGCTGGGACCTGGCCGTCTCAATTTAGCGGCGAATTAAAGCCTTGCGCCTCCCGGCGCGGGTGCTACACTGGGATCAGCGCCGCCGGCTCTCGAGACCGGATCATCCGCGATACGGTCTTACGAATTCAGACGGTTTCGCCGGGAAAACCATGTGGACTCTTTTTCCGGATGCGGCGGGTTGCTAAAGTCCGGAGGTTCGCATGGACGCCATCTACCGCGAAGTGGGCGAAAGGATCAGGGCCAAACGCCTTCGCCTTGGACTGACCCTCGAGGAGCTGGCGGAGTTGTCGGGTCTGCATGCCTCCTACATCGGTCAGATCGAGCGCAACGGCAAGAAGGCCAGCCTTCAGACCATCGCGGCCGTGGCCAAGGCGTTGGGCGTTCCGGCGGGGCGCCTCTTCGCCTCCGGGCCCCTGAAGCGCGCCGGCTCTTTGTCCGAGCAGATGGAACTGCTGCTGCGCTCCAATAGCCCGAAGAAAAGAGCGGTGATGCTCGGCGTTCTCCTCTCCCTTTCGAAAGAGCTGAGGAAAATATGACTCCCGAGCCCGGGGCGGATGTCTGCTGCGTGTGCGGGAAGGTTCTCCTTCCCGGCACCGGCCGCTTCCAGATCGACGTGTCGCAGTTCTGCGTGGAGTGCTACGACGCCGGCCACCGTCCGCCCCTGCCCGCGCCCCCGCGCGGGGACGAGCCGTCCACCTAGGTCCTTTTTCGTCCGCCGGCTTCCCCGAGGGCCCACGCGCCCCCGCGCGCGCCCCGCTACACTGAGGACATGAGGCGATACCTGGCGGCGGCCCTGGCCGGCGCGCTGCTTTCTTGCCCGTCGGTTCTTCCCGCCCAGGTGATCGCGCGGGCGGTCCCGGCCGCGCCGCTGATCTCGGCCGTTCCCAGCGGCGCCTTCCTGTCCTCGTTGACTCTCCAGGCCCAGTCGCTGACCGCCGCCCCCATGCCGCTGGCCGACGCCTTCCGCGCTTCGCTGCGGCCCGCTCCCGTCGCCGCCGCGCCCGAAGCCTTCGCCGCGCGCGCGGCCTTGACCGCCGCTTTGGCCGCTCCGCGCACCGCCTTGCCCGCCTTGGCCGCGTCCGTCAAGGCCGCGGGGGGGAGGAAGGCGGAAGCGGCGGCGGCCGTCTTGGAGACCTTGGGCCGGGCGGTGCGGCAGGCGCCGGCGGCGGAACGCCGCGACCTGGCGTCCGAGGCCGCGGGGCTCAACGCGCGCTTCGACGGGGCCTCGGCGGCCCCGGGCGAGTCCGTGGATTTCTCCGCCGTCCCGACGGTGGAGGACGGCCGCGGCGCGAAGGCGTCCAAGAAGGCCATGAAGGCGGACCGCCGCCGATTGCGCGTGCTGCAGGAGGCCTTGGCCGCGTCCAAGGAACGCGCCGTGCTGGTCGTGGTCCAGGGCATGGACACCGCGGGCAAGGACGGCGTGATCAAGCGGCCGCTCAT
>JAGWMT010000277.1 GCA_028871595.1 Elusimicrobiota bacterium
GGTCCCGTAGGCCGCCACGCGCGGGTGGCTCTTGGGCACGCGGCCGCCGCCGAACAGGCCGGTGTCGCCCTTGTCCCCGGTGCGCGTGTACATCGGCATTTTCTTCATCGCCGGGATTGTGCCAAATTTCCTTTCCCCAGCGACTTGGCCGACGCCAAGTGGCGCCGGGTCAGGCGCGCGCGCAGGGCCCCGCGCAAGGTCTGGGCCGGGAACAGCTTGGCGGCCTCGACCAGCAGGCGCACGGCGCCTTCCACGTCGGACGTCCGCACGCGCTCGGGCGCGACGGCGTCGGCGCCCCAGCCGTTGTGGTAGTTGACCAGGGGGACGGCCACGCCGGCGGCCTCCAGGCCGAAGGTCAGGTAGGCGGTGGCCTCGCAGGTGCCGCCGGTGAGGCGCCGGCGCTGGACCTTGGTCCCGCGCCGGCGCAGGCGCGCGGCGGCGTCGTCCAGGAGCGCCACCAGGTTGGGATCGAAGGCGCAGGCCTTGTCGCCCAGGCGGATGGTGGGTCCCTGGCCGGGTTTGGACCCGGGCAATTCGCGCGAGGACTCGATGGATAAGTAGGAATCGTCGGGCGACAGGACGCCGGAGCGGATCATGTCCAGCGCGCCCACGAAGCCGACCTCCTCGGCCCGATTCAGAAGGACGGTCACGTTGGTCTTCACCTTGGCGTTCGCCAGCCGCCGCACGGCTTCCAAGGACACGGAGCAGCCCAGCAGGTCGTCCACGGAGCGAGAGTTCAGCCAGCCGTCCGTGATGTCGCAGGCATGCAAGGCCAGGACGGCGAAGACGGGCTTGACCCCGCGCGGCGGCGCCTCGAACCAGCGGATGGTCCACAGCCCGCCGTCCTTCTTCGGGCGTGGTCCCAAGATGCCGCGCGCGGCGGGAATATTATTCTTCGGCACGGCCGGAAACGCCTCCACGGCGGCGCCCGCCAGCAGGTGCGGAGGCAAACCGCCCTGGAGCAGTCCGAGCGCGCCGTCGGCGGTGACCTTCTCCAGGCGGAACGCGGGATGATCCAGATGCGCGGCCAGCGCCAGCGCCGGGCCGTCTCCCGCGCCGCGGTAAGTCACGATGATCCCGCCGCGGACGTCGCGCACGGTGACGCGCCGGCCGAGGTGCCGCGCGATCCACTCGCGCGCCTTGCCCGCGACGGCCCGTTCATGGAACGGCGCGGTGGGCACGGAGGTCAAATGCTGGAAGAGGGGGAGGGCTCCGGGTTTCATGCCCGCATTATAGCCTTCCGCGCCGGTAGGATGGCGGGAAACGCCAAATATCAACGGTGAAATACTGACTCTGGCGTCAGTGAAATAGCGTTTCCGTGCATTTCACTCGCGCCGGCGCGAGTTTCGGGGCGTGCCGCCTTATCTCGGCGGCGTTCCGGGAGCGGTGCTGGGATCGATCTGGTCCAGCTTCATGCTCTTCATCAGGGCCTGGGCCTGTTCCGCCGTCATGGTGCCTTGACCGGCGGCGACCTTGCTCAGCACCGCCTGGATGGCGGGTGAGGCGCCCTGCTTGGCCAGGGCGCTTTGCAGGATTTGGATTTTCTCCGGGGTGAGCGTGCCCAAAGCTCCGGCCTGCGGGTTGTCCTGAAGACCCAGCTCCTTCATCAGCGCGTCGTGTTCCGCGGCGACGTCGTGGCCGTCGGCGGACCGCGCCCCGCTGGCGGCGACGGGGACGGCGGGGCCTTCGCCGCCCGGGGCCTCGGCCGTCTCGTCGGGCGGGGCGGGCGCGTCCAGGATGCCGGTGGTGGTCAGGAAGCGGCGGATCTCCTCGCGGTCATGCTCGCGCAGATGGGCGGCCTCCGCGACGGACGAAGGGCCGGACTTTTCCAGCTTGGCGCGGACCTGGTCCTGGCACGTCTCGATGGCCTCCACGGAGCGGCGCAGGGCCCCGTTGGGACGGTGCAGGCAGTCGGCGTCGCCGGGCGCGCTCTTGCGCCCGCCCGCGTCCTCGTGCGGATGGGGCAGCATGGCCAGCGAACGGTGGGGCAGCACCAGCAAGGACCGGTAGGGCCTCTCGGGCCCCAGCTCCGTGACCTCTCCATCCTCCAATTTGACGGCCACCACGCCCTCGTCCACCTCCACCTGGGTGTCGCGGGTGTAGGTGACCTCCAGGCGGAACTTGGTGCCGTGGACCGTGGCCACGGCGTCGGGGGTGGTCACGCGGAAGTGGGGCTTGGCGGCCTTGGTCACCTCGGCCTTGATCACGCCGCGGTCCAGCGAGAGCGCGGCGTCGCCCTTCACCACCTTCACCACGCCGAACACGGCGTCGCCTCCCAGTTCGACGCGGCTTTTGTCGGGAAATGAGATCTTGGCCGAGGCTTTGGGCGCGGTGCGCACGCGGTCGCCGTTCTTCAAGACGTAGGGCGGCTTCACGGCGACCCAGACCTTCAATCCGCCGGGCGCGACCTCGACCTTGCCGTCCACGGAGTCGACGGTGGCCTGGCCGAACGCGGCGAGGGGAAACAGAATGGACAGCAGCGCCGACGCCGCGACGAGCCGCGGAAAGTCCGCCCACATGGCCGCAGTATAGAGCGCGGGGTCCGCGCTGTCAACCGCGGGTTTTACGCCAGGTGCTTGGCCAAAAAGGCTTCGGCGGCGGCGTAGAACTTCAGGCGGTTCTCGGGCTTGGCGAAGCCGTGCCCCTCATCCGGGAAGAGCATGTACTCCACGGGCTTGCCCTTGGCCTTCAGCGCGTCGACGATCTGTTCCGCCTCGGCCTGCTTGACGCGGGGATCGTTGGCGCCCTGGGCGATGAGAAGGGGAATCTCGATCTTGTCGGCATGAAACAGAGGCGAACGTGACTTCAAGAAATCCTGTTCCTTCACGACGTCCCCGACGCGCAGGTCGAAGATTCTCTTCATCGGTTCCCAATACGGGGGGATGGACTGGATCAAGGTGACCAAATTCGACGGCCCCACCACGTCGACCGCGCAGCGATACACGTCCGGCGTGAACGCGGCGCCGGCCAAGGCGGCGTAACCGCCGTACGAGCCGCCGTAAATGGCCAGGCGTTTCGGATCGGCGATTCCGTTCTCCACGGCCCACTTCGCGGCGTCGGTGAGGTCATGCTGCATCTTGGCGCCCCATTCGCGGTCGCCCGCATGGAGGAACGCCTTCCCGAACCCGGCCGAGCCGCGGTAGTTGACCTGCAGACAGGCGTATCCCAGCGACGCCAGCCATTGGGCTTCGGGGTGGAAGCCCCAGCGGTCGCGGACCCAAGGTCCCCCATGAACCAGGACCACCAACGGCATTCTCTTTCCGTTATGTTCCGCGGGCTTGGTCAGATAGGCGCGAACCTTCAATCCATCCCGTGCCGTGAACGCGACCGGGTCCATCGGCGCCAAATCGTAACCGTCCAGCTTGGGACGGGCGGCGAACAAGAACTTCGCTTTTTTCGCGTCCCGGTCCCAGCGCCAGAACGCGGGCGAGCGGTCGGGGCGGTTCACCGACAGATACCAGATCTTATCCGCGTCGTCGCGGCTGACGATGGACACATCGCCGTCCAAGCCGCCGAAGGCGGCAAAATCGTCGGCCAGCTTGGCGTCCAGCATCTGCCACCGGGTCCGGTCCACCTCGAACGAGACCGCTTCCACGTGATATTGCCGGGGATGGACCAGCACCGAGCCCAAATCGGAATCCGGATCTTCCGCCAGGACGGTCGCCGCCCCGCCCGTCAAGGGCATTTCCAGAAGGGCGGTGGTGTCGCGGTCCAGGCTGGACTCGATATAAATCTTTTCGCCGTCAGGCGAAAACCCGTGAGCCCCGATCTGATCGTCGGGCCCGCAAGAGAGAAAGTCCTTCCAGGTCTCCCCGTCTTTGAGGCGCAGGATCGAACCGCCGTCCGGCCGCATGGCCTTGGCCGCCCGGATCTTGAAGCTTTGGTCGGGCAGCCAGCCGATGATATCCCCGGGATTTTGGGCTTCCAAGGTCCGCGATCCGTCCTTGAGGTTCAACCGATACACGTCGTGCGACCGTGGATCGCGTTCGTTCAAAGCAATCAGGATTTCATCGGGGAAGTTGGGCTCGGTGGCGACGATCTGAGCCTGAACGCCGGGAAAGGGGGTAAGGTCACGGGTCTGGCCGTTCGTGATATCGGTCGGGTAGAGGTGCCAGTTCTCGTCGCCGTCCTTGTCCTGTATATAAAGAATGGAGCGCTGGTCCTCGGCCCACAGGTAGTTGCGGATGCCGCGGCCGCGGTCGGCGGTGAGGGGCTTGGCGGGGCCGCCTTCGGGTCCCAGCCAGATATTGAGCACGCCCTCGTCCGGGGCCAGGTAGGCCCAGTGCTTGCCGTTGGGGGAGATTTTGGGGGAGGCTTTTTCGGGGTTTCCGAACAGAAGTTCTCGGGGGATTCGCTCGTTCATGTCAAATGGGGTCCGATTGCTTGGATGGGGGCCGCCGTGCTAGAATACACTTCGTTCGCATTCCGGGGTTCGGGTGGCGCGTTCGTCTAG
>JAGWMT010000278.1 GCA_028871595.1 Elusimicrobiota bacterium
CGCGTTCAAGAACCTGAACCCGACGGCGGAGAACATCGCGGCCGTGCTGTGGGGGCTGATCGAGAAGAGGCTGCCCAAGGGGATGCTCCACGAGGTGCGCCTGATCGAGACGGAGAACAACTTCGTTTCGTTCCGGGGTTAAGCGGCGTCGAGGACGTCCGCCAGGAACGCCGCGTGGTCCCATGCGGTGATGTCGATGGACAGACCCAGCCGCACCACAACCAGCCCCCGTGACGGGATCACGCTCACGCATTGGCCTTCGTGGCCGAGGGCGTGGAACGCGTCCGAGGGGAGCTTCTTCGCGGCGGCGGTCTCGCCGCCCAAGTCCTTGGACAGCTTCAGCCACCAATGCGCGCCGTAGCGGCCGTTCGGCGCCTGCGGCGTGGGCGTGGTGACCAGCTTCACCCAGCCCTCGGGAAGAATGCGCCGCCCCGCCCAGACCCCGTCCCGCCGGTGGAGCTCGCCGAAGCGCGCCCAGTCCCGCGCCGTCGCGAATAAGAAGGAGGAGCCCACGAAGGTCCCCGAGGCGTCGGTCTCGAGCACCGCCGAGCGCATGCCCAACGGATCGA
Organism: Elusimicrobiota bacterium; assembly: GCA_028871595.1. The sequence goes on from JAGWMT010000278.1 coordinate 570, forward strand.
ACAGCGCGCGGCGCGGCCAAAACGGATAGTCCGACTCGCCGAGTTTTCGGCGCGCGATCAACGACAGGATGTTGGTGGTGCCGCTGGCGTACTGCCAATGCGTTCCCGGCGCGTGGGCGAGGGGGCGGGACGCGGCGAAGCCGCCGGCGTCGGGGCCGTCGAACAGCATGCGGGTCACGTCGGACAATGGATCGGCGTACACCTCCCCGAACCTCAGTCCGCTGCGCATGCGTAAGAGATCTTCGAGCGCGATGTCCGCGCGCGAGTCGCCGTGCCATTCCGCGAGGAGATCCCTGTCCGTCAACGCGAGGCGGCCCTCGCCGATCATGGTCCCGATGAGCGCTCCCAGCACGCTTTTCGTCATGGACCAGCCGTTGAGCGGCGTCGCGGCGGAGAATTCCGGCGCGTAGCGCTCCGCGAAGAGGCGGCCGTCCTTGACGATCACGACGGCGCGGGTGCGGCGGAGTTTCTTCGGATTGGGTTCGGCGAAGGCGTCGTCGAGAATGCGCGTCAAGGCGGCCGATGCGGCCGGCGACGCGTTTTCTCCCTCGGGCCAAGGGGACGGTTCAATGGAAGGGAACGGAGGGAAATTGGGCGCCGGCGGAAGAGGTTTGAATTCCAGCGCGGCGCCCAGGCCGGGGCGGAACCGCGCCGTGCGCGTCCGCAGACCGAAGAAAGAAGCCGTGACCGACTTCGCGTCCCGGTCCACGCGGGCCGGGAACAAACGCATCAGCCGATAGGCTCCGGCGGAGACCTCGTCGGCCGTGTTCGGATCCAATTCCAGTCCCGAGACGAAAAGCGCGGAACACAAGGCCTTGGCCTTGTAGGCCGCGCCGACGCCGGCGATGCGGAGGAAACGGCGACAGGCCGCGACGGCGGCGACCGCAAGGACGACGACGGTTAAAAAATTCATCTCGAGACGACAGGATACCAATCACGGCGGCGGGGAGTCATTCCTTTCGCGGCCGAGATTTGATTGAGTGGAGCCATGAGGAGCGGACTGATCCTGGCCGTCGCGCTGATTCCGGCGGCGGCGTTGGCGGCCCCGCCCGCCTACGGCCCCGGCGCGGTCTGGACTCCGACCGCGGCCCAGGAAGCGGCGCTGCGCGACGCCTGCGTCGCCCAGCCGGTGCCCGACGTGCGCGTCTGCCTGCTGCGCTTCATGGCGGCCTCCGGCGCCTCCGCGGAGGCGCTGGAGTTCACCCGCGTGCTGGAGGACGACGGCTGGATGACCGCGTTCACCCCGCGCGGACGCGTGAGCGTCGCCGAGGTGCTGCGCCCGTTCCGCGCGAACGCCAACGCCGGGATCATTTTGGTCAACGGCGACCCGCCCTTGGTGGACGTCTCTTCGCCGACCCCGCTGGCGCCGTTCGCGGACGACGAACGCGTCGCCGCCGTCCGGCGCGCCGATCCCGGCGCGTCCATCTGGGCCGCCGACCCAGACAAGCCCGACGTCGTTCAGAGGCCGGGCGGGGGCCAGCGCTTTCTCTTCGATTTCCCGCTGCGCGTCTGCCACGCCTGCGCGGATCTGGCCGTCGCCCAGGTCGCTTTCGACTTCAACGGTGACGGGCGCTTCCTGGGGACGCATCTGCTCACCGTGAGTCCTTCCGCGCTGTTTTCCGTCGAGGGGGAGGTCCGGCGAGGAGACACCTTCGAGGCGCGCGTGGACGCCCTGCGCACCTTCCGCCTCAAGCCGTTCTCCGAAGGCTGGACCATCGAGCTCAAGGACAAGGACGGCAACGACTACTGCTCGGTGGTCACCGCGCCCTACCGGGGGACCAACGCCCTGACGATCTTCGGGAACTCGCCGGGGGTGACCCGGCAATTCCGCTGCGTGGCCAAGCGCTCCCTGCAGGCCGAGGCGGACAAGGCCCTGCGCGAGGTGCTGTGGACCGACAACGCCACCTGGAAAGAGACCGACGCCGCCGCCGCCGCCCACGCGCGCGCCGAGGCGGAGGCCGAGCGCGCGACCTTCACCATCGTCCATCTGGAACTGGGGAACCAGGTTCCCGGACAACGCCCTTGGATCGACTCCATGACCTTCCGCTTCGAGCTGCGCCCCCACGGTCCCGCGACGCCGTGAGGACGTTTTCACGGGAGGCGGCCGCCCGCCTGTTCCTGAACCGGCAGCAATTGGACCGCCCCATGGGCCGGGCGTTCAACGCGCGGAATCTGGCCGCGTTCGTCTCCGGGACCGGCGGTCTGCAACTGGACTCGATCAACGTCGTCGCGCGCGCCCACGAACTGACGCTATGGAGCCGTTTCGGCCCTTATGATCGCGCCGCGCTGGACCGCCTGGTGTACGGCGAGCGCGCCCTGTTCGAGTACTGGGCGCACGCCGCCTGCCTGATCGCCGAGGAGGACCGGCCCGCGTGGACGCGGGCCATGGCGGACTACCGCCGCCGCCACACCGGCTGGTCCGGCTGGCTGAAGGCCCACCCCCGCGTGCTCGGCCGCGTCGAGGGGGAGATCCGCGCCCGCGGGCCCCTGTCCTCGTCGGATTTTGAACGGCCCTCCGCCCAAGGGAAGTCCGCGGGTTGGTGGGACTGGAAGCCGGCGCACCACGCCCTCCATTACCTGTGGATGAGCGGGCGCTTGGCCGTCCATTCGCGGCGGCATTTCCAGAAAAGCTACGATCTGGCGGGGCGCGTGCTCGCTCCGCGGGAGCCGCTCGCGCGCGCCGAGTTTCCGGCGTGGCACCTGCGCAAGACCTTGCGCGCTTTGGGGGCCGCGGCGGAGGCGGACCTGTCGCGCTACCTGACGTACCCAAAGATGGACGCGGCGGAGCGCCGGCGCGCGCTGAAGGACCTGCTCCGGAGCGGGGAAGCGCAGGAGGTCGCCGTCGAGGCAACGAGCGGACGTTGGTACGCATTGAGCGCGGACCTGCCCGCCTTGGAGTCGCCTCCGCCGCCGCGCGGGACGACCTTGCTCTCGCCGTTCGACTCCTTGCTGTGGCATCGCGGACGAGCGAAGGTCTTGTTCGGCTTCGACTATAAGATCGAGGTGTACGTTCCCGCGGCCAAGCGCGTGCACGGCTATTACTCGCTGCCCATTCTGCACGACGGACGCCTCATCGGCCGCCTCGATCCCAAAAATCACCGGGGCGAGAGGCGCCTGGAAGTCCGGGCCATCCACTTTATCGCGCCGCCGGACGAAGCCGAGTTGGCCGGAACGGCCGGAGCCCTGCGGTCGTTGGCGCGGTTTCTGGGCGCGGAAACCGTGACGTCGACCGACGCGGCGCTCGCCTCGGCCCTGGCGGCGAACCTTTGATAGGGTAGAATAGGGTTCCATGACGACGCGCGCTTGCCTCGCCGCCCTGCTGTCAGCCTTGCTGCTCGCGCTCCCAGCCACCGCGGCGCCGGATCATGCCGACACGGAATACGTGAACGCCGTCGTTCGCGACGCGGGGACGATCGCCTCCTCGCCGGTTCGTTGGGACGGCGGCGACTGGCTGGAGGCGGGGGCGGTCGTCGGCGGGGCCGGGGTCCTCTACGCGGGCGCGGACGTGGCCGCCCAGCACGCCGCGCGGCGCAATCAAAGCCGCGTGGCGGACGGGTTCGCGGACGTCGGCCGCGGTTTCGGGAACGGATTTTACACGGTGCCGGCGCTGGGGGCGTTCTACCTGGCCGGCGAGGCGGTTCGTGACCGCCGTTTGCGGTGGGCGTCCTTGGACGCCGTGGAAAGCCTGGCCATCGCGGGACTGTTCGTCACCGGGGCGAAGGTGCTCGCGGGGCGGGACCGGCCCTACGTGGGCGACGGGCGCGGGACCTGGAACGGGCCCGGATCGGGCAACGCGCATTACTCGTTTCCTTCGGGGCATTCGGCGGACGCCTTCGCCGTGGCCACGACCTT
>JAGWMT010000279.1 GCA_028871595.1 Elusimicrobiota bacterium
GCCGGCGCGGGCCAGCGGGCCGTCGGCGGCGGCGGGAACGGCCGGAGCGGCGGTCAGCGCGGTGGGCGCGGCGGGAAGAAGGCTGGGCGCGGCGACGGCGGCCAGCGGAAGAGCGTGGCCCCCCAGCTCGGAAGGCGCCGCGGCCGCCGGCGCCGCCGCGGGAGCCGCCAACGCCGACGCGGGTGACGGCGAGAGCGCGGGCGCGGCCAGGAAGGGCGAAAGGGCCAGCGGCGGGGCCGCCGCCGCGCCGCCCTCGGGAGTCCGGGTTTCCGCCGCGCGGCCAAGCTGCAAGTCCGCGGCGAGCGCCGCGCTTCCCGGGGCGAACGCCGACACGACAAGGGCGGCCGAGACGAAGGCCGCCGTCATCCGGGAGAACCAGCCGCGCGTCGGGCCTGGCTTCATTCCCTAGAGCATACACCCAGTTCTACGGGATGTCACCCCCCCTCGGGACCTGAATTTCCGAGGGAAAATGGCCCATGGGTCCTTGGGACAAAGGACCCTTTGGTGCCAGGCTTTAATTCATTGAGACGGCGGGGCCTTCCTCGAGGGCGCGGATCAATTGGCTGATCGCGCTGGGGGTGCGCTGGAAGAGACGGGCCAGCTCGGAGACGCCCATCCGGGTTTCTTTCCAGACCCGGTGGATGGCCTCGCGGCGGACGGCGGACACCTCACGCCACTGCACGCGGCCCATGATCTTCTCCTCGGCGATGCCGTGCCGGGCGGAGACCTCGGCGATGATCCGCCGGGCGGCCTCGACGGGAACGGGGCGGGCCGCCGCGGGGGAATCACGGTGGGAGGCCAGTTTGTCCAGAAATCCCTCGCCGCCGATGGCCACCCCGCCCAGAACGGGCAGGATTTCCTCGCCGGCGGCCTTCATCCGGTCCTTTATGTATTGAAGATAGCGGACGGACTGCTTCAGACGCGTTCCGCCGAACTTCCGGAGGACCATGTCGGAATCCACGAGAGGCTCTTTGTGCTCCGCCTCGACGTAGGCGGCGCAGGAGGTCCACTGGTAGCGCCAAGGCTTGTCCTTGAGGGCGTCCCGGACGCAGGCCAGGTGCACGTAACGGGTCATTTCCGCCAGATGAGTTTCCTTGTCCACCAGCCAGGCCTTGTAGCGGCCCTGGAACACGTGCCCGACGGTGTTGTGGGCGCCGTTGAAGTACTTGGTGTACTGGGTGTTGAAGCCCTGCATGACGACGGAGAGATTGGGCTGGGCGGTCTCGATCAGGAGATCCACGTGGTTGGCCATCAGGCTGTAAGAGTAGACCTTCAGCGCATAGCGCTCCTTGTAGGCCTTGAGCAGCGAGAGGAACTGGCGGCGGTCCTGGTTGGACAGGAACAGGTCCTGTCGGTTGTTGCCCTGCAGCACGACGAGGTAGCAGGCGCCGGCGAACTGGATTCGTTTGGGTCGTCCCATGATGCGCTATTCTAGCATAACGACAGGCGGGAGTGCCAGGCTTTTAATGGTTAGGAGAGGTCTCCGATCCGCTTTCGGAGCGCGGAGATCGCCTCGGTTTCGCCGATCAACACCAGCCGGTCGCCGCCGGAAATGACGCGCGCGCTCGGCGGATTGATGTCGTAGCGGTCGGTGCCCGACGGGACGACGGCCACCAGCAGCGGTCCGCTACCCTCCGCGCCCTTGAATTCGGCGATCGGCCTGCCGACGCACCCGGAGTCGGCGGGAACCGTCACCTCGTCGAAGCGCACATGCGTGCCCTTCTCGCGGAGCATCGAGTCCAGGAAGCCGACCGTGACGGGCCGGATCATCTCGGAGGCCAGGCGCAGTCCGCCGATGAACTCCGGGTCCACCACCCCATCGGCGCCGCTGCGCAGCAGCTTCTCGCGCACGCCCAGGGTCTTCTGGCAGACCAGCACGCGGGCCTTCGGATTGAGGCCCTTCGCGCTCAGCACCACGAAGGCGTTGTCCTGGTCCGATGACAGGACGGCGAACACGCCCGCGGCGCGCTCCACGCCCGCGCGGCGCAGGACATCGTCCTCGGTGCCGTCGCCGACCACATGCGGGAACTCGCCGCCCAGGCGCTCGGCCAGCTTCTCGATGGTCGCCGGGGCGGTGTCCACGATGACGAAATCGCGGCCCGTCTTCCTCAGCTCCGCGCAGATCACGCCGCCCGTGTGGCCGGCGCCGCAGACCACGTAGTGGCCCGTCAGCTTCGCGATATCCTTCTCCATGCGTCTCCTCCGGAACGCCTCCGACAAATCCCCCTCGATGACCAGCGCCGCGATCGTCGAGAAACCGTAGGTGAAGATGCCGATCCCGACCAGGATCAGGACCATGGTGAACGCGCGGCCGGCCGTGGACAGCGGGTGAGTCTCCCCATAGCCCACGGTGCCGACGGTGATCACCGTCATGTACAGCGAGTCGAACAGGGACCAGCCTTCGATCAGGCGGTAGCCGGCGGTGCCTGCGGCCAGGCAGGCGAGCAGCAGGCCGGCCACTCCCAACAGGCGGTCCCGGGTCCGCGCCAATTCTTCCACGCCGAGATTCTACCTCAATGCCCGGCGGGTCCGGGCTAGCGCATGCCTTCGACGCCGGGGAAGCGCCCGTTCGAGCGCAGCTGGTCGGTCAGCACCGAGCTGGAGCGCAGCTGGTTCTCCTCGACGTCGCTCTGGCCGATCTCGAGGTGGGAGTTGACCACCTCCTTGTACCGCGCCACCAGCGCCTGCCCTTCGGAGCTCCCGTCCTCTCCGCGCGCGCGAACGTAATCATGGAACGCTTCCCAATCCGGAGTCTTGACGCCGCGCCCCCGGGCGAACTCCACGAACTTCGGATCGCCGCGCAGCTCGGCGAAGAACGGGTCCTCGGCGATCATCTTGCGGAACACCGGCTCGCCCTCGACGGACTTCACGTCCATGACCAAGGAGAACTCGCGCCGCGCGCCGGGCAGGACGCGGCCCACGTCGATGCGCCCTTCGGCCTGCAGCATGTGGACCGAGGACATCTTCTGCGGGTCCACCAGGAGCATATCGAAGCTGGTGTAGCCGCGGAACGCCTTCGGGTCCAGGTTGCCGCGCTCGCCCTTGAAGTTCAGGTCCAGGCCGCGGCCGCCGACGCGCGTGTCCAGGATCAGGACGCGGGCCTTGCCCGTGTTCAGCGCGTCCAGGTTCATCTGCTTGGCGACCTCGGCCTCGGGGACGTTGTTGCGCAGGTACTCGGTGTCGGAGAACACCATCGCGATCTCGTCGGGCTTGAGGCCCTGCACGCGCATCAGGTACTCGCGGACCGACTTGAGCACGCGGGTGTCGGAGACGCTCAACACCACCAAGCCGGACTCGCGCTGGTTGCCGCGCAGGTCGCGCAGCCATTCGCGCGCGGCCATGGTCGCCGCGTCGTCCTTGCCGGTCACGTCGCTGATGCGCACCACGGCCTCGTCCTTGCCGGCCAGCTTCGCGGCGGCCAAATGGGCCTCGACGACCTCGCGCACCTCGCGCGGGACGTTGGCCGAGAGCTGGGACTCCACCGCGCCGCGCAGCTCCGACAGAGGCTCATGGTCCCACGACTTCATGTGGGCTTCCAATGCCTCGCGGCCCTTCGGGGAGACCGCGTCCAGGCTCAGCACCTGCTCCAGGGCCTCCCGGGCGTCCCCGGTCACTTCCCCGGCCGCCAGGCGCGCGCGCAAGGCCTTGGCGTTCTCCTCCGACATCTTCGGCAGATCCGTCAGCTTCCGGATGACCACGTGGTCGGCGTCGCCCTGCATCAGCCGCTCGTTCCACAGCCACTCGCGGGCCAAGGAGTCTTTCGGACCGACGAAATCGGACAGATTGAGGGACGTCGGCTCCGTCAGCGGATGCCCCAGCTTGGCCTCCACCGCCTCGCGCACCGCTTCGGGGGCTTCGGCCAGGTTGCCGACGACCACGCGACCCTGCGTCTTGCGCCGCTCCAGCAGCCAGGCGCGCGCGTCCGCCAGGGACGGATCGGTGAAGTCGGTCAGGCTGAGAGTGGTCTTGCCGGACAGCTCGCGGCGGACCCGGCGCTCCACCTCGGCCCGCGGCAGGTCCTTGAGCTCCTGCGCCCTGACGTCGATCAGCCGATTCTCGATGGCGGAGCGCACGCCGTCGGGCGCGCCGTCCAGGCCCGAGACGACCACGCGGTCGATGGCGGAATCCACGTTGGCCAGGCCTAACCCGATGAGGCTGAATCGACGCGTCGGTCCCGACACGACGTCCAGGCCGACCAGCGCCGGCGGGGTGGAGCCCTGGCCGGCGATGGTGATGTCGTTCTCTCGGAACTTATCGCGCAGCTTCTCTCCGGCCGTGCCCGAGAAGGAGATGAAGCGGCCCTTCTTGTCCTTGAGCACGTCGTTGATGGTGCTGATGGACTGGTTCGTGTAGGGCAAGGTCAGGTCCACGCCGTACTCCAGCTCCCAGAAGCGGCGGCTTTC
>JAGWMT010000280.1 GCA_028871595.1 Elusimicrobiota bacterium
ACCTGGACCTGTCCTGGGCGCACTCGGAGAACGTGACGGTGAGCGCGGGCGTGGGCTCGTTCCAGCCCGGCCGCTTGATCCGCGACGCGGTGGCCGCCGTCAACCCGGCGACGCTGTGCTACACGGACTTCTCGGTCAAGTTCTAAGATCCATTAGAACGACGTAAAAAAAGCCCCCCGGCCGAAAGGCCGGGGGGTTCTTTTTTGTCCGTTGACAGCCCGGCGCGCCCGCGTTACAATCAGTCCATGACCGAAGGCCGTCTCCGTCGGGAAAAGAAGCGCCTGCTCATGGTCCGCGACGCGGACCTCGGGCCCCAGAAACGCCTGCGGCTGGGCGCGGCCCAGATGACCGCGGCGCGAGAGGTGTTCATGGCCGGCATGGCCGCCCGCGGCTTCACGCGCGCGGAAGCGCTGCGGACCTGGAAAAAGGCGCCGCCCCGTCCGAAATGACGCCCGCTCCGAATCCGCTGAACGGACTTCATGCCGCCCACGCGACCCTTCAATCCCTGGGCGTGCGTCATGGCCTCATCGGCGGCTGGGCCGTCATCGCCTGGGGCCGGGTCAGAGCCACCCGGGACGTCGATTGGATCGCCGATATCCCGATGTCGCGAAAACGCGAGATGCTGGCCGGACTCGCCTCGCTGGGCTCGGTCGACTGGCGGACGCCCGGCGAAGACGACCCGCTGGCCGGATTGATTCGAATCGTTCCCGAAGACGAGGAGAAGCCCTTGATCGACATCCTGCTGGCCGCCGGACCGGCCGACCGCGCGGCGATCTCGCGCTGCGTCGAGATCGAACTGGGAAACGGACGGATTCCGACCGTCCGTCCGGAAGACATCATCGCCATGAAGCTTCAGGCGGGGGGAGGGCTGGACTACGAGGACGCCCGCGCGCTTCTTCAGATTCAAGACCGGCGCCTCGACGAAAAGCTCTTGATCGACGCCTGCGCGGCGAGACGCGTCCTGGACCGCCTGGCCCTCCTCCGCCGTTAGGATTTTGCTAGGATTTCGGCGATGCGAACCGCTTTCGCCCTCGCGCTGATGGCCGCCGCCGCGCCCGGAGTCCGGGCCGCGAGCCTGGACGTCACCGCCTCGTACAAGATGAAGGCGGTGTCCTACCACAACCTCGACCTCGGCCAGGACGTCAACAATCATTCCTACATCGGCAACGACGCGCGCCTGGGAATGGCCGTCAAGAAGATCGCCCTGGAAACCCGCGGCGGGGAAGACACCACCTTGGACCTGGGCCTGCTGCTGCACGCCGTCGGCGTGTCCGGCTCCACCGTGGCCGTCGCCAGCCCCATCAACCGCACCGCGTCCTACTATCCCAACGCGGACCTGACCCCGTTCATCGAGAACGCCTACTTGAAGGTGAGCCGCCTGTGGGGCAAGCCCATCGAGGCCACCTTCGGCCGCCAGAACTACCGCCTGGGCAGCGGCCTCCTGCTGGACGACGACGGCGCGGGCTTCACCGGCGCCGTGGTCCGCGCCGAACTGCCCTGGGGGGGCATGAAGGCCGAGGGCTTTCTCTTCCAGGACAAGAACCCCCAGGCCTCCGCCCCCAACAGCCTGACCTTGTTCGGCTTCTCCCTGGACCTCCCCACGGAAGGCACCTGGCAGCTCAACCAGCTCATCGAGCAGGACCACGCCGCCCAGCTGGTGTACGGCTGCACCTACGCCGGCGACCCCGACGCCGCCGGCTGCAGCGTGTCCAAGGCCCTGCGCAGCTTCACCAGCGCCCGCTACCAGATCTCCTACGGCCCCATGGTGTTCGACGGCGAGGCGGCCATGGAGAAGGGCGTGGCCACGCCCACCGGCCCCCTGGCGGCCCCCAACCACATCACCTACAACGGCAACGCCCAGGTGGTGCGCATGAAGTGGAAGCAGAGCCTCTATCGCAGCACCAGCGAGGGCGTGGCGCGCGTCTCCGTGGCCCGCGGCACCGGCGACGTCCCCGGCACGCCCACGCGCGACGAGGCCTTCTACCCCAGCCACGGCCACCGCTTCAACGGCCTGGACCGCTCCGGCTTCGGCGACTTCTACGGCGCCACGCCGTACGACGCCTTCGGGGGGAACTACTCGACCTCCACCAAGAGCGGCCTGCCCAACGGCGCCAGCGGGATCATCGTGGTCGGCGCCGGCTACACCCCGCCCAGCTACGCGGGCTTCGCCCTCGACCTGGACTACTTCCTGTTCCAGGCCGAACGGGTCGCCACCGGGCCGCGCACCTTGGGCTCGGAGTGGGATGTCCGCCTGCGCTATCAGATCCGCGACCAATTCTCCCTGACCGCCGGCCTGGCCAACTTCAAGTCCGGCCTGGTCACCGACCCCCGCCACGCCACCGCCCGCAAGTACACGTTCGAAGCCTCCGGACGCTTCTAAAACCGCCTCCCGCGCGGCGGCGCGGCCTGACGGATCATATGTTTGGACCTATACTTAAACATATGAACAAGATCATCCCGATCAGCGACCTCCAAACCAGCGCCAAGAAATACGTGGAGCAGGTTCGGGAGACCGACGAGCCGGTGATCGTGACCGCGGGGAAGAGCCAGCGCGGTTCTGGTCAGCTACGAAAGCTACGAGGGCCTGCTGGCCACCCAGGGGCCCATGCCGAATACCGCAGCACGGCCGTCTCCCCGTTCAGGATCGCCTATCGCCTCCGGCCCGACCGGGCCGTCGAGGTCGCGTTCATCCGCGATTGCCGCCGCCGGCCCCTGCCGCGCCCCTAACGCCCCTCCGCCCCACTCGTCGCCCAGCGCGCGGCATCCAACTGTCGTCAAAGACAGCAGGGCGGGGGAAAACTATCCACAGACGACTCACAGGCCGATGTCCTATGTGCGTCGTATGTGACCTATGTTTAATACATATGCCGTCATATTAGACATATACGGACAGACGCGCGCGCCCATACACCAATTCACCGTCATATCCACAGGCTCTAGACCGATGCTGAGACATATGACATAATCAGGCCATGACCGCCCACCGAGTGCGCCTCAAGCTTCCTAACGGAGCCGAACTGGAGGCCGAAGGCGACGCGGAGTTCGTGCGGCAGGAGCGGTTGGAGTTCGTTCTGCAGCAGACGCCAGTCGCCGGCCGGGCCGCGGAAGGCCCGGAGCGCGAGCCGCGAGTGGACTGGAACGCCGTGGTGGAGGCCAAGAGCGGGGGGCTGACGCTCCGGGGCAAGATCCAGGGCGGCGATAAAGGGGGCAAGGACGCCTGCCTCGTGCTTCTGATGGCCTCGGACCAGCTCCTCAGCCAGCCCAAACCCACGGCGGCCATGCTGGGCAAATGGCTGCGCGCCTCGGGGTATCCCGTGGGCCGCATGGACCGAACCCTCCAGGACGCGATCGCCCAAGGCGAACTTCTGTCTTCCGGCTCGCGCCGGTCGCGGCGCTACGAGCTGACGGCCTCGGGCAAGATCAAGGCCCTCCTGCTGTCCGAGCAGATGACGGCCGCGGTCCTGGGCCGCCGGCCCTGACCGCCCCGCCGAGCCGCAGTTAGGGCCGATGCGCCGGGCCCCCGATCCCGCAAAGAGGATCAGGACCCGCTCCAGAGCGAGCCGCGATCACGACCGAAGGATCGACACAGCCCGGCCAAGCAAGGGCTAATAAAGGGGGCCCAACCAACGAAACAGAACAAACGATACCGCTTTGTTTGATTACTACTGATAATAAGTATTATGTTAACTCGAAGTCAAAGAGGGACGGCATGATGTATCCGCCAATCCCACCGAACTTCGAGCGAATTGCCTTGCAGCGATAGCGATTATTCGATGCAAACGACATGTTCCTTGAGGTTTTCTAAATTAGCACTCTCGGCCCCGGGAAGGCCCGCCGAAAAGTTGGCAAAAATCGGGGGACGCCGGCTGGATCAACCCCGAAAAGTTGGCAACTTTCGGGGCAGCCGGGAGCTCCGGAAACGAGCCAAAAAAACCATGAAAGGGATCCGGGTGGATCCCGAATTTCGGCCAAAAAACCATGGGAAGGAGCCCGGAAACTTGGCACGTTTTCGGGGACCGGCGGCCGAAAGTCGACCCCCCAAAAAGACCATGAAAGGGGTGGGGCCGAATCGGCCAAAAAACCTGGCAACATTCCGGGGAAAACGGTGAAAGCGGCGGGCACCAAAAAGACCAAGCGTCACCCTGGGCGAAAAATCACCCGAGGACCGAAAAAACCATCAAAGGCAGGGCGGGAAAAAAGAGGTCGAAAAAGACCAGGAAAGGATCCAAGACTCGGGCGCGAAAAAACCCTCGAACGATCCGAAAAGTTCGATGGTCCGCGCGACCGTAAAAAAGACCGAACGCGCGAACACACAACCGGGGGGTCTCGGGCCGAGGCGGTTTATTTCGGCGGAAGGACGGGGGAAGGGGGCAAGGCGGCGGGAGGCAGGAAAAGACCGAC
>JAGWMT010000281.1 GCA_028871595.1 Elusimicrobiota bacterium
GGGAGAAGAACTCCGACGACTTCGTCTTCGACCAGCAGTTCCTGATCCAGGCCGCGTACCTGAAGCAGCGCCTGGGCGACGTGCCCGTGGCCGCGCGCTACTTCGCCGAGGCCTCCTCCATCAACTTCCGCCGCTCCTGCGTGTACGGATTGGAGGCGTTGTGGTGCCTCGGTCAATTCGTGCTCCAGCGCTGGGGGATCGTCCACTTCGATCTCTTCGTCCCCAAGACGCCGCGATGAGGGGATTGCCGGCTGCCGCTTTGACGGCGGTGATCGCCGTTCTGGCCGCGATGGACGGATTAATCCCGGCGTTCCGGACCGGTGTACTGCCGTTGACGCTGTTGGCGTTGACGTCCGCCGCGGCGGCGGGTTCCGGCCGTCGTCTTCTGGGTTTGTTCGTTTCCGGGTTGGCCGAGGACGAGAAATCGGTGGCGGGCATGACGTTGGGGCTCGGGATACTTTCCCTTGGGATGTTCGCCCTGGCCGCGGCGGGATATGTACGTCCGTGGGCGTCCTCCTGTCTTCTCGGCGTACTCTGGATCTACGGCTGGCCGGAGATCTCTCCCGCCTGGTCGTCATTGACCGACGGGTTGCGTCGCGCGTCGTCACGTCCGTGGTTATGCGTTCTGATCGGCCTGCCGTTGCTGTTCGTCCTCTGGGCCTGCATGGTGCCTCCGCATCAATACGATTCGCTGGTCTACCACCTGGCCCTTCCGCAGGAATACCTCCGCGCGGGTCGCCTGTACGCGCCGGACGGGATCATCTACGCGCACTTCCCCCAGAACGGGGAGATGTTGTTCACCATGGCGCTGTCATTGGGCTCGGACCTGCTGGCGCAGATGTATATTTGGCTGGCGACGATCCTGACGATCGGCTGGCTCCTGACCTTCGGCCGCCGGATCACCTCCGCCGCCGTCTGGGCCGCGGTTCTGATCGCCACGCATACCGCTATTCTGCTGATGTCTTCGACCACTTACGTCGAACCGTTGGTCATGCTTTGGATGACGGGCGCCATTCTCTCGTTCGAGGCTTCCGACGAGGGGCGCGACCGCGGGATACTGTTCCTCTCGGCGTTGTTCATGGGCTTGGCGCTGGGGACGAAGTACTACGCCGGTTTGCTGGCGGTGATTCTCGTTCTGCGCCTGGCTTGGCGGGACAGAATGAAGGCCTCACTGGAGTACGCCGCCGTTGCGGGGCTTATTTTTTCGCCGTGGCTGATTAAGAATTATGTTTATATCGGGAACCCCGTGTTCCCGTTCCTTTATAAAATATTTCCAGCGACGAAGATCGGCTGGACCTCGGATCTGGCCGCGGGTTATTTTCAGGTCCTGACCGAATACGGCCACGCCCACGGCTTTTTCCGCGATCTGCTGTCCTTTCCCGTGCTGTTGTTCCGCAACCCGCTTCGCTTCGGCGGCGGGATGGACGTGCTGGGCGACGTGGGCTGGGACCTGACCTTGTGGCTGTGGGCGGCGGGCCTGTACGCCGCCTGGCGCCAGCGCGAGCGCCGCGGGTTGGCGCTGCTCACCGCGTGGTACGTGGCCGGCTGGTTCACGACGGGCGTGGTCCTGCGCTTCCTGACGGCGCTGGCGCCGGCCATGGCGCTGGTCGGCGCGGCCGGAGTGGCGGCGTGGCGGGAGAAGGCCGGGCCGGCGGCTCGGGCCGTGGGCGCGGGAGCGGCGGGCGTGCTGATCGCCGCGCACCTGTTTTTGCTTTTGTTCGTGCACGGCGTGTTCGGCTCCTTCGGGCCGATGTTGGCCCTGCAGAGTCGCGAGGAGTTCCTGTCGCGCAAGCTGGAGTACTACCCGTGCGCCGCCTTCGCGCGCTCGGGGCTGGGCCCGAATGATAAGATTCTCGTCGTGGGAGAGCAGCGCGGCTACTACCTGTCCTCCCCGCACCTGACCAGCACCGTGCACGCCCCGAATCTCTACGTCCGACGCGCCAATGCGGCCGCTTCACCCGAGGAGCTGGTCCGCGATCTGCGTTCCGACGGCTTCACCCATCTGCTCTTCGTCCCGCGCGAGTCCGCGCGCCTGGGCGACAGCCTGGGAACGTTCACGGCCGAAGGCGCGGCGAACTGGAAGGGCCTGGAGAAGCACCTGACCATGGCCTACCAGGGTCCCGCCTGCCTGCTGGCGGCGCTGGGGGCTCCGTGATATTGGAGCCGCGGCTGTACGCCGCCTGCTTCGCGGTGGCCGGCGCCCTCTCCTTCGCGCTGACGCCCTTGGTGCGCGGGCTGTCCCTGCGCCTGGGCCTGCTGGACACGCCGTCCTCGGACGTGAAGACGCACACCACGCCCACGCCGATCTTCGGCGGCGTGGCGATCTGGGCCGGCTTCGTCGGCGCCATGCTGCTGCTGCGCTTCACCACGAATTTCCCGAGCGGCACGTTGTACAACCTGCGCTCGCTGGTGATCGGCGCCACCTTGGTCTTCCTGCTGGGCCTGGCGGACGACCTGCGCCGCCCCCAGGGCCTGGACTACAAGCCGAAGTTCCTGGTCCAGTTCGTGGCCACGGCCCTGCTGGTGCAGTTCGGCCTGCGCATCCACTTCATCCATCCCGCCTGGGTCGCGGGCGCGGTCACCATGGTGTGGCTGGTGGGCGTGACGAACTCCATGAACATCATCGACATCATGGACGGCCTGGCCGCCAGCCAGGCGACGGTGGCGGCGATCGGCTTCCTGCTGGTGTCCCTGCCGCTCCAGGAGCAGTACGTGAAGTTCGCGGCCGCGGCCGTGGCCGGGGCGGCGCTGGGCTTCCTCCCTTGGAACATGTCGAAGAAGCACAAGGTGTTCATGGGCGACTGCGGGAGTTTGACCTTGGGCTTCCTGCTGGCGGGCCTGTCGGTCGGGACGCATTACTCGCGCGTCAACGACGTGGGCGTCTTCGCGCCCCTGCTCATCCTCTTCATCCCGGTCTTCGACACGTTCTTCGTCAGCATCCTGCGGCTCAACCAGGGCAAGTCCCCGTTCCTGGGCTCGAAGGACCACTTCGCGCTCCGGCTGGAACGCATGGGCCTCGGCCGCAAGCAGGTGGTGGCGGTCACGGCGCTGGCCGCCGCGGCTCTGAGTTTCTGCGCGTTCCTGGCGACCACCTTGCCGCTGGCGGGCGCGCTGACGGTGTACGCGGTCGTCTTGGTCGCGGTGCTCCTCGTGGGGCGACGGCTCGCCTTGGTCTCGATGAAATGAAAACCGACGTTCTGATCCTCGGCGGAGGCCTGGCCGGCCTCTCGACGGCCCATCATCTGGGGAAGCTGGGCGCGCGCGAGCGGCTGGTGGTCGAGGCGCGGGAGACCGTGGGCGGGACGGCCGGCTCTGTCAAGACGGACGGCTTCACGTTCGACTACACCGGCCACCTCCTCCACCTGCACGATTCCTACGGGAAGAAATTCATTCTGAGCCTGCTCAAGGACAACGTGGCGACGCTGGAACGGCGGGCGTGGATCTATTCCGCGGGCGTTTTCACCCGCTATCCGTTTCAGGCCAACGTGCGGGGACTGCCGGCGAAGACGGTGCTGGAGTGCGTGGCCGGTTTCATGGAGACGGTGCACCGGCCGCGTCCATTGGCGCAAAATCCGGACTTCCTGTCCTGGTGCCGCGCGCAGTTCGGCGCGGGGATCACGCGGCATTTCATGAGGCCGTACAACGAGAAGCTGTGGCAGACCGCCTTGTCCGGAATGACGACCGAATGGCAGGGGCGATTCGTGCCGAAGCCCGCGGCGGCCGAAGTTCTTTACGGCGCCTTGGCGGACCAGAATAAATTGTTCGGCTACAACGCCACGTTCCGCTACCCGGTCCGCGGCGGCATCCAGTCTTTGCCCGACGCGCTGGCCGCGCGCCTGGAGCCGGGCGTGGTGCGCACCGGGGCGCGCGTGGAGTCGGTGGATCTGCGCGAGAAGACCGCCGTGGTGACGGGTCTGGGCGAGGTGCGCTACGAACGGTTGGTGAACACCCTGCCGCTCGTCGACTTCCTGGATCTGGCCGCGCCGCTGCCGGCCGAGGTCAAGGCCGCTCGCCGCCGCCTGCGCTACAACACCGTCTGGAACCTGAACCTGGGCGTGGCGCGCGCGGACGTGACCGACAAACATTGGATTTACTACCCCGAGAAGAAATTCCCGTTCTACCGCGTGGGCTGCTCCTCGAACTTCTCCAAGCATCTGGCGCCGAAGGGCCACAGCGCGCTGTACATCGAAGCGGCGCGGCCCGGGGGAACCACAGTCGACGTTCCCAAGCTGGAGGCGTCGGTCATGAAGGGCCTCCGCGAGGCCGGTCTTCTTCGAAGGTCCGATCACATCTCGGCCCGCGCGTGGATGCCCGTCAAGGTGGGCTACGTGGTGTATGATTTCAACCGTACCCCGGCGGTGACGGCGATCTTCCGCCATCTCGGCAAGGCC
>JAGWMT010000282.1 GCA_028871595.1 Elusimicrobiota bacterium
CTAACTTTGAATTCGCTCGGTCGGCCTATTTCCGCCGGCCATTATCGGCATTCTTCGAATTATGACAGGGAAACCGGTGTTTCGCCATGCGTCGGCACGCGCGGGGCTCCCGGCAAAGGCCGACCACCGGGGCGGCCTATTTCCGGGAGATCCAAAACTTAGGCGGGAATGTTGTCCTCAAGGAACTTCATGAACGTGGTGAAGGTCCGCAGGGAGGGGGTGCCGCCCGGCTTGAGCATCTTGTGGATGGACTGGCGGGAGACCTTCAGAATCTTCGCGGAGCGGGTGCGATTCAGAACGCGCAGATGGGCGCGGTAGAGGTCGACGACGCCCTCGAAATCGCCCGCGGCGAGCGCTTCGATCATCGCCTGTTTGATGAAGGCGGGATCGCGCAGAGTGATCGTGGGATCGTGGGGGACGGAGCGAGTGTTCGGGCTGAGTTTAATCATTCTTCCCTCTCCAGCAGTCTTCGTGCCTGAGCGATGTCCTGGTTTTGGCCGTTTTTGTTCCCGCCCAGCAACATGATCGCGATTTTTCCGTCATTATCGACTGCGACAGCGTAATAGACCCGCCGACCGTTCTTCCATCGTAGTTCGTGCAACTCCGCCCCTAAATACTTCCGGTCGCCAAAATGATTGTGCTCTCGAATCCGGTCCAGCCGGTCCTCGATGTGGCCGCGGGAATGGCGATTTTGACTCGACAGCCACTCGTCGAATTCCGGCGTCTTGCGGATATTCATAGTGTAAACCGCAGTTTACTTTCTGTCAAGAGCCTCGCCGGGCAGGACCCAATCACGATCTATCCATACGATTCGCCCTCCCGTTTTGTTCCCGGCCCTTGAGGGGGGCCCCCTGATTTCCTAGAATCCGCCCATGCCCTCGAAGACGCCCGCCAAACCCCTCGCCAAGCCCGCTCCGGCCGCCGCTTCCGATTCTTACAAGAAGCTCGGCGCCGAGAAGCTGCTCAAAATCCACGAACTGATGGTCCGCGCCCGCCTTTTGGAAGAGCGCCTCATCAAGATGTCCAAGGGCGGCGACGGCTTCTTCTGGATCGGCGGCCCCGGCGAGGAGGCGTTCAACGTCCCGCTCGGCCTCCAGACGAAGAAGGGCCACGGCATCCATTTCGACTTCCTGCACCTGCACTACCGCTCCTCGGCCATCGTCCTGGCCATGGGAGCCAAGCCCATCGACGCCATCCGCCAGATGCGCTCCGTCGCGACCGACCCCTATTCGAAGGGCCGCAACTTCGTCAACCATTACGCCATCCCGGAGTTCAACGTGGTCCCCGTCTCGCCCACCATCGAGACCCAGTATTCCACCGCCATCGGCACCGGCCTGGCGCAGACCCGCGCCAAGACCGACGCCGTCACCGTCGTCAACGGCGGCGACGCCGGCACGGCGGAGGGGGACTTCCACTCCTGCCTGGTCTGGGCCAACCGCCCGGTGCGGCCGCTTCCCATTCTGATCGTCGTGGTCAACAACGGCTACGGAATTTCGACCAAGGAAGAGACCCAGCACGGCGAGAAAAATATCGCCGACTGGGCCAAGGTCTTCCCGGACATGCCCGGCAGGACCGTCAACGGCAACGACGTGGTCGAGTCCTGGAACGCCCTGTTGGACGCGTTCGCCTACGTCCGCAAGAACCGCAAGCCCTATTTGCTGGAGGCCAAGTGCAGCCGCCTGTACGGCCACTCCTCCTCGTCCGGCGCCAACCGCATCCCGGAAGCGGACTGCATCGAGAACCTGGAAAAGAACATGATCTCCCGCGGCCTGGCCAAAGCCGACGCGTTCAAGAAAGTCTGGGCGCGCGAGGCCGAGGCGCTGGACGCGGCGTACCAGGCCGTGAAGAAGGAGCCCTTCCCCGCCGTCGAGACCGTGTGGGAAGACGTGTTCGCCGACGGCCTGCCGCCGTCCTATCCCACGAAGGGAGGGAGCTGATATGGCCAACATGGCGCAGGCCATTCGCATGGCCCTCCACTACGGCGAGAAGAATCTTGGCGTGACGGAGATCTTCGGCGAGGACGTGGGCGCGCCCCTGGGCGGAGTGTTCACCGCGACCCAGGGATTGGATAATGCCTGGAACTCCCCGCTCGACGAGCGCGGCATCATCGGCGCCGCGCTGGGCCTGGCCTGGGCCGGCGGCCGTCCCGTGGCCGAGATCCAGTTCGTGGACTACATCTTCAACGTCATCGACATGCTGAAGCTCGCCGCCAACGGCAACTGGGCTTCGGGCGGCAAGTATAAGACGCCCCTGGTGGTGATGACGCCCACCGGCTCGGGCATCCACGGGTCCCTGTATCACTCCCATTCGTTCGACACCATCGCCTCCAAGCTGCACGGCATGAAGATCGTCTGCCCGTCGAACGCCCTGGACGCGTACGGCCTGCTGATCGCCGCCATCAAGAGCGATGATCCCGTGCTGTACCTCAAGCCCAAGGCCCTGATGCGCTCGAAGGGCGAGGAGATCATCCCCGGCGAGCCCGACGAGAAAACCCTTCACGACATGATCGACGCGCCCCTGGGCGACCGCACCAAGTGGAAGGCCAAGTGGCCCAAGCTGGGAGAGTCCATCGTCGAGATCGGCAAGGCCAAGATCTCCCATCCCGGCGCCGACGCGACCGTCGTGACCCACGGCCGCATGGCTCCCGTCTGCCTGGAAGTGGCGCGCGCCTACGAGGCGGCGGGCAAGGGTTCCATCGAAGTCATCGACCTTCGGTCGTTGATTCCATACGACTGGGAAGCGATCAAGGCCTCCGTCAAGAAGACCGGCCGCGTCGTCTTCGTCAACGAGGAGACCGAGATCACCAATTTCGCCGAGCATCTGATCCGCCGCCTGGTGGACGAGATGTTCTACGAGTTGAAGGTCCGCCCGCGCCTGCTGGCGGGCAAGGCCACGCCCGGCATCGCGCTGTCTCCGAACCTGGAGTACTTCATCCAGCCGCAGAAAGCGGATGTCGAGCGCGTGGTGTCCGAACTGCTGGCCGATCCCGCTTAATACACGGCCTCCGGCGGGTATAATAAGGATATGCCGCCGTCCAGGCGTTATCTCGCCGTCGTCCTTTTCCTCCTGACCGTCGTTCCTTCCATTGAGGCGCAGGTCATCGCGCGCCCGCCGCTCCTGCTTCCCGCCGTCGCCGTTCCGGCCGTGACGCCCCTCCTCATGCCGTCCCTTCCGTCGGCCTTGCCGCTCCTCCCGGCGGCCTCCGCCTTGCCCGTTTCTTGTCCGTCCGCCGCCGCTCCCGCGTTGACGCCCGCCGCGAAGCTGGCCATCCTTGGCCGTTCGCTCGCTCCCGAAATGGCCGACGCGGCGCATCTTTCCGCCGCCAGCCCGGAGTCCGCCTCAGGATTGGGTCTCAGCGCCGGAGACAAGCTGTCGGGCGCCTTCTCCGCGGCCGCTTCCGACGGCCCCGCGCCGTCTTTTTCGGCCGTTCCCGCCGCGCCGCGCCCCTCTTACGGGATTTTAAGGAAGCTCGGCGCGTACGGCCGGATTCTGCGCGGAGGAGGGCTGACCGTCCGCGCCGACGGCACCATCGTTCCCGTCAAGAAGCCGTTGTCGCTCAGGGCTTTCGACAACGACGATAACCTCATCTACTACCGCACCAAGATCTACGTGCGTCACAAGGTCACCAGGGAAGAGAAGGCCATCCCCACCGCGGAGTTCGCGGAAGTGCGGCCGTCGATCGGCGTGAGCGGCAAGTACGCCGATTACGAATTATTCGGGAAAGGAGAGAAAGACGGGGGTTCTTTTCGCGACTTCCTTGATATACGGGATCCCCGCGTGTTTATGAAAGACGTGAACGACGCGGTCACCCGGTCCGGCGGCGCGTGGCGCGGCCCGTCGTGGAAGCCGTTCGCCGACGCCTTGTCCGACAAGCGCGACGCGCCCTGGGTGGCCATCGTCACGTCCCGCGCCCACCGCCCGTCGTCATTCGCGAAGGGTTTCCGCGTCCTCAAGCGCTTGGGCGAGCTTTCGCGCGTTCCGCGCAAGGACATGATCTTCGGCGTGGGAGAACTCTCCGTCATCCAACGCCAGTTGCCGCCCGAGATGAAAACCCCGGAGCGGAAGGTTGAAGTGCTGATCGAGCTTCTGGATCTCCTGCAGTCCGTGCCCATCGAGGGCGAGGGACTGCATTCGTTCAGCTTCTCCGACGACGACCTGGACATGATCACGCGCGTGCGCGACCGCCTGGCCGCCGAGCAGGCGTCGGGTCGCTGGCCCCGCGTGAGGATCAGCCTGTTTTCCACGGGCAAGGACGCCGCGTGGAAGGCCGTGCTCGTCGCGCCGCAATAGGCCGACGGGGCCCGGAGTTATCCACAATTCGACTGTCTTTGACGACAGTCGCGCGCGGAGGACCCGGGTTCCCCGGCCCAAAGTTGTTAAAATGGGGC
>JAGWMT010000283.1 GCA_028871595.1 Elusimicrobiota bacterium
ATCGACGAGGCCGAGAACCGCCTTCACGCCGCCAAAGCCGTCCTGCTGCACCTGCTCGCCCCCCAAACCCAAACCAACGCCGCCGCCAGGAGACATTCCCGATGACCGACTCGCCGATCATGCTCAAGCAGGCCATTCCCTACATCCGCATGTACAAGGGCAAGGTCTTCGTCGTGAAGGTCGGAGGCCGCGTCGTCGGCCGCCGCGAGACGCTCGACGCCCTCGTCGAGGACGTGAGCCTCCTCCAGCAGGTCGGCATCCGCGTCGTGCTGGTGCACGGCGGCGGGAATCAAGCGACCGAGCTGGCGCGCAAGCTCGGCCTGGAGCCCGAGTTCGTGGCCGGCCGCCGGATCACCGACGCGCAGATGCTGGAAGTGGCGAAGATGGTCTACGCCGGCACGCTGAACATCGACATCCTGTCCTCCTTCCGCGCCCACCACACTCCGGCCGTGGGCGTGTCCGGCGTGGACGGGAACCTGATCACCGCGTCGCGGCGCCCGAAGCGCACCATGGAGAAGAATCCCGGGGAAACGCCGGTCGAGGTGGACTTCGGCTTCGTCGGCGACATCGAGTCCGTGGACCCGAAGATGCTGACGAACCTGCTGGACGCGGGCATGACGCCCGTCATCTCCTGCCTGGGCTGCGACGACGACGGCACCATCCTCAACATCAACGCCGACTCCATCGCCGAGGCCGTCGCGCGCGCGCTGAAGGCCGAAAAGCTGGTGGTCGTCACCGACACCGAGGGACTGCTCAAGGACGTGGGCAACCCGTCCAGCCTGGTGTCCTACACCGACGTCGAGGAAGTGGAGTCCTTCAAGAAGGCGGGCCGCCTCACCGGCGGCATGCTGCCGAAGGCCGACGCCTGCATCCGCGCCCTCCAGGGCGGCGTGCGCCGCACCCACATCATCAACGGCCTCAAGCCCGGCGCGCTCCTGCGCGAGATCTTCACCAACGCCGGCTGCGGCACCATGATCGTCGAGAAGCGCGAGCGCGCGGCCTATCAGCAGGCGGAGCTTTCGCCCGAGACGCAGTCCGCCGCGGCATGAACGCGGTTTCCCTTCTCCAGGACCTCGTCCGCATCCCCTCGCCCAGCGGGCAGGAGGACGCCGTCGTCGCGCGCCTGGAGGACGCGTTCCGGACCTTGGGACTGACGCCCGAGCGCCGCGGCCGCAATCTGACGGCGACGTTGGACGGCGGAGCTGGGCCCCTGCTGATGCTCAATTCCCACACCGACACGGTCCCCGTCGGGGAGGAGTGGACGAAGAATCCGATGGCGGCCGACATCGAGGACGGGAAGATCTACGGCCGCGGGACCAACGACGCCAAGGGCTGCCTCACCGCCATGATTTTGGGCGCGGCCAACGCGTTCAAGACGAACGCGCCCAAGGGCCGCGTCCTGCTCGCCGCCACCTGCGAGGAAGAAGTCCTCGGCCAGGGGTTGGAGAAACTTCTGCCGGAGCTCCCCCGCCCGGATGCCGCGGTGGTCGGCGAACCGACGGGACTGCGGCCCGCCGTGGCGCAGAAGGGATTAATTGTTTTGGAGATCACGGCGAACGGACGGGCGGCGCATGCCGCTCATGGGGGCGGGATCAATGCCGTGGAGATCGCGGCCCGGGACGTGTTGGCGCTTTCGAAGCTGCGCTTCGATAAATCGCACTCCGCGCTGGGCCTTCCCACGTTGAACGTCACGCAGATCACCGGCGGCGCGCGCCACAACGTCATTCCAGACCGCTGCAAGCTCGTCGTCGATATACGAACCACTCCGGACTACACCCCGGACGAGATCGTCTCCGCCGTTCGTTCCGTCGTCGAGGGTTCCATCCACGTGCGTTCCTCAAGGCTGGGCTCCGTCGAGACCGACCCGTCCCACGCCGTGGTCCTCGCCGCATTGGCCGCCAATCCCGCCGCAAAAGCGTACGGCTCGCCGAGTTTGTCGGATTGGGTCTTCCTGAAGGGGATTCCCACCGTAAAAGCCGGGCCCGGAGAGTCGAAGCGGTCCCACACGCCCGACGAGTACCTCGAAGTGGCCGAGCTCGAGGCGGGCGTCGTGTTTTACGAGAAGCTGATCCGCAACTATTTCAAACAGGCGGCCGCGAAATGAAGAAGCTCTGGCAGACGAAGACCGATCTCGACGCCACGGTGGAGGCCTACACCGTGGGCAACGACCCCGAGCTCGACTCCCGGCTCCTTCGCTACGAGGTGTACGGCTCCCTGGCTCACGCCGCCGGCCTCCGAAAGATCGGGGTGCTGACGAAGAAGGAGTATTCGGCGCTTCGCGCCGAATTAACGAAACTACACGACCGCCCCGGCGCGTTCGCGGTGACGAGGGAACAAGAAGATATACATACCGCCGTCGAGCAGCGCCTGACCAAGTCCCTGGGCGACGCCGGCGCCAAAATCCACGCCGGACGCAGCCGCAACGACCAGGTCCAGGTGAACCTGCGCCTGTTCCTCAAAGACCGCCTCCTCGCTCTCCACGCCCGCGCGGGCGAGGCCGCCGACGCTTGGGCGGCCTTCGGGGCCCGCCACCAGAAGACCGGCATCCCCGGCTATTCTCATCTCCAGCGCGCCATGCCCGGCACGGTGGGCCACTGGGCCGCCTCCCACGCCGAGGCTCTCTGGGACGGCCAGCGCGCGCTGCGCTTCGCCTTCGGCGAGGCCGACGCCTCGCCCCTGGGCAGCGCCGCCGGCTACGGCGTCATGCTTCCGCTGGACCGCGCCTACGTCGCCAAGCTTCTGGGCTTCGCGCGCGTCCAACGCAACACCCTGCGGGTGCAGACCAGCCGTCCGCGCCTGGAAGCCGCGGTCTTGTCGTCGTTGTGCCTGGTCGCCCGCGACCTGGGCGTGCTGGCCTGGGACCTCTCGCTGTTCAACACCGCGGAGTTCGGCTTCCTCAAGCTGTCCGACGCCTTCACCACGGGCAGCAGCATCATGCCGCAGAAGAAAAACCCCGACGTGGTGGAGCTCACGCGCGCCCGCGCCGCCCTGTTCCCCGGCTGGCTGAACCAGGTCCTCGCGGTCGGCGCGCTTCCCTCGGGCTACCACCGCGACTACCAGCTGACGAAGGGCCCGCTGTTCGCCGCGCTGGACGCGATGGCCCTGATGCTGGACGTGGCCGCGCGCCTGCCCGCGGCGCTGACCGTCCGGGAGGCCGCCTGCGCCGCGGCCGTCACCGAGGACCTCCTGGCCACCCACGAGGCGGTCGCGCTGGTCCGCGACGGCGTGCCGTTCCGCGACGCGTACCGCGCCGTCGCCGAGGCCGCGCGCGCGCGGACCGGGGCGCCCCGGCCGGTGACGGACGTCCCCCTGCCCGGCTATCCGGGGGCGCCGGGAAACCCGGATTGGAGGGCGCTCGCCACCGACGCCGCGCGCGAGCGGGCCTGGGAGAAGAAAACCCGGCGCTCGCTCGGCGCCGCTTGGTCGACGCTTCTCAGCGGGAGACGAGCAGGACGGTGACGTACTGGACGGACTGAAGGACCAGTCCCAGCGCGATCAAAAGGAAGCCCACCGTCGCGAGGGTGCGCTCGGGGAGGTTCTCCACCCACCACTCGATTACCGGCGTCACCGCGCCCAGCACCAGCCCCGTCAGACCCACGACCAGGCCGATGGTCAGACCGAATCCGGCCGCGTGCACGTGACGCGCCTCGATCCAGCCCGTCAACCCCCCTGATATTCCCACGGCGACGGCGCGGAAGACGGCGGCGTTCCGCGCGTGCGGGCTCAAGCGCAGGTCGCGCGAAGGCGCGTAGTCCTGCACCGGGGCGAAGCTCAGGTGATAGACCGCGAACATGAAGACCGCGTTCAGGCCGGCGAATATCGCGCCGAACTGCCAGCCGAAGACGGTCATCGCGGCCAAGCCCAGGACGACGCCGCGCGCCGCGCCGGCGGAGCGGACGTTGTAGAGCGGCGAGTACCCGCGGGTGCGCTGGTAGTAGGCCACGCGCCAGAACTCGAGAGCCAGAATTCCACCCAATCCGACGCCCGCCACCGCGCCGAAGAAAGGGCCGAAGGCCAGACCGTAGCCCAGCGCGAAGATCAGGCCGTACGTCGCCGCGCGCGTGAGGAGCCCCAGCGGGCCGCGATTTCCGCCGAGCAGTTCGTAGGTCAGATACAGTCCGCCCACGGCGTCGCTCACCGTCCCGGCCAGTCCCAGCCATGCCAGCGTGCGGGTTTGAAGGATCATGAGGCCCATCGTTGTATAATAAAAACGATGAAATCCGCTCGGCCTGCTTTGATTTTCGACGGCGACTGCGGGTTCTGCCGGCTGTGGATCGAACGCTGGCGCCTGGCCACGGGCGACCGGGTCGAATACCTCCCCTCCGGCGATGCCGGCGCGCGTTTTCCGAAGCTGGCTCCG
>JAGWMT010000284.1 GCA_028871595.1 Elusimicrobiota bacterium
CACCTCGCCCATGCGGATCTCCAGCATGTCGGGGACCATCTTGAAGCCGACGCCGCGGGCGTCGCAGACCTCGGCGGCGGCCAGGACGTGTTCGCGCGCGTCCTTCGTGCGCAGGAGGATCAATTCGTAGTAGGCGCGCTTCGCCAGCAAGGCTTGGAGCTCGCCCAGGGACGGCAGGACGGCCAGCTCCTCCACGTGGGCGCCCGGATGGCGGTCGTGGATGCGCTCTCGCAGCACGTCGGCCACCGGTCCGCCGCCCACCAGCAGGACCGGCTTGGCCGCCTCATGCCGCGCCAGCCAGGCGTCGATCCAGAGGGTCACGGTCTGGCTTAAGCAGACGAACAGCAGGGACAGCGGGAAAACCCCGGCCAGCATCACGCGGGAGTAAGCCAGGCGGGAGTATAAAAATGCCGCCACCAAGGTGGTCCCCGTGCCCAGCGCGCAGGCCTTGAAGATCTGCACGAAGCGGTCGGCCGCGCTCATCCAGGACGCGGTGTAGAGCTTGTTCAGGTGGATCAAGACCAGCCAGATCGGGACCGCGGCGTACAGCAGGCCCTCGTAGCTGCGCCACACGACCGGGGCGCCCGACAGGGGGACGAGGGACAGGAACGGCCCCCATTCGAAGCGGACGGCGAACGCGGCGCGGTAGGCCGCGATCACCGCCGCCGCGTCGAGGAGGAGGTGAAGACCCGTGCGCAAGGCGTGCCGCAGCCAGGGGGGGAGGCCCGCGACGGGGGCTTCGGTGCCGGGCGCGTCGGCCCGTCGAAGGCCCGGGTCCAGTCGAGTCATGCCGAATTATATCAATTCGACCCCCCGGGGACCGCGCCCGGGGCCGCCTCAGCGCGCGTAAAGGCGTTCGAGGGCGGCGATGGACTTTTGCGCGGACAGCTCGCGCTCCAGGAAGGCCTTGGCGCCGCGTCCCAGCCGGTCGCGCAGTTCCGCGGAGGCGGCCAGCTCCGACGCGCGTTCCAACAGCTCGTCCTCGTTCGCGGCGAGAAGCCCCGAGATGCCCGGGACCACCAAGTCCACGTTTCCGGCGATATTCGAGGCCAGCACGGGCTTTCCAAAATGCATCGCCTCATGGATGGCGATGGGCGCTCCGCCTTCCCAGCGCGAGTAGTGCACGAAAACGTCGAGACCCGCCAATGTCTCCAGCACTCGCTCCCGCGGGACGTGGCCGGTGACCTCCAATCGGTCGCGGACGGGGCTGAGGTCGACCATGCGACGGAATTCCGTCTCCAGTTCACCTCCGCCGATCCAGATGAAACGCGCTTTCGGGTGTTTCTTACCGACCGCCTCCGCCATGCGCAGGAACGCCGCCGGATTCCGCGCCGGCGTGAGGCGGCCCAGCGCGCCGAACACCACGGAGCCGTCCTCCGCCTTCGGAACGCTCGGCGTGGCATCTTCGAAGAGAAAAATATTCCGCACCTGAAACACTTCTTTTCCCCAGGACAGTCCGCGCGCCAGTCCGGCTTCGCCGTCGGAACAGGCGATGATGTTCCCGATCCAGGATAGCGCCTTCTCGACGCTCCAATACAGAAACCGGCGCGCGCGCCCCGCGTCGGTCTGCAAGAAACCGTATCCGTGCGGGGAGTAGTAGATGCGCGGCACTCCCGCCAGCCACGCCGCCGCGCGGCCCAACGCGCCTGCCTTCGACGACTCCAGATGGACCACGTCCGGTTTCTCAACCCGGAGCAGGCGGTAGAGCCTCCAAAACGCGGCCCAGTCCTTCCGCGGGCTGATTTCCCGAACCATTTCCGGGACATGGACGTGTCCCGCCGCGAAGCGGGTCATCTTTTCGAACTCGGCGGCGGTGGTCCCCGGGCGCACGGCGTAGATCACCCAGGGCTCGAATTTTTCGCGGTTCAACAGGCGGGAGACGGCCGCGACCTGGTTCCCGACGCCGTGCGGGGAGCCGCACTCCAGGATCAGGAAGACCTTGAGCTTGCCGCCCATCAATGGATCACTCGGAGTAGAGCCGGGACAGTTCGGCGAGCTGGTGTTCTCGGGAAAATTCCCGTTTCAGCCGCTTGCGGCCGGCCGCGCCCATGCGTCGGCGCAAGTCCGCGTCGTCCAGAAGCTCCTGACAGCGCTCCAACAGTTCCATTTCCGATCCGACCAGGAAGCCGGTCTCGCCCGGAACCACCAGATCGCGATGCGCCGGAAGGTCGGAGGCCACCACCGGGAGGCCGAGAGCCATCGCGTCGCGCAGCGCGTCGGGCTCCGAAACTTCGCGGGAGTATTGCACGAAGAGATCCGCTTCGCGCAACTTCTCACGCGCGGCCTCGTCCGGCAGTTCCCCGGTGACCGAGACCTTCATGAGGAGGTTCATATTGGTCAGGTTCGTCCGGGCCTTCGCTTCGTCTTCCCCGCCGCCGATCCACATACAGCGGACGCCGTTGCGGGAGTCGGTCAAGCGCTGGACGAGGAGAACCCAGGCGTCCGGGTTGCGCGCCCGCGTCATCCGCCCGTAGGAGGCCACGACCGTATCGTCGTGCGGAACCGTTTCCGGGAATCCGCCCAGATACGGATCGCGCGCCAGGTGGACGCGGCGTCCCGGGGCCAAGGTCCGCGCCAGTTCCGCTTCCGTCCCCGAGGACGCGATCGTTTCGCCGTAGCGGGCCGCGGCCCGCTCCAGCAGGCGGTCCAGGGCGCGCGCCGGCGCCGAGCGCGCGTGAGACAGGAACGCGTAGCCGTGCGGCGTATAGAAGATCTTCTTGACGCCGGCGGCTTTCGCGGCGGAACGCGCCTTCGCGCCGGCCTTGGGGGAATGCGCGTGGACCACGTCGGGACGGCGCGACAGGAACAGGCGCTTGAGCGCATGCGCGGACAGGGTGGCGGCGTCGATCAATTCGGCGTCGAATGTCGCGGGGTTCAGCCCGGCGCGGATCGCCTGGGCCTGTTCGGCGGCATCGCCGCCGTCGACGACTTGAAGTACTTTGATCACGCTGGCTCCTTGCGTCCGAACAGGCGCGCGGCCTCTTCGGCGGCGAACGGGAACAGCATCGGCAGATACAAAAGCTTGTGGCGCCCGGCGCTCCCCAAGTCGAACTCGAGCAGGGCGCTGCCGAGGGTCATCGCGGCGAAGAAAGCGAGGAAGCCCAGGCGCGCCGGCGTCCAGCGTCCGCGAACGGCGCCGGCGATTCCGAGGACGGCTAAGATCAGTAAAATCAGATTCTCGCCGGAGGCGAAGATCCGCCCCAATTTTCCGTCCATCGGGTAAAGTCCGGGCAAGGGCATGAAGAGCACCTCGAAGGCGCTTTTCGGGAGGAAGACCGCCAGATCCCTCCAGGTGTCGAGCGCCGCGCCGGGCAGGATTTGCGTCGCGATCTCCCGGTTCTCGATATTCTTGGCATAGACCCGGTCGGAGTATTGGCGCAGGCGCCGGAATTCGGCGAGCCCGTGCAGAGATGTGGGCCTGTATGTCGCCGCCTCGGGCGAGGTCGAGTCGTAGCTGACCGGGATCAGCGGCGTTTCCAGTCGCGGGTCGCCGGGGGCGCCGGCCGGATAGAACCGGTTCATGGTCCCGCGGGACAGCGGGCGGTAGGCCGCTAGGCCCAGGAGGACGGCGAGAAGGCCGAAGGCGGCGTTCCGCGTCAATGTTCGCGTTTTCGCCATATCGAGAAGGTAAACGAGAATCAGCGCGGCGGCCAGCACCAGCATCACGTACGATCGATAGAACCCCGCCCCGACCAAGGCCCCGCATGTCAGAACGGCGAACAGAAGAGATTTCTTCGACGCGGCGACTTGTTTCGTCGCCAGGGCCAATCCGCACGCCAGAGCGGCATAAACGAGAAAATTCGTCGGTGATTCCTTCAGGTTCTGCGAGGTGTAGAAGACGTCCGACGGCCAGACGGCGCACAACGCCGCCGCGGCCAGCGCGAAGGCGGGATCGAAGGCGCACGCCGCTGCCGCGCCCAGGGCGACGACCGCCGCCGCGCCGAGAACGGAATTGATCAGCTTCATTGCGACGGGGTGGACGCCGATCAGGCCGTACACGGCGACCTGCTCGCGCACCCCGATGAGGTGGCTGAGAACGCCTTTGTAATCGTAAGGCGGACCGCCGTGCGCCGCCGCGAACGCGGCGGCGGCGTGCTCGTTGGTCATGAGTGCGTCCGCGTAGTAGTACGCTGGAAAGAGGGGGTGCGCCTCGGTCAGCAAAGCGGCGCCGACGCGCAGGATGAGCGCGGCGACGCCGATCCAGGCCAGCGCCCGGATTTCAGTCCGCGACACGGTAGCGCACGAGGCACCAGATGTACGAGAAGGCGTCCACCCAGGTGATCTTCTTGCCTTCGGCGTAGGTGCGGCCGGAATAAGAGATCGGGGTCTCGTAGATGCGCAGATGCCGCTTGCAGATC
>JAGWMT010000285.1 GCA_028871595.1 Elusimicrobiota bacterium
AGGAAGCGGTCCAAGGTTTCCTTCTCCGTGGCCCAGTCGCGGTTCTCCTCCGCGGCCTCGGACAGCCGCAGCAGGCCCCGCGCGGCGTACTGGCCCGTGGGAAAATCGGTGAGCAGTTGGGTGAAGGTCTCCTGCGCCTTCGGATAATCGGCGCGCTGGTAGTACACCATGCCGATCGAGTATTCGACGGCCGGCGCCCAGGACGACGACGGGTGCTTCTGGGCGTAGGTCATGGTGTCCGCGAAATTGAATTTGTGGGTCGCGTACCACCAGAATCCGCCGATGACCGCCGCCAGAAAAATGATTTTTTTCATCGCTGTTCCTCCAGGACCGCGCGCAGCCGGTCCAACGCCCGGTACTGCAATGCTTCCGCCAGATGCGCCGCGCCGACGCGTTCGTCTCCCGCCAGGTCGGCGAACGCGTTCAGGGCTCCCGGGGCCGCGCACGGGCATGGCAGCGTTGCCATTCTGCCAGTGGCGTCTGACGGCGGAAAGTCCATGTGATTCATCGCATCCAAAGACTCGCGATACCCTGGGAGATCATATCCGGAAATGCCGGCTGGACCTGGGGCTCGCTCAAACCTCCCTATCCATACGATTGAGGGTGGATAAATGTTCCATCCTCAATTGGGAATTGAACCAGCACTCCCCCTGAGTCCGAAGCCGGGTCATTATCACAAAAAATCAGGGTCTGGCGGGAAGGATTGGGCCTCAGTCAGGAGGGTATGGCCAAGTCGATGGGTGTGGACGAATCGTCCCTGGCGGATTGGGACGGAAAAAACGATTGACCGTCTCAGGCATATCCGATAGGATCTGCGAAGTTAGTCGGATTCTCATTCTTATTCAGGGGGCCCTCCATGAGGACCTTGGCGATCTTGACCGTATTCGGGATTCTTCCCTTGTCGGCGTGGGCGACTGCATTTTCCTCAAGCGCTGGGAAGGGCAAAGAGCGAGATCGCCGTGGAGTCGGCCGGGGGGCACAAGGCTTGCCCCGATTCCGCGTCGCTCTTTTATAACGACATGAGCCTGCCCTGGGGCGGCGTTTTCGACTTGAACAGGAACTGGAAGTCTCCGCACCTGAGCCACATGTTCGGCGATAACGCCGACATCTCCAAGAAATGGGTGCGCAAAGGCGACCGCGCCAAGCTTCTGGGAATCATGTGCCGGTATGCGGACGTCCGCTCCGAGGGAGACGCTGCCGGCGAGGTGCCGCATTATCACCTGACCATGCACGGCTCACTCCACGCCGAAGACTACGCGAGCGACCCCCACGTGGAGTTCATCGACTGTTGCACCCCCCCTCCAGGACCGCAAGGTTGCGTCGACTTGGGCGCAGGCCATCCCGAGACTCTGCCCGAGCAGAGCGACCGTCCTTAAGCCATGCGGTTTGCCTGCGGACTGTGTCTGGCGCTCGTCGCCGTGCGGCCGGCGCACGCGGAATCCCACGGCGTCCCCGGCGTCACGATGACCGCCGTACCCAGGAAAACGGCGCCGCCGCTTCCCGTCTACGATCCGAAAGGACCGCGGGTGGAATTCAATGTCGTCTTGCCCCCCGGCATGCGGCGCGCGCTGAAGGCCTACGATCCGCAATTCAAAGCCTGGCGGCAGTCGAATTACTCCGCCAAGGATATCCGAAGCTATCCGTTTTCCATCCAGTCCACCCCCTCCGCAGTCATCGGCGATTTCAACGGCGACGGTCGACTTGATTGCGCCCTCGCCGGGCGCAACGACCACGGACCCGAACTCTTGACAATCGTGTCGGACGCGGGAGGCTATCGCGTCGTGCCTGTTTACCGCAGCGACACCTTCGACTCGTTGCGCAAGCAGGGCAAGGGCGTGCCGAAAACCGCGTTCGGCAAGCTCTCGTTCGCGCCCAAGGCCGGGACGTACGATGCGGGCGGCGACATGGCCGTTCGTCTTGTCACGCTCCGCAACGACGGATTCATCGAATGGTATTTGAACGAATACAGCTTCGACTGGTGGCACGGACCAGTCCTCCTCTGGTGGGAGAGGGCGGCCTCCAGGTTCCATCAGGAAGGCATCAATCTCGACCGCGACAAGTGAAAACATGCGGCTGGTTTTAGGCGTTTTCTTGACGCTGAGCGCGGCGCGGCCGGCGCACGCGGAACCTCACGGCGTCCCCGGGGCCGCGATGACCGCCGTGCCCAAGCAGGCCGCGCCCGCTCTCCCCGCCTATGACCCGGAAGGACCCAGGATCGAATTCGGAGTCTCTCTTCCGCCCGCGATCGAACAGGCGGTGCGCGAGGTCGCGCCGGGATTCAAGATTTGGCGGCAGACCGACTATCCCCCGGAGACGATACGGAGATACGGATTCTCGCTCCAGTCCGCCCCATCCGCCGTTTTTGGGGATTTCAATGGAGACGGGATTCTCGACGCGGCGCTCGCCGGGCGGGATCGCGACGGGCCGATGGTGATCGTCATCTTGTCTCGCGGCAACAGCTACCACGCAAGTCTTCTTTATCCCAAGGAGGCATTCCAGGGATGGCGTGCGAAGTACGTGCAGGGAAAACCCTTGCCGCGGAAAGCGTTCGATCTTCTGACGCCAGCTCCCAAAGGGAGCGCGTACGATCTGGGCGGAGACATGTACACGAAGCAGTTTGCCCTCCCGCAGGAGGGATTCACGGACAGACCGCTCGACGTCTATACCTTGAAGAATTGGAAATCCCCCAAGCTGTACTGGTGGGATTCCGCCGCATCACAATTCCGCTCAGGCGAAGTCTTTGAAGATCGGTAACCCACTACCGCTGCTGGGCGATGTACGCTCGGAGCTTGTCCAGGCTCCGGAACTGCACGGCCTCGATAACATGAGACGGCCCGACGTGTTCGCTCCCGGCCAGATCCGCGATCGTGCGGGCTACGCGGAGAACCCGATCCAAAGCGCGGGCTGAGAACGCCGCCATGCGCTGCGCTGTTTCCAGCGTCTGGAACGCCTCGGGAGTTGCGCTTGCATCACGCCGCAAGACGGCGGGTTCGACCAATCCGTTCATGGCCGCGGCCCCTTCCCCCCAGCGCTTCTTTTGCCTGGCTCTGGCTTGGATGACTCGCTCCCGCACGACGGCCGATGACCCGGAGGAAGGCGCGGAATCTTTCCTATTCGCCGCCCAATCGGCGAAGTCCACAGGCCCGACTTCGATTTGGAGATCAATGCGATCCAAGAGCGGCCCGGAGAGGCGGCCCAGATATTTCCCGACGGCATGAGCCGTGCACGAACAGGGTTTTTGTGGGTGCCCCAGGTAGCCGCACGGACACGGGTTCGTGGCCGCGACCAGAAGGAAGCGCGCCGGGTACTCCAGCGAATCCTTCGCGCGCGCGACGCGCACGGCGCGGTCCTCCAGCGGTTGACGGAGGGCTTCCAAAGCGGGGCGCGGGAATTCGGCCAGTTCGTCCAAAAACAGCACGCCGCCGTGCGCCAGGCAGATCTCGCCCGGCCGCGCCGACGGTCCGCCCCCCACCAAGGCCGGCGCCGAGCAGGCGTGGTGGGGCGCGCGGAACGGGCGCGCGCGCGCCAGGCCGCCCTGCGGCGCCCGGCCGCACGCCGACTGGATCTTGGTCACCTCGACGGCCTCGGCCTCGCTCATCGGCGGCAGCAGGCCCGGCAGCCGGCGCGCGAGCATGGACTTGCCCGTGCCGGGCGGGCCGATGAGCAGCAGGTTGTGCCCGCCCGCGGCCGCGATCTCGAGAGCCCGTTTGGCCGCGGCCTGGCCGCGCACGTCGGCCAGGTCGGGCTCGCCCGGCGCGTCCGGAGCGGGCGCGGCGTGAACGGCGCCGCTCATGATCCGCGCCGGGCGGCCGTTTAATAGGCCGACGGCCTCGCGCAGGTCGCCGACAGGGAGGGCGCGCAGGCCCGCGGCGGCGGCCTCCGCGGCGTTGTCTTCCGGGACCACGATGACCCGGTAGCCCTCGTCCCGCGCGCGCTCGGCCATGGCCAGCACTCCCGGCACCGGCCGCACGCGGCCGTCCAGCGAAAGCTCCCCGACGAAGCACCACTCCTTCTCCCATGCCCCCGCCGGGGCCTGGCCGGAGGCCGCCAGCAGGGCCACGGCGATGGGCAGGTCGTAGTGGCTGCCTTCCTTGCGCGGCCGCGCCGGCGCCAGGTTCACGGTGATGCGCCGCGAGGGGAACTTGAACCCGGAGTTGCGCACCGCCGCCGTCACGCGCTCGCGCGCCTCGCGCACGGCGACGTCGGGGAGGCCGACGGTGGCGAACGCCGGCAGGCCGCCGGCCAGGTCCAGTTCCACCACCACGGGGAAGCCCTCGACGCCGCGCAGGCCCAGGCTGTTGACTCGGGAGAGCATGTCAGTCCCCCCGGTCCTGGGCGGCCGAGGCTTCG
>JAGWMT010000286.1 GCA_028871595.1 Elusimicrobiota bacterium
GGGCGGGGGACGCCGCGCTCGCCGCGGCGACCCGCCGCTTCGGGCGCGTCGTCCATCTCTTCTCCCAGGCGGAGAAGGACGCCCCGAACGGCGTGACCACCGTGACGAGCCTCCCCGTGGATTCCCTGCTGAAGTCCACCAAGTACCTCGGCCATCCGGACATCACGGATCTCCTCGACGAGGACGGCCACATGCGCCGCTACTCCCTGTTCCGCGAGGGCGTCGCGGACCCGCTGCGGGACAAGTTCGACGCGGTCTCCCTCGAGGCGGCGGCGCTGTCCGCGTTCGAGGGCAAGACCCTGGAGGAGGTGCGCTCCGAGGGCGGCGCCGGCGTCCGCTCCCTGAACTTCCGCTCGCCGAAGGATTGGCTCCGGCATGAGAAGCGCGACTCGGGCCCGAGCGCGAAGAACGCGGACCTGGTCTCGTCCCCGTATCGCCGCATCTCGCTGCTCGACGTCCTGTCCGGCGACCTGACCGCGGACCAGCGCAAGGCCCTGAAGGGCTCGCTCGTCATCCTCGGCTCGACGGCGCTCGGCTACTACGACCACTACCCGACCCCGTTCTCGGAGGCCGCGCCCGGCGCCGAGTTCCACCTGAACGCGATCGACAACGAGCTGCACCACGACTCGTTCGACTCGTGGCCGCGCGGGGCGACGGTCCTGCTGATCCTCGCCGCCATGGCGCTGACCTACGTCTTCCAGCTGTTCTCGCCCGCCGTCGGAGCGACGCTGACCGGCGCGACCCTTCTCGGCTGGCTCGCCTTCGTCCTGGCGATGTTCCGCCGCGGGATCATCCTGGAGTTCCTGCCGCCCGCCGCGGCGCTCGTCTCCGCGTACCTGGTCCTCGTCGTGCACCGCGTCCTCGCCGAGAGCCGCAAGAAGGAGGAGATCAAGGGGCTCTTCGGGCAGTTCGTCTCGCCCGAGGTCGTCGACCAGTTGGCGCAGGACCCGGGGCTGGTCAAGCGGGAAGGCGACCGGCGCGACATGACGATCTTCTTCCTCGACATCGCGCATTTCACCAACATCTCGGAGAAGATGGACCCTCAGGCGCTGATCAAGTTCCTGAACAAGTACCTCTCGGCGCTGAGCCTCGTGATCCACGAGCACAACGGGACCATCGACAAGTACATCGGCGACTGCATCATGGCCTTCTGGAACGCGCCCATCGAGAACAAGGATCATCGCGCCGACGCGGTGCTGGCGGCCCTGGAGTGCCAAGGCGCGATCGCGGAGCTCAATAAGACCCTGGACCCGGGCCTGCCCGAGATCCCGGCCGTGCGCATCGGCATCAATTCCGGCGTCGTCACCGTCGGGCTGACCGGAAGCCAGAAGAAGCTGCAGTACACGGTCATCGGCGACGAGGTGAACCTGGCCTCGCGGCTGGAGGGCGCCAACAAGTTCTTCGGTTCGAAGATCATCATCAGCGAATCCGCGCACGAGGGCTGCAAGGACCGCGTCGCCTCCCGCACCCTCGGACGCGTGCGCGTGGTCGGCAAGGAGACCCCCATCCGCATCTTCGAGCCCATCGCCGAGACCGCGAAGCTGTCCGCCGAATGGCGCAAGGCGCTGCCCCTCTACGAGCAGGGCATCGCCGCTTTCGACGCGCGCAAGTACGAGGACGCCTTGGCCGCGTTCAAGAAGTTCGCGGAGATCCTGCCCGACGACGGCCCCGGCCAGCTCTATCTGGAGCGCAGCCAGGAGTACGCCGTGCTCCCGCCCGACGCCACCTGGGAAGGCGTGTTCAACCTCACGGCCAAGTAATGGAAATATTCTGGCGCCTGATGTTCGGCCATTTGCTGGCCGATTTCACGTTCCAGACGAACTTCATCAACCGCTGGAAGCGCACCAGCATGACGGGCCTGCTGGCGCATTGCCTGATGCATCCGCTGTTCTACGTCATCCTCTGCTGGCCGTTCCTGGGGCAGACGTGGATCGACAACCCGTTTATTCGCCTCAACGGCTGGTCCTGCCTGCTGATCGTGTTCGTCACGCATTTCCTCGAGGACTGGTGGCGCGTGTACACCATCTTCAAGTACGGGATGCCGGACAACACCTTGTTCTTCGTCTGGGACCAGATCATCCACTATTCGGTGATCTTCGCCGTCGCGCCGATGGCCATGTCCAACGCGACGGCCGTCGGCTATTTCCCCGAGAAATGGCCCGTGCTGGGCTGCGTGTTCGTGCTGGCCACCCACGCGACGACGGTGATGGTGTATTTCCTGGAGAAGGACCTGCACGGCGCGGAGTTCCCCGGGACGGACGAGAAGTACCTGGGGATGGCGGAGCGCCTGG
Source organism: Elusimicrobiota bacterium (assembly GCA_028871595.1). Next base: position 2,292 of record JAGWMT010000286.1, read on the forward strand.
TGCTGGGCCTGTGCTTCCTCTATCCCTCGACGCCGGGCGCGGCCGTCCTCGCCGCGGGCTGGCTGGGCGTGATGTTCCTGCTGCGGCGGCGCCGCATCTTCGACATGTCGGCGTTCGCGTTCTACGCGGGCGCGGCGCTGTCGGTGGCCTGCGGTCTGGCCGCGCGCGCCGTCTATTACTGAAACTTCCGGAGACGATATGAACGAGATCCTGATCCTGTCCGCCTCGCGGACGGCCATCGGTTCCTTGAACGGGACCTTGGCCAATTCCACCGCTCCCCAGTTGGCCGCGAAGGCCGCCGCGGACGCGATTTCCAAGTCCGGCGTCAAGGCCGAGGAGCTGGGCGAGGTGGTCCTGGGCTGCGTGATTCCGGCCGGCATCGGGCAGGCGCCGGCGCGCCAGGCGGCGATCGCCGCCGGAATCCCCGTCTCGGTGGGCGCGACCACGGTCAACAAGGTCTGCGGCTCCGGCATGAAGGCCGTGATGCTGGCGTCCCAGTCCATCGCCTTGGGCGAGGAGGATTACGCGCTGGCGGGCGGGATGGAGTCGATGTCGAAGGCGCCGTATCTTCTGGACAAAGCCCGGAGCGGTTATCGCTACGGCGACGCCAAGCTGATGGACTCCATCCTCCGCGACGGCCTGATGGATCCCTACGACGGCGTGCACATGGGCGACTGCGGGGAACTGTGCGCGAAGGAGCACGGCATCACCCGCGAGATGCAGGACGAGTGGGCGATGAAGTCCTACACCCGCGCTCTCGAGGCGCAAGCCAAGGGCTATTTCAAGAGCGAGATCGTCGCCGTGGACGGGGTCGACGTCGACGAAGAGCCGGGCCGGGCCAAGCTCGACAAGGTCTCCAAGCTCCGGCCGGCGTTCCAGAAAGACGGCGGCACCATCACCGCGGCGAACGCCTCGAAGTTGAACGACGGGGCCGCGGCCTTGATTCTCTCCAGCGCCAAGGGCGCGGCCGGAAAGAAGCCGCTGGCCCGCGTCGTCGGGTGGGCCACGCATTCGCAGGAACCGAAGTGGTTTACGACGGCGCCGGCCGGGGCGGTCGAAAAGCTCTTGAAGAAGACGGGCTGGACGAAGGACTCCGTGGATCTTTTCGAGGTCAACGAGGCGTTCGCCGTGGTGACGCTCGCCGTGGCGAAGCTCGGGGGGCTGCCTTTCGAAAAAATAAACGTCCACGGCGGAGCGGTCGCGTTGGGCCATCCGCTGGGCGCCTCCGGCGCGCGGATTCTCGTCACCCTGATCAACGCGCTCCAAATCCGCGGCGGCAAGCGCGGCGTCGCCGGCATCTGCCTGGGCGGCGGGGAAGCCGTCGCGGTCGCCCTTGAGCTCGTTTAAGCTGGGTTCGAGCCTCCGGCTCGAACAATTATCCGCGGTCGCCGAAGGCGAACGCGCCGTTGCCTTGCCGTCCTCGGCTCTGCGCCGGATCGCGGCGTCCCGCCGCGTGCTGGAGAGCGTCATGGCGTCCGGCCGCACCGTCTACGGCGTGAACACGGGCTTCGGGGAACTCGCCTCCACGCGTATCTCCAGCGAACGTTTGACCCAGGTCCAGCGCAACCTCGTGTTATCGCACGCCTGCGGCGTCGGCGAGCCATTGACCGCGGCGGAGGCCCGGGGCATCCTTTTCCTCCGTCTGAACGAGCTCTGTCGCGGCTGCTCGGGCGTACGCCCCGCCTTGGCCCGCCATCTGGCGAAAATGCTTTCCGCCGGCATCGTCCCTCTGATTCCCAGCCGCGGGTCCGTGGGCGCCAGCGGCGATCTCGCCCCGCAGGCTCACATGGCTTTGGCGATCATCGGTGAAGGCGAGGCGTGTTTCCGCGGGCGCCGCGTTCCCGCGGCTCAAGCGCTGAAATCCGCGGGGTTGCGCCCCTTCGTCTTGTCCTCCAAAGAGGGCCTTGCTCTCTTGAACGGCACCCAAGCGATGCAGTCGGTCGGCGGGCTTTCGCTCTTGGCCGCGGAACGCGTCTGGCGCGCGGCGCAACTGGCCTGCGCGGCGAGTTTGGACGCCTTGACCGGCACGCCGGCCCCGTACGACGCGGCCATCCAGGA
>JAGWMT010000287.1 GCA_028871595.1 Elusimicrobiota bacterium
GCCAGGTCGTCGGTGCTAAGGGTGAAGCGCCCGTTGCCGTAAAAATACAGGCGCTCCAGCACCTTCATCTCCTCCAGCGCCGACTTCGCCGCCGCCGCGCGGTAGATCCGCTCGAAGCGCGGCCGCACCACCCAGCGCCAATACCACAGCCCCGAAAATCCCGCCAGGCACAGCGCCGCGACCAGGCGCAGCGCCGCGCGCCGCCGCGGCGACGACGGCGCGTCCTCCACCACCGCGCTGCCCGCGATCAGGTCGTGCCAGCACCGCCCCTGGGAATCCACCAGCGCCCACGCGAAGCCCAGGTCGCCCAGCGAACTGAGCAGGTACGCCGCCGAGCGCAGCCCCGCGCGCGCGGCCTCCAGCGGCTCGCCGTCGGCGTCCACCACGCGCAGGCCCAGTAGGGCCTTGCCCGCGGAGCGCCGCCCCTCGCAGGAGAGGAACGCCTGGTACACCAAAAACACCCCGGTCCACAAAGTCACGAACAGGGGGCCGTGCGGGTTGCCCCAAACCGTCTCGCGCCGGAAGACCAGCTTCAGGCTCAGGAAGTAGCCGGCCGCCGTCAGCGCCACGTCCGCGGTGAACGCCGCCACGCGCGCGGAGAACGGGGCTCGGTTCGCGGTCACGCGGCCGTCATCCCTTAATGTGCGCCTGGATCAAGGCGCAGGTGGCGACGCCGCCGGGCAGATTCGTCGGGAACGTGCCGCCGTCGGCCTGGACGTTGTCCGCCGGGTTGTATCCCCGGCACGAGGCCAGACTCGTCAAACGATTCTGCGCGTTGCTCGCGGCCTTCAACCGCGCGTCGGCATCGTCGCCGAAGGCGCAGCCGGCCGCCTGGAAGCCGCCCGCAATGACCGTGGGGATCATCCCCATCCAAGGCTTCGGCCCCTCGCCTTGATATCCGGGCAAATCCGCCAGCCCCCGGGACTGAATGTTCAACTGGCAAGACGTGCCCGGCGGGCTGGGGGTGTTCGACGCCGAGACGGTCGGCGGGACATACTTCGGGGCCGGCGTCGAGCAGGCCGTCCTGCCCTTGCCGCAAACCGCCTCGACCGCCTTTTTCTCCGTCGCGTTCTCGGCGTTCGTTCGCGCGACCATGCCCGCCACCGCCGCGTCCACCGTGGTCTTGGCCGGGCCCGCGTTGGTCAGCGCCGTCGTCCCGCCGAAACCCATGATCCCCATGCCCAGCGCGGCCAGCGGGCGGCGCTTCACCTCGGCCGCCGCGTCGGCGGGCGTCGCCGCGGCGGCGGTCTCGTAGGCCTGGGCGCGCGCGCCGGCCACGTCCCCGGCCAGCAGGATCTTGGTCACGGGCGCCACCGCGGCGGCCAGGTCCCAGCCGCCCTTGGCGTTCTTCTTGATCAGGACCGGAGTCTCCTCGATCTTCCCGTCGGCGCCGTTGGCGCGCACCAGCAAGGTCAGGTTCCCGTTGGCGTCGGCGTACTTGCCGTTGGAGTTGATCTTCCAGCGCGCCGCCCCGCCGTAGCCGGAGGCCACCATCTCGCGCGCGGCCTGGGCGCGGGCGTCCAGGTTCGCCGGGGCCTGGGCGCCGGCGTTGTCGAACGCGGCCGCCAGCTTGTCCCCGGTCAGGCCGCCCTGGACCTGGCTCATCAGCTTCTCGAACGACGGATGCCGGTAGCCGCCGTCGCTCAGCTTGGGCGCCTTCTCCTTGGCCGCGCGCCCGTCGGCCAGCTTCAAATTGCGCTGCATCCAGACGTTGAACTCGAAATAGACGCTGGCCGGCCCCTTCTTCACCCCGTCGCGCTGGCTCTTGCCGCCGGCGACGCGAGCTTCCACGAAGGAGTAGTCGGCCTGGTCCATGGTCACGGTCAGCGCGCCGTCGTCGCCGCGGCGGATCACCACGCGCCGCGCCGGATTGCCGGAGTCGGAGAACACGATCTTCGCCTGGCTGCTGTCCGGGAAATTGATCTCCCCCTTCGCCAGGTCCAGCTTCGCCGGTCCGTCCTTGAACAGGGCGTCGGCCGAAGCGCCCGCGAAGTACACCGGGGTCTTCGCCTCGCCCGCCTCCTTCTTCTCCACGGGCTTGAGCGCGGCCAGGATCCGCGTCTCCACCTCGTCCTCGCTTTTCACGCCGTCCAGGCTCACGGCCACTCCGCCGGAGGGCGTGGTCGCCGTCAAGGAGCCGCCCGCCACCGCCCATTTCGAGCCGCCGAACTTGACGGCCAACGCGGCCGTGTAGCGGTCGATCAGCTTCTGGTCCGCGGCGCCGAACTGGGAGGGCGGCGCGGGCGCCGGAGGTTCGGCGCGGCCCGGCACGGCCAGGACAAGGACTGCGGCCACAAGGGCGATCGAGGGGTTCATCCCGCCTCCGCGCGCGACGGACGACCTTGTAAGCTTTGTCCCTGGGGCTTGATTTGTCAAGCCCCCATGACGGATTCATCCGTCTTTTAAAGGAGAGGCCAGCCCAGGGGCAGGAGCACGAAGAAGTTGAACGCCGCCGCGGCCGCCAGGAAAGGGCCGAACGGGATGGGGTCGGAGCGCTTGGCCTTGCCCGCCAGCAGAAGGCGGATGCCGTAGATGGACCCCGCGAAGGACCCCAGCATCAGGCAGTTGAAGGCGCCCAGGGCGCCGGTCCACGCGCCCACGCCGGCCAGCAGCTTCACGTCCCCGCCGCCCAGCGCCTCCTTTTTCAGCATGGCCTCGCCGATCGCGGCGATGGCCCAGGCCATCGCGAAGCCCGCCAGCGCGCCGATCAGGCTGCCGCGCAGCGCCGTCCACCACGCGCCGCCGGAGAAGCAGGGGTTCACCGGCGAAAACAGCAGGCCCGCCGCGGCCAGGCCCAAGGACAGCTCGTCGGGAATCAGGAAGGTCTCCCAGTCGATCAAGGCCACCGCCAGCAGGGCCCCGCACGCCAGGATGGCGCCCGCCAGCCACACGCGCTCGTCCGGCCAGCGCCTCTGCAGGGCCGCGGCCAGAAGGCCGGTGGCCGCCTCCACCGCCGGATAGCGCGCGGAGATGGGCTTATGGCAGTGCCGGCAGCGTCCGCGCAGGATCACCCACGACAGGATGGGCAGGTTGTCGAACCAGGCGATGGGCTTGCGGCAGCGCGGGCAGCGCGACCGCGGCTTCACCAGGGACTCCTCGCGCGGCAGGCGGTGGACCACCACGTTCAGGAAGCTGCCGTACACGCAGCCGTACAGCAACGCGATCGCGGTCTCCACCATAGTCCCCCTGAAATGAAGGAACCCCCGGGAGCCTTGCGGCCCCCGGGGGTTCGATCAACGGCGTTTTAGTAGGTCGTCCAGACGGTGCCCTTCGTGTCCGTGTGCGTGCAGTTCACGATCACGCCGCCGACGTTGGCGTCGCCGACCGTGTTGTTGAACACCCAGCCGCCCGCGTCCGTCGGGGCGCTGAGGAGCGCGTCCACCTCGGCGGACGTGTCGCCGTGGTAGTTCGGGGCCTTGGCGTTGGGCAAGGTCGTGAGGTACTTGCCGGAGATGGTCAGCGCCGCCAGCTTCGACGGGTACTGGCCTTCCAGGTCGCCGTAGTAGATGCTCAGAGACGAGCGAATCGAGCCCAGGTTGCCCTTGGACGCGCCTTCGCCCGACTTGCGGATGAGCTCCGCGAACTTCGGAATGGCGATGGCGGCGAGAATACCGATGATCGCGACGACGATCATCAGCTCGATGAGCGTGAAACCGGACTTCTTCGACTTCATCATTGAATGGCCCCCTGTCTTATTTTATTTATTCTGATCTCGATCGGTGGGCAGGAAGGGACTTGAACCCTTAAGGCCTTACGGCCACACGGTCCTGAGCCGTGCGCGTCTGCCAGTTCCGCCACCTGCCCGCCGCTCGAGACCAAATTGAGTAGAATTCATCATACGACATCATGACGCCCAAAGACAAGGAAGACGATAAGAAGACGGTCGCCACGCACCGCAAGGCCCGCCAGTTCTACGAGATCATCGAGGTGATCGAGGCCGGCCTGCAGCTGCGCGGCCCCGAGGTGAAGGCCCTGCGCAAGGGTCAAGGCAGCCTGGACGGCTGCTTCGGCCGCGCCGACGGCGGCGCGCTGTGGCTGGAGAACTTCTACATCCCGCCCTACACCTTCGCCGCCAACATCGAGCCCCTGGACCCGCGCCGCAAGCGCAAGCTCCTCCTCCACTCCGCCGAGATCGCCAAGATCGTCAACAAGCTGACCACCAAGGGCCTCACCTTGATCCCGCTGGAGGTCTACTTCAAGAACGGCTGGGCCAAGGTCGCGCTCGGCCTGGCCAAGGGCAAGACCGGCGCCGACCGCCGCGACGACCTGCGCAAAAAAGATCAGCGCCGCGACATGGAGAAAAGCTTCAAGGGCTCCTACCGCGGCTGACGCGGCTCAG
>JAGWMT010000288.1 GCA_028871595.1 Elusimicrobiota bacterium
CGTCCCGCCGAACGGCGGTTTCGCCGCCCCCGGTATGAGAACGGCTGGGCGGCGGGCGGAAGACTATCTGAGCATGGGTCTAAAGCCTCAGGTCGGCCGGGTTATTCCCCGCTACCATCGATGTATGAAGACCCTCTTCGTCTTGCTGGCGCTTTGCGGCGCGGCGGGAGCGCAGACCGCCCCGGCGCCGGCCGTGCCGCCGGAAGCGCCCAAGATCGAGCCGCGGTGGAAGGTGAAATTCGACGAGACGCCCGCCCAGCGCATCAACGGACTCCTGCCCTCGCCCGACGGAGCCTGCGGGCCGCGCCGCGGTCCTATTTGGGCGGGTTGGTGACCGTCAACCAAGAGGCGAACGGGAGAGCGGACGTCCGCGCCGACATCACCGCCATCGTGCTCCCCCAGAGCCCGGCGGGAACCTTGACCGTGGGTCAGCTTCCGCATGATGAAGGCCCCCAGGGCGCCGGCGCCGCTGACGACGCGCGTCCGCAGGGCCGGAACCCCTATGTCTCCAAGGGCCCCAAGGCCGTCGCCGCCGTCACGCTCAAGATCCACTTCTAGCGGGTCAGCGAAGACGGAAGTCCGCGCTGGCGCCGGAGGGGAGCAGAAGCTGGGGCGCCTGCTCGCGGTTCTGGCGCTGGGCGTCGTCGCGCACCTTCGGGGACAGGTAGTCGAAGAGATTCCGGAGCGTGACGTGCCCGTCCGGGCCCGCGGCCGCGCCGTCGAGTCCCTTGAGGAAGTAATAAGTGAACAGGCCGTGACCGCGATCGTCCGCCGTGCCGGAGATCTGGGCGGACCCCGAGGCGCTGAGGCCGACGACCTTCCCGGTTCCGTTGAAGCCCAGATCGATCTTCGACACCAGGGGACGCGTCCCCTTGGCCAGGACCGAGCGGCCGCCGGCGCCGGAGAAGCAGGAGTCCAGCGCGACGATCACCCGCCGGGCCTTCAGGGCGTTCAGCTTCGCGTACAGGCGTTTGACCGGGTACGCGGTCTCCTCCAGGTACTGGGGGTCGCCGTCGCTGGGGACCAGGTAGCCCTGATGGGATGCGGCGTCGGGCGCGCCGTGCCCGGAGTAATAAAAAAACACGGTGGAGCGGGAGTTCACGTTGTTGGGAAGCCAGGCCTCGAGGTTCTTGACCAGGCCGGCGCGGCTGGCGTTCTGTCCCGTCAGGAGGACGACGTTCCGCGCGGGGTAGCCCGCGGCAACTAGATGGTCGCGCACGGCCGCGGCGTCGTGCTCCGCGAAGGCGGCGTCCGGCAGTCCGGCGTACTTCTCGACGCCGACGACCACGGCGTAGTCGTCCGGGTTCTCGGCGGCATGATAGCGCGGGACGTCCGCGTCGGACGTCATCTTCGCGCGAGCTTCGGGCGGTTTCGGCGGATTCATGCTCCTGACGGCCTCCTCCATCATGCGTCGCAGCTCCGCTCGGTCGATGCCCGGCGAAGACGGGGCGGAGGCGGCCTCGGACGCCGCTTCGGGCGCGGGCGCCGGAGCGGGAACGGGCGCGGCGGGATGTTCGGCGGCGGCCAGCTTGACCCGAGCGGCGTCGATGCGCGCCAAGGCGTACATCGTCCCGTCGGAGAGATCCCGCCAATGGTCCACGATGACGTCGTCCGGGGCGACGAGAGCCTTGGCCGCCTCCGGGTCCAGGGGGCCGCGCTCGGCGACGAGTTCCGCGAGCGCCGCGCGGGCGCGGTCGTCGGACGCGGAGAGGGCGAGGGACTGATTCCGAACGCCGGAGAGCTTGCCGACGGCGGCGAAAACATCCGCGCCGTCCGGCAGGACGAACTGTCCGCTGCCGCGGGCGACCCAGTCGGGCCGCGCGTCGAAGCGGGCCGCGCGCCCGGGCCCCGCCGCGAGGAGCATGACGAGGAACGCGAGAGGCGCGGGACGCATCCGGCTCAGTTCCCCGTGGACTTCCGGTCCGGATGCCCGTTGATGCCCTCGCAGTGGCAGGACTCGGGATGGGGCATGCCCTCTTTCCAGCCGTCCTTCTCCAGCTCGGACTTCACCCAGCACGGGTAGCACAGCATCAGGCGGTTGATGGGCTTGTTCTCGCCGCAGCGCCGGCATAATCCGTTGGAGGGGGGCTTCTTCTGGGAGAGCTTGCGCAGGTCGGGTTCTTCCTCCGGCTTCTCATCCTCCGGCGTCTCGACCTGCGGATTCTCGATCACCAACTCGTCCGTCAAAGTTTCGGTCATGCGCCCACACCTCGGTTGCAGCTTTTGCACCAGCCGCCCAGCTTCGCGTTCGGCGCGCGGCGGAGCAGCTTCACGGAACTCTTGCAGCCGGGGCAGATCACTTCCATCCCGGTCGCCTCCAGCTTGGGGTAATCCTTCTCGAAGGCCTCGTGCGAGCCGTGGCGCGGCTGGAGCCAGACGCCGGGCTTCACGCTCCTTTCTCCTTCATCATCTTGACGATCTCGTGGGGAAGGCCGAAGTGCTCGGTTTCCTCGACGGTCTCGATCTCCTCGACCTCGGTCACGCCGTAGCGCTCGCGCACCAAGGAGACGACCTCCTGGACCAGGATCTCCGGCGCGGAGGCGCCGCTGGTCAGGCCCAAGGTCTTCACGCCCTCCAGCCACTCGTCCTTGATGTCGGACGCGCGCTCGATGAGGTGGGACGGGATGCCCTTGGAGCGGGCGACCTCGCACAGGCGGTTGGAGTTGGAGCTGTTGGGCGCGCCCAGCACCAGGAGCAGGTCGGCCTGGGGGATCATGGCCTTGACGGCGTTCTGGCGGTTCTGGGTGGCGTAGCAGATGTCGTCCTTCTTGGGGGCCATGAGCTTGGGGAAGCGGCGCTTGAGGGCGGCCACGATCTCGCGGGTGTCGTCCAGCGACAAGGTAGTCTGGGTGAGATACGCGATCTTCTCCGGGTCCTTGACCTGGACGGTCTCGGCTTCCTTCACGTTGCCGACCACGATCATGTGGTCCGGGGCCTCGCCGAGCGTGCCGATGGTCTCGACATGATCGCGGTGGCCGATGAGCATGATGGTGTAGTCCTGCTTGGCCAAGGCGATGGCTTCCAGGTGAACCTTGGTGACCAGGGGGCAGGTGGCGTCGATCTGCTTGAGCTTGCGGTCGCGCGCCTCCTTCACCACGTCCGGGCCCACGCCGTGGGCGGAGAAGATCAGCCAGGAGCCCTCGGGGACCTCGGACAGGTCCTCCACGAACACGGCGCCCTTCTTGCGCAACTCGTCCACGACGTAGCGGTTGTGGATGATCTCGTGGCGGACGTAGACGGGGGTGCCGCACAGTTCCAGGGCGCGCTCGACGACCTCGATGGCGCGCACCACGCCCGCGCAGAAGCCGCGGACCTTGGCCAGCACCAGCTTGTCGATCTTGATCTTGGACGGAGCTTGGGGGGGCATGAAAGTTCTCCTCTGCGAATCAGACGGCGGTCTTGGACTTGTTGGGCACCCAGGCGGCGATGCGCTCGGCGATCTTGGGGGCGGTCAGGCCCACCAAATCATACAGCAGGTGCGGAGCGCCGTGCTCCACGTACCCGTCGGGCAGGCCCAGGCGCAGAACCTCGGCGCGGCCGGGGGTGAGCGCTTCCAACACGGCGGAACCGAAGCCACCCTGCAGAACGTTGTCCTCGACGGTGACCAGGCGCGGGGTCTTGGCCGCGCACTCCTTCAGGAGTTCCACGTCCAAGGGCTTCACGAAGCGCATGTTGACCACGCCGCAGGATATGCCCTTGTCCTCCAGGATCTGCGCGGCTTCGAGCGCCGGGTGCACGCGGTTGCCGATGGCCAAAATGGTCACGTCGGTGCCTTCCTTCAGCTTCACGCCCTTGCCGATGGGGAGTTCCTTGGGCTCCGGGTCCATGGCCACGCCCACTCCGGCTCCGCGCGGGTAGCGCAGGGAGATGGGGCCGTTGAAGCGGATGGCGGTGTGGAGCATGTGCTGGAGCTCGTTCTCGTCCGCCGGCGCGGCCACGGTCATGCCGGGGATCATTCTCATATAAGAATAATCAAAAACGCCATGGTGGGTGGGGCCGTCCTCGCCCACCAAGCCGGCGCGGTCCAGGCAGAACACGACGGGGAGCTTCTGCAGGCACACGTCGTGCTCGATCTGATCGTAGCCGCGCTGGAGGAACGTGGAATAGATCGCGACGACGGGCTTATAGCCCTCGCACGCCAAGCCGGCGGCGAAGGTGACGGCGTGCTCCTCCGCCAGGCCCACGTCGAAGTAGCGGTGGGGGAAGCGGTCGCGGAAGGCGTCAAGGCCCGTTCCTTCGGGCATGGCGGCGGTGATGCCCACCACGCGAGGATCGGCGTCGGCCTCGCGCAGGAGAGCCTTGGACAAGGTGGCGG
>JAGWMT010000289.1 GCA_028871595.1 Elusimicrobiota bacterium
CTGCCCGAGGCCATGCAGCAGGTGATGGCCATGCAGGCCGAGGCCATCCGCGAGAAGCGCGCCCGCATCATCAAGGCCGAGGCCGAGCTGGAGGCGTCCCTGAAGCTGTCCCAGGCCGCCGCCACCATGGCGGAGAACCCCGCGGCCCTGGAGCTGCGCCGCATGCAGATGGTCTCCGAGATCGGCGCCGAGAACAACAGCACCACCGTGCTGATGATCCCCTCGGACTTCGTCACGCTGGCCAAAAGCATGAACGAGTACCTGCGCGAGCACGCCAAAAAGCCGGCGGCCTAGTCTTCTTTCGGCTCGAACGGCTTCCTGATCAGCTTGCCGCTTTCCTTGGACAACGCCTCGACCTTGGTCTTGGCGTCTTCCAGGCGTTCGGTCAGGCTCTTGGCCAGGCCCACGCCCTTTTCATAGAGGGCCAAGGACTCTTCCAGCCCCTTGTCGCCGGATTCCAACTCCCGGACGAGCGTTTCCAAGTCCTCCAGCGTCTTCTCGAACGCCTCCGGCTTGTCGGTCTTGGCCTTGCTCATGACGTCACCTCGCAATGGATTTCGCCTTCGGACAATCGGACCCGGACGGGGTCGCCGCGCTTCACCTGGGTCGATTTCGTTAAAACCATGCCCTTGCTCTCGGCGATGGCATAACCTCTCGCCAGAACCTTCAACGGGCTGATCGCGTCGAGACGTCCCGCCGTCGCGCTCAGACGGAGCCCGGCGTTCTCGAGCAAACGTCGAACGGCGTCGGGCAATCGCGCGGCGAGTTCGTCCACGCGCTGGACCTTTTGCTCCCAGAGACGGCGCGGGTCCTGCAGGAGGGGATGTTGTGACGCATACGCCAACCGCCGTCCGAGATCCTCCAATGTGTCGCGCAATGTCTGCGTCATGGCGTCGTCGTGCTCCAATAATCGGTCCAACAGCGCCGCCTTCTCTTGGACGACCAATTCCGCCGCGGCGGACGGCGTGGGGGCGCGCAGGTCGGCGACGAAATCCGCGATGGTCCAGTCGGTTTCGTGCCCCACGCAGGAAACGACGGGGATCTCGGATGAGGCGATCGCCCGCGCGACGGGCTCCTCGTTGAAGGCCCACAGGTCTTCGATGGAGCCTCCGCCGCGGCCCACAAGAAGCACGTCGGTATCGGGAGCCAATTCGTTGAAGCCGTGGATCGCTTCGGAGATCTCCTGCGCGGCGCCGGGGCCCTGGACCTTTACGGGCCAGACGCGGATCTCGATGCCGGGCCATCTTCGCGAGAGCACATTGATCACGTCCCGTACGGCCGCGCCCTGACCGGACGTCACGACGCCGACGGATTTGGGGAACGGCGGCAACGGCTTCTTGCGCGATTCGTCGAACAGCCCTTCGGCCTGGAGCTTGGCCTTGAGCTGTTCGAGCGCCAATTGCAAGGCGCCTTTGTCGCGCGGCTCCGCCGCGGAAATCACCAACTGCAGTTCGCCTCGGGGTTCGTACGAGGTGACTCGGGCACGAACCAGCACCTTCAAGCCGTCCGTGAATTTGAACTTAACGGCGTAGGATGAACCTTTGAACAGCACGGCTCGAACCTGCGCCTTGTCGTCCTTGAGGGTCAAATACGTATGACCCGACGGATAGGCTTTGCAGTTGGATATTTCTCCCTCGACCCATATCTCGGGAAAGGACGCTTCCAGAAGTTGGTGGATCTGCGCGTTCAGTTCCGCGACCGTGAAGACGCGTCGGTCGGTCGGCATGGGATTATTCCGTCTTGGGATGCAGGTGGTACGCCAAAGCGCTTCCGGCGAGGAACCAGCCCAGAAGGTGCCAGAGCAGGCTTTGACCGTACGCGGCGCGCGGTCCCGCAAGCCAAGCGATCAGGGAGATGGTCATGACCAGGCCGACCTTCTCGACCATCGAGCGCGGTCCGGCCTGGATCAGGGCGAAGGTCAGCAGAGCGCCGGCGATCACGCACGCCGGCCCGCTGTGCAGGCCGGGAATGAAATAGAGGATCAGGCCCGCGATCAATCCGCCGACGAGAATCCGCATGGGTCGATGATACTAAAAACGCCGCCGGGGGATTTCGGACGACTGTCGTCAAAGACAGTCGGTTTGGGGATAAGTCCGCGCGGCCTAGGAGTTCTGCGGCTTGACCGGCGCGGACTCGGGACGCAGCGGCACGTAGACGTGGACCTTGTTCTGCCGGGACGCGCGCACCAGGCACTCGGACTTCACGTCGTGGAACTTGTAGCTGGCGGCGCGCAGGGGCATGACCGAGGTGACGATCTCGATATGGCCGCTGCGGCGGTCGTAGCCGCAGACGCTCTGCGAGAAGACCAGGATCGCGCCCCGGACGATGGGGTCCACGCGCAGGTTCAGCTCGCGGATGGGGGTGCGGGCGATCAGGGGCTCGGCGGCCTGGACCTTGGCCATGGCCAAGGCGAAGCTGGCGGCGCGGATGGGGCGCTTCGGGTCGCGGCGCGTGGAGACCGCGCCGCGGAACAGGCGGTCGTCCCACAGGCCCAGGGCGGCGATGTCGCGGCGCACCCAAGCGTAGCAGTGCTTGCGCAGGCGGCGCAGGCGCCGCGCGTACTTGCGCGGCGACTCGCCCTTGCGCCGGTCCCAGTTGTGGGCGTTGCCGTCGGCCACGTCGGCCAATTCGTCGGTCTTGTCCCAGTCGATGCGGCCGATCACGCTGATGGTCTTGGGGGGCGGGGCCAGCTCGGGGCCGCGCGCGACGCGGCGCTTGGCGCCCTTCTTCTTGGAGCGGGACTTCGGCTGCGGCGCGGGCGTCGCGGCGATGACGGGCTGGGGGGTGTCCACCAGCTCGGTGACGTAGAAGTAGCGCTTGACGAAGGACGGGTCGCTGATCTGCGCCAGGAGGGACGAGCGGGCGCGGCTTTCGGCGGCGTCCAACGCGTCGCCGGCCGGGCGGATGCGCGAGCGGTACAGCGCCAAGGCCGATTCCGGCGGCTGGACGCCGAGGCGCTGGGCCACGCGCACCACCATGTCGGCGTAGGTGGCCCAATCGTCGAAGGCTTCCACCCGGCCCGCGCGGACGAACTCCACTTGGTCGCGCAGGGACTGCAGTTCGGCGTAGGAGGCCATGTCCATGGCCAGGCCGTCGTCCGGTTCGGAACGCGGGCCCGGGTCCATGAAGCGGCGGCGCATGTCGGCCAGCGCCAGGCTCCGCGCCTTGCGGACGGGGACGACGGCGTCGGAGCGGCCGCCTTCGGCCGAGACGCGCGGAACCGCGGCGAACGCGGCCAGCAGGAGGACGAGGGCGCACCGTCGGAGAGTGTCTCGACGCATCATGGGAATGATACAAAAAACGGTGTTACGAACTTACTGCGCGCGCAGGGTTTTCAGGCGCTCGGCGATGCGCTTCTCGTCGCCCTGGTCGGTGGGTTGGTAGAAGCGCTTGGGGTCGGGCATGTATTCCTGGGCCACCCAGTGGCCGGGGAAGTCGTGGGCGTATTTGTAGCCCCTTCCGTGGCCGCGCTCCTCGGCGTCCATGTTGGCGTCGCGCAGAGGCAGCGGGACCTCGCGGGCGGGGCCGTGGCGGACTTCGTTCAAGGCGGCGTCCACGGCCAGATAGGCGGCGTTGGACTTCGGCGCGGAGGCCACGAACAGCGCGGCCTGGGAGAGGGGGATGCGGGCTTCCGGCATGCCCAGGACCTCGGCGGCGGCGAAGGCGGCCTGGGCCACCAGCAGGGCGCGGAAGTCGGCGTTGCCCACGTCCTCGGCGGCGCAGATCAGAATGCGGCGGGCGATGAAGCGGGGATCCTCGCCGGCTTCGAGCATCTTCGCCATCCAATAGACGGCGGCGTCGGGGTCGGAGCCGCGCATGGATTTGATGAACGCGGAAATATGATCATAATGATCGTCGGATTTTTTATCGTAACGAATCTGGCGCTTCTGGATGGACTCTTCCGCCACGGCCAACGTGACCCGCCGTTCTCCCGTTGAATCGGGAGATGTCGTCAACGACGCGATCTCGAGGGCGTTTAATAACCGCCGCGCGTCGCCGCCGGACTGTCGAACCAGATGGGCCTTGGCCTCCGGCGTGAGCACGACCTTCATGGCGCCCACGCCCCGCTCGGAATCGGACACGGCGTGATCGAGTATTTTTTCGAGTTCCGCCTCGGGGATGGGGAGAAACTCAAAGGCGGTCACGCGCGAGCGGAGGGCGGCATTCACATAAAAACCCGGGTTCTCGGTCGTTAAACCGATGAGCAATACATCTCCGCGCTCGACCGATGGGAGTAAGGCATCTTGCTGGGTTTTATTAAAGTGGTGTATCTCATCGACGAGAAG
>JAGWMT010000290.1 GCA_028871595.1 Elusimicrobiota bacterium
CAAGCCGGCGCGCAGGGAGGTGATCGTGATCGGTTTGTCGGTCGGATTGCGAAGGGTGATCGTCAGATGGATGCGCTCGCCGACCGTCGCGTCGGAGCGGTCCGCCGTGATGGAGGCGACGACCGGCCGCGGCAGCGCGACCTCTTGCGCGTCGGCCGGCGCGGGCGCGGCGGCCTGCGTGACCGATTGCGGGGCCGCGGCGGGCGCCGCGGTCTGGGCGAACGACGGCAAGGTCAAAGTGAGAGAAAGGGTGGCGACGGCGGCGGCGGCGAAAACGCGGCGCAGGAAGCCGCGGCGGGGACCGACGGCGGGCGCGGAGACCGGCGTGGACGCATCGTCCAAGGCGGCGCGGCGGACGGCGCCGTCAAACAAGCGCGCGGCGGCCTGGACGGACTCGGCGGGAGCGGTTTCCCGCTCGGACGTCTGACCGCGAATGGAACCAAGCGCCATGGGCGCCGCGACGGCGGCTTTCGCGGCAGCGACGGCCACGGCGGCGTGCATCTCGACGGGAACGGCGGCCGCGCGCAACGGAGCGGCGGCGGCGGACGCGGGGGCCAAAAGCGCCGGCAAGGCCGCGAGGGATGGAGCGGCGACGGACGCGGCGGCGGCCGCCGACGGCGACGCGTTCAACGAGGGAGTCGTCAACGGGGCGATTCCTTGAGCCGCGAAGCCCGACACGGGAGCGATCAGCCGGGGAGCGACCTCGACGGCCGCGCCGCGCCCCATGGTTTGGGCGGCGGCCTGATACGCGCCCGTGCCCGGCGCTCCCAGCAATACGGCGGCCGAGAGCACGGACGCGATGATGCGGCGGAACGTTCCTCGTTTCATTCGGAGGCAAAAGTTGATCCAAATCAACTTCCGCTGTCCGAATTATCACATGTGCGGCGGGAAATCCCCTGGGTCAACGGGGGAGGGCGGGTCCCGGCAGGGGTCCTACGAAGGCGTGGGTCCGATGACTCGGTGCTAGAAGCGGACGCCGAGGGAAATATTCTGCACGTTGCCCAGGTCCCGCTTGGTGACCAAGGCGTAATCGCCGGTGAAACGCCCCTCCCGCACGCCGACGCCGAAGGACACCCCGTCGCTGTTCCCGCCGAAGACGTAAGCGGCGCGCAGGGACACGGACGTGTCCCCCCCGAAGTCCAGGGCGAACTCCGCGCCGGAGGCGGCCACCGCGCCCTCGTCGCGGACCTTGATCCCCTCCACCGTCAGCAGGGCGTGCAGGGCGCTGTAATACGTGAGGTTTTGGTCGGCGGCGCCCCAATCGACCGACCAGGCCGCGCCGCCGCGCAAGGTCAGCGGCAGCGGGTCGGACTGGGCCTCGAACTTCACCCCGGGGCCCAGGTTCTGCGCCGCGGCGCCGACGCTGAGGCCCCGGACGGGCGTGGCCCAGCGCGCGCCCGCGTCCGCGGCGAAGCCGTCGGCCCGGACGTCGGCCAAAGAGAACTGATACACCTTGGCGACCGCGCCCGCCGACAGACCGCCGCCCAGGCCCATGGCCCAGCCCCCGGTGCCCACGTAGTCGCGCTGGGCGTTGACGGTGGCGCCTGGGCCGGACGGAGTCACCACGCCGATGGTCCCGGCGTCATAGTAGGAGAAGCCCGCGGCGGCCACGCCGTATTTGAACGGGTGCCCGTAGCCGAAGAACCCGAAGGTGTCGTCGGCGACGCCGCTGGTCACCGTGGTCAAAAGCTGGGGCCGGTCCAAGGAAGCCGTCCCGGCGGGGTTGACGCCCAGGGAATCCAGGCCGCCCGCCACGCCGCTGAACGCGCCTCCCAGCGCCGCGGAGCGCGACGACAGGGCGCGGCGCAAGGTCGCGGCCCCGTTGGAGGCCGCGGCGGCGCGGGCCCGCGGGGCCAGGGCCAGGACGCAGGCGGCGGCGAGGGCGAGGCGTCTCATCGGATCACGACGATCTTGTCCTTCACGTCGATGTGCGGTCCCAGGATGCGCAGAAGATAGACGCCGCTGGCGACGGCGACGCCGCCCGCGTCGCGGCCGTCCCACGTCAGTATTTGCGTGCCTTTCGCCATGGCCCCGCTGTAAAGCGTGCTGACCGGACGCCCGTCCAAGGTGAAGAGGCGCGCGGTCAGGGAGCCGTCGTTGAAAGCGGTGATGGTGATGGTGGTGACCGCGCCGGTGCGCGGGCGGAGGAGGTTATTGACCAGGGAGACCGTGCCGCCGGCGAAATCGATGGTTTCCGCCGCAGGCAAGGTCGCGGTCGTGCCGTCGGCGTTGGTCACGACCACGTCCCAACGTCCCACGGCGGCGTTGAGGATGTTGAATGAGGCGGTGATGGTCTGGTCGTCCACGCGGGTGAGCGCGGTCCCCGGGATGGACGGCTGGCCGGCCAGGACCAGCGCGACGGTCGGCGTCGGCGAGAAGACGTCGCCGCTGACGGTGACGGTCTGGGTCGAGGTGTTGTTGATCACGTACGAAGGGGTGATGGCCGCCGGCGCCGGGACGCCGGTCAAGGCGGTGTGGACGTCGGCCGTGGAGATCACGCCGGGGCTACCGAAGTCGTAATACAGCCGCCAGCGGAAGGAGTCCGTGGATTGCACGGGCACGGGAAATCCCAGCCCCCCCGACGCCGCGGCCGTGGAGACGCGGTAGCCGGACTCGATGTCGAAGATGGTTCCCGCGGACGTCCGCGACAGCGCGCTGGCCACCACGGTGGCCGACGACGGGGCGCCGTTGAGCGGCTCGGTGTAATAGAGGCGCACCTTGCCGTTCGTCAGCACGCTGGCGCCGACCTCGTAGGCCAAGGTCGAGACGGCGATGGTCGGCGTGCTCCAGGTCCAGCCCTGGTCCGTGGAGCGCGACGTCAGGATCTGCCGATTGGCGACGGGCGCGCCGCTGACGTAGTACAGGCGCCAGCTGGCGTCGCTCAGCTTCACCAGCTTCGGCGAGCCCAGGTAGACGGCGCCGTTGTCCACGCGCGTGCCGGTGTCGTTGGCCCAGCCCAGGCCGTCCGTGGAGGTCGCGCTGTGGATGCGGTAGGCGCCCGTGGTGGAGACGATCGAGTACAGCATCCGGAAGCCGCCGCCGCTCAGGGGCAGGATCCCGCAGCCGGTGACGGAGCTGGCGGACACGGACGGAAGCGTGGTGGTGGACAGCCGTCCGCCGCCGGCGTCCTCGGCCCAGGCGACGCCGTCGGCCGACAGCGCGGAGCCCACCTGGACCCTGGAGCTGGGCCGGATGAAGTACATGCGCAGGGTCGGATAGGCGCCGGTGAACGCCTGCGGCGCGGCCGACGAGAAGACGACGGGGTTCTCGGGGTTGAAGACCGGAACGGCGCGCGCCCGGACGGCGCACAGGGCCAGTCCGAGGGCGGCGAGGACGCGTCCGGCGGACGGGAACTTCACGTTCAGATCGTAGCAGTCCGGGCGGGGGGCGTCCAGCGGACCTTAGACGGCCGCGCGACTCCGGAGGACGACGGACAGAAAGAGCATCCGGACCGGAAGATCCACCAGGAAAACGGACAGCGGGGCGGCGCGCGGGTCCAGCGCCGCGGGACCGACCACGGCGCAGATCAGGGCCGCGCCGGCCACCTTCCAACCGGCGGCGGCCAATAGGGGCATGGCACGGCGGCGCGGTTCGGCGTCGAATCGTCCGCGGGCGCGCCGCAGGTCGCCGAACCAGATCGCGTAGCCGGCCGTCCACGCGGCCAGCAAGGTCAACGACATGGGGGACAGCCACTCGCCTCCCGGGAACGCGGCCAACTGCGCGCCGGGCAGCCACGCGGCCAGCGCGGCCAGGACCCAGAAACCCCCGCCGCGCGGCGGAGGCTCCTCGGCGGCGGCGCGGATCAGGATCCGGCGGAGCAGCAGCGCGGCGACGGCGGCGAACAGGATATCGGCCAGCAGCCAGGCGGGGCCCAACATGCGCTCCACGCGCAGACGGCCGTCCCAGGCATCGAGCAGATAGCCGGCGGCGGCGGCCAGGGGAAGGAAAATCAGCGCGATGAGTTCCAACGTTCCCGTCGCGGGCGGCGGGTCCTCATCGGCGGGGCGCGGGAACCAGGCGGCGACCGCGTGCAGGGCCAGGACCGCGGTCATGCCCCCGTCGAACGCGGAGACGGCGGCGTTCAGCCAGTCCACGCCCAGGAAAGAGACGCCGTTCTGCAGGACCTTCGTCAGCAGCCCGCCTTGGATCAGGGCGGCGGCGGCGCCCAGCAGGAAGGCCTCGTCGTCGAGCAGGCGGCGCCGCCGCCGCGCGGCCTCGAAGGCCAGGAACAGCCACAGGCCCGGGAACACGAAACGCCA
>JAGWMT010000291.1 GCA_028871595.1 Elusimicrobiota bacterium
GCGGCCGCCGGCGTCCGCGGACGCCGCAGCGCGCTGCGCCGCCGTCGCGGCGGAAACGGCTTGGCCCGCGGATCCGAACGAGTCGCCGCCCGGGCCGGCGCCCGAATCCGAGCGGGCCGATGAATCGGCGAGAGCCGAAGACCGGCGGGAGCCGCCGCCGCCCGCGGACGGGAAAGGCCCGCCCGAGCCGGAGGCCGGCGCGGGAATTGCGGACCGGGTCCCGCCGCGCGCTCCGGGCGCTCCAGCCTCCGCGCCGCCGCGCTCACCGGGGGGCGGCACGCTCGCGCTGGCCCCCGCGCCGCCGGAGGCCGGCGGCATTTGCCATTGCGCCCCCTGGCCCAACCCAGGGGACGCGCCGCGGGTCGGCGACGCGGCGTCGGCTCCGCCGTCCGACGAATACGGAGTCCGCGCGGCGGCCGCCTCGGCCATCGCGGCGGGAGGGCCGCCCGGCGCTCCGCCCTCGACGGTCGGGCGCGGGCCGGCGGGCGCGTCGGCGGGAATCGGAGCGGCGGGGGCGTAGCGCGGGCGCGGCGCGGCCCGGGGGGGCTCCTCCACCGGTTCCGGAGGACGGCGCGACGGCTTCGTCAGCGTCCAGACGAGGATGAACGCGCAGAACAGCCAGAGGCCGTGTTTCTCCTCCATCCCCCGAAGGGTATCAGACGCGCGGGGAACCCGCCAGGGCGCTCTCCACCCAGGCGGTCAGCTCGTCGAATGCGGCGTGCGCGCGCGGCATCAGCGGCTCGACGAAGGGGAACAGCTCGCGGTTCGTGTCGATGTGCGACGCGGCGGGGAAGTACTTCGCGCGATGGAGCGCCGACTTGCCGGCGCCCGCGACGAGGGTTTCATAGGCGCGGGCGTGGCCGGCGCACGAGATCAGGTAATCGCGCTCGCCGGACAAGGAGATCAGCGGCACGCGGAGGTCGCCGGTGTTCTGGAAGCTCTCGACGGTCCGGCGCACGGCGGCGGGACGGGCGTCCAAGTCGTAGTCCTCCAGGGGGCCCGCATAGCCCGGATCGATGTCCTGCACGAACAGCGCCAGCGACGCCTCCCAGTACGCGGCGCGGTAGAAGGCCAGCACCGGTTCCCAGTCCCCGCCGCCGGCGAAGCCCAGCGCGGCCAAGGTCTCGCGGTTCCAGGGCCGGTCCTTGGTCGCCCGGAGGGCGGCGGGAAGCTCGCGCAGGAGCCCGCCGTGGTCGGCGCGCCACATCACGCCGGAGATTTCGAGCGCGCCGTCGAAGAGGCCGGACGCGGTCTCGGCCGCGCGGCGCGCGACGTAGCCGCCGTTCGAGAGGCCGACCGCGTAGGTCCGCTCGGGAGCCCGCCCGCGCCGCTCCGCGGCCAAGGTCTGGGCGAAGGCCGCCAGCGACTCCAGGCGCGAGGCCCAGCGGACGACGCTGGCCTCCGGGATCAGCGGCATCAGCACCGTGGTCCCGTCCAGCACCGTCCGGCGCACGCCCTTGTCGGTCGCCGCGAACGCGTAGCCGCGGCTGAGGGCGAAGTCCGAGAAGTAAAGGTCGTAGGTGTTCTCATCGGTGATGCCGGACGCGGCGGCGACGATGAGCCGGCCGTTCCAGTCGCGGGGCAGGCGGAGGAGGAAGCGGGCGTGGTGGTCGTCGGGCAAGGTCCCGGTGATCAAGGTCCCGGGGACGGGCGCCTTCAACGGGGTCCAGAAATCCCGGGGCGGCGCGATATGCAGCGCGTCGGGAGCCAAAGCCCCCGCCGCGCGCGCGGGCGCGGTCGTCAGGTCGGCGATGTCCTTCTCCTCCAGCACGGGCTTCGCCGGGATGTCCGCGCGGAAGCCGTAGCTCCGGATCAGGCTCATGGATCCAGGCGGCGCGCCAGGTCGTCGCGCTGCTTGAGCGGGTAGTAATGGTCTCCGGCGACGATGGTCGCGCGGAACAGGCCGCTCTTGTCGGTCAGCACCGTGCCGGCTTTGGGCGCCTGGTCCGGCGCCGCGATGCCCAGGCGCTCGAACAAGGTCTGCGCGCTCACCCAGTTGAGCAGCTGGTCTTCCGTCGCGTGGATCAACTCCAGTCCGATCTTCATTCGGCGGATCAACGCCGCGTCCTGCTTGGTGAACTCCAGCTTGAACATGTCGCTGGAACGCCGGAGCAGGGCTTCCTGCCAGCCGTGGTTCCGGGAATCGCGCGCCAGGGCGGCCAGGAAGCCCCGGCGGATGGGATCGATCTCGGGGGCCCAGGGCGCCTGCAGGTCGGCGCGCATCATGTCGGCCGCGCCTTTGGAGGCCAGCGCGACGATCTGGTCGCGCTGGAATTTCCACGCCGCCTGGCCCGCGGCCAGGAACGGGTTGAACTCGGCGGCGGTCCGCCACATGTCGGCGACGCCGTCCATGGAATCCAGCCAGCCCACGAACTGCTTGGTGGCGGTGCCCATCTGCTCGAACTGGCGCCCGGCGCGCTTCTCGCTGCCCTCGTAGTGGGTGGTGGCATTCAGCATGAACACGCGCGAGCCGGACAGCAGGCCCAAGGCCTCGGCGACCTCGGGCTCGGCGCGGAGCTGGACCATGCGCTGGAAGATCAAGGTCCCGAACGAGTGCAGCGCGAGCTCGACCTTCGTCGAGCGGGACTCCCGGGCCGAGAGGACGATCATGCGCGCCAGGTCGCGCGCGTCGGCGTCGATGGGCGTCGCGGTCGGCGTCCAGCCGGTCGGGGCATGGCCGCGCATCCACAGGAAATATTCCGAACGGGCCGGAGCCTGCGCCCGGGCGAAGAGGGGGTCGAAGCTTTCATTGAGCGCCAGGCCGCCCGCGTGCACGCGCGGGACGCTTCCTTCGGGCCCGGAGCGATGCTTGTACGCGATCTCCAGCCCGCCGTCGGCGCTCACGAAGGCTCCGCGATTCCAGCCC
The DNA here is from genome assembly GCA_028871595.1 of Elusimicrobiota bacterium. The sequence continues at coordinate 2,867 of JAGWMT010000291.1, forward strand.
TCGCTGAGCGCGGGAGGGAGGCCTTCGACGGCGGGCTCGGACGTCTCCGGGATTTCTCCGGCGGGTCGCGGCCCCCCGAATCCGTCCCACATGCGGCTGGCTTCGGAGGCGGCGCGTTCTCCGGTCGGATGAGAAGGCCCCGCCGCGGCCGGGACGGCGGTCAGCGCGGGCGCGGCGGCGAGCGGCATGGGAGCCGCGACGGCGGCGGCGGACGGAGCCAGCGCGGAAGGAGCGGCGGTCAACGCCGGGGTGGGTACGGCCAGGGACAAGGCGGAAGGCGAGGCGGCCGCGCCGGCCCAGGCCTCGGGCGCGATGACACCGAGGCGGGGGACGCTTTCGACGACGGCCGCCCGCGCGGGCAGCGTCACCGACAACAGCAGCGCCGGCATCCATTTGATCATGCGCCATTTTACGAAGGCGCGGGGAAACACGTATAGGCCGTCCGGGCTGTTCGCACGGTGCCAAATGGTCCCTCCGCCAATTCCCTAACGGTCCAAATGAGGGGTCAGGCCTTCAGTTATTTCAATTATTCTCGAATAACTATAATAAGTGAAAGCCTGACCCCAGTTTGATAGGATGCGCGCCATGGACATCACGCGCGTGTGCGTCGTGGGCGGGGGCACGATGGGCAACGGCATCGCCCATGTGTTCGCGCTCAAGGGCTTCGAGGTGACGTTGATCGAGGCCAAGAAGGAGCTGGCCGACAAGGCCTTGGCGAATATCGGCAAGAACCTGGACCGGCAGACGGCCAAGGGGATCATCACCGAGGCGGAGAAGACGGGCGCGCTGGGACGGCTCAAGACGGCGCTGTCGCCCGCGGAGGCCAAGGGCTTCCACTTCGCGGTGGAGGCCGTCTCCGAGCGGCTGGACCTCAAAAAACAGGTTTTCCGCGACCTGGACGCGGCGGCGGCGCCGGGCGCCATCCTGGCGACGAACACGTCGTCCTTGCCCGTCACGGAGATCGCGTCCGTCGTGAAGGAACCCGAGCGGGTCATCGGGATGCACTTCATGAACCCGGTGCCGGTGATGAAGCTGGTGGAGCTCATCCGCGGCCTGCAGACTTCGGACGCGACCTACCAGGCCGTGCACGAACTGACGTTGAAACTGGGCAAGACGCCGGCCGTCGCGAAGGACTTCCCGGGCTTCATCTCCAACCGCGTGCTGATGCCGATGATCAACGAGGCGATCTTCTGCCTGATGGAGGGCGTCTCCGCGAAGGAAGACATCGACGCGATCATGAAGCTGGGCATGGCGCACCCGATGGGGCCGCTGCAGCTGGCGGACTACATCGGCCTGGACGTGTGCCTGGCGATCATGAACGTCCTGCACGACGGCTTCGCGGACTCCAAGTACCGGCCCTGTCCCCTGCTCAAGCAGATGGTGCAGGCCGGC
>JAGWMT010000015.1 GCA_028871595.1 Elusimicrobiota bacterium
ACAGTTCCAGGAAATCGGAGCCCAGGTCGATCAGCCGGTCGATCCGTTCGCGCGCGGTGAGCTTGCCCCGGGAGCGGTGCAGGTCCGCCGCCTTCTTGGAGCCGCCCTCGCGGATTCGAGCCAGGCGCGCCTCCAGGTCGGCCAGCAGGGCCTGGTGGTGCGCTTGATTGGCTTTGAATTCGGAGGAGTCCCGGTCCACCGCGGACGGGATGGGAGGCGTGTCGGCGTCGAGCTCGCTCATTGCGCGATGATACAAAAATCGCCCCCGGCACGGCCTCCCGCCCGCGCGACCGGACGCTGATTCCCTGGCGCTGCCGGCCGTCGCCGGTGTTGTACTGGTACAGCGCCGTTGAAGCCCATGCGCGCCTGCTTCAGGAACTCGTAGACGCGGAAGTTATCCGCGCACGGATCGGCCACCATCTGGCCGCGTCCCCAGATGTCCATGATCGAAAGGCTTATAGCGCCGAGGCCCAAAGGACCGGCATTATGCGTTTCATGGCAATTTCTCCTTGTTCAGGATCAGGTCAAACCGGATCGTGACGGGATCGCGCACCCGTCACCGTCTTCGTTTTTCCGGCGAACGTCAGCGCGCGGCGGGAGGCTGGAGACGCTCGATCATGACGTCGATCCGGGCGCGCTCCTCGGCGGATAGTCCGGAGAATGCGCGGACGTCGGAGACGACGAGGGAGGGAGCGGGGGCTCATAACGTGATTAGCGCCGCTTCGACGCCTTGAGCTCGTGGCGGACGGCGTTCACCGTCCGCCGGGAAATGGCGATCCCGCGGTCCTCTTTGAGGCGGGCGGCCAGGGCCGCGTCGGTGACCGCCGAATCGGCGGCCAGCCACTGGCCCAGGAGCTCGCGCAGAACGCTGCGCCGCCCCGGCACGAACGCGATCAACGGCAGCTCCTTCTCGGAAGGCAGGCGCACGGAGCGCCGCGCGAAAGCCCGGCTGACCGTGCTGGGCGCCAAGTCCAGGCGCTTGGCGAGCTGGCGCAGGCTGATCGGCCGGATGTCCTCCGCGCGCTCGTGGGACAGGTAGTCGGCCTGCAGGCGGCCGACCATTTCGAGCAGGCGGAACAGGGTGCTTTGCCGGAGGTTGACCGTCTCCAGCCGCTTCAAAAGGGCCGGAAGGTGACGGCGCTCGTCCGGGGTCAATCCCCCCGACTTCCAGCGCTCGATGAGGTCGAAGCGAATTTGATAGAGGCCGCGGGCCCAGTAGGGCGAGTAGAATTCGAATACGGGAACGCCGCCGTCCAGGGAGATCTTGGCGAGACACGACGCCTGACGCGCGGGGGAGGCGGCCGGCGCGGCGACCTTGCCCTCGAATTCGGCGCGCGCGCCGAGTTCCACGACGAGTTCATGGATGGAGCGGACTTCCGCGGAAGAGAGCGACGTCCGGCGGCCGATCTCCTCCAGGGTCAAAGAGTCCTCTCCGTGGAGGAAGTAGCGCTCGAAGGCCTCTTGGCCCATGCGCTTGACGGCCGCCAGGGCCGCGCCGCGCTCCGCGGCGAACTCCTCCACGCCGACCCGCTCCCCCCCGCCCGCCGCCGTGCGCTCGTCGATCTCATAGAACGAACCCGCCAACTTTCCGCCTGGCCAGCGCTGGCGGCGGACCGCGCCGGGGATGCGTCCGTCGCCGAAGTAGAGCTTCTGAAAAAGCGGATCCTTCTCGAGCTTCGCCACCTCGCGGGCGAATTCCTTCTCCGGCATCTCGATCCAGTCGGCCATGCGCAGCCGGCCCATGACGGTCAGCCTCTGCCGGTTCTGGAGGGTCAGCTTCTGTGATTGCTTCATCTCTTGCGCCTTTGGCCAAAACGTTCCATCGTGACATCCTAGCAATATAACGGCCAACGCCTTTTCCGCCGAATTTGCTACAAAATGGAACACTCCGCCTCCCGACGCATCACAAAGCGCGTGCCCGACACTTCCGATCGTCATCTCATGACCGTCCTTCTCGCCGGGTTCCGCCGGTCGAACGACGTCATGTTCTACAGCGACGCGAAGGGCATCATCCTGGACGTCAACGAGGCCTTCACCGCGCATTACGGCTACACCCGCCAGGAAGTCCTGGGCAAGACGCCGGCCGTCCTTCGCTCCCGGCACTCGACCGACGAGCTGTACAAGCGCATGTGGCGCAGCATCCTGGATCCGAAGAAGGGCTTCTGGCGCGGCGAGCTGGTCAACAAGGCCAAGGACGGACGGGAAATCCCGCTGGTCCTGACCATCACCGCCGTGCGCGACGAAAAAGGCGCCGTCATGGGCTACATCTCCAACGGCGTGGACCTTTCGGAGATGAAGGCCCTGGAGGAACGCGTCGCCCACGCCGAGACCCTGGCGATCATCGGCGAAATGGCGGCGGTGGTGGCGCACGAGATCCGCAATCCCCTGGGCTCCATCGTGATGGCCGCCCAGCAGTTGGCCGACGAAAGCCTGCCGGCCGACGATCGGGACACCGTCACGCGGGTCCTGCGCCACGAGAGCAAGCGCCTCAACGAAGCCCTGACGAACTTCCTCTCCTACGCGCGGCCCCGGGCCCTGAACCGCGCTCAAAACGATCTCAACGCCCTGCTCAAGGACGTCGGCCGACTGGCCTTCGCGAACAAGGATCTGGCCGGCGAGTCGCGCCTGACCTTGGCCCTCGACAAGAGCCTCGAGCCCTTTCCGTTCGACGCCGACCAGATCCGGCAGGTCGTCTGGAACATGGTCCTCAACGCGATCCAAGCCCTCGGCGGGGACGGGACGGTCGCGGTCCGCTCCGGAAAGGGCGAAGGGTCGGCGTGGTTCTCGGTCTCCGACACGGGGCCGGGGATCGCGGAGTCCATGCGCGCCGACCTCTTCAAGCCGTTCCGCACCACCAAGCAGCAGGGCACGGGCCTGGGTCTGGCCATCGCCGAGCGCATCGTGAAGGCGCACGGCGGCGCCATCGAGATCGAAAGCCGTCTCCGGCGCGGCACGACCTTCACCGTCCGACTTCCCCGCATCGAGGACTAACAGCCATGATCACGCTCAAGGCCCGCATCCTGCTCGTCGAAGACGATCTCTCCCTCGGCACCATGCTGTCCATGGTCCTCAAGCGCCGCGGCCACGACGTGGACGTCGCCAAATCCGGCGCGGACGCCACCAAGAGGCTGGCCGCGGCGGAATACGACGCGGTGGTGACCGACCTGAAGCTCGGCGACCTGGACGGGCTCGAGGTGCTCAAGCGCGCCAAGGCGCGCGATCCGCGGACCGAGGTCCTGGTGATGACCGGGCACGGCTCCATCGATACGGCCGTCGCCGCGATGAAGGCCGGCGCGTTCGACTACCTGACCAAGCCGGTGGAGGCGGAGGAACTTGGCCTGGTGCTGGACAAGGCGCTGGAACACCGCAGCCTGGTGCATGAAGTGGAGCGCCTGCGCGAGGAGGTCCGCGGCAAATACAGCTTCGACGGCATCGTCTACTCCGGCCCCGCGATGAACCGGGTGCTCGAGCTGGTCTCCAAGGTGGCGGCCACGGAGGCCACCGTCCTGATCCTGGGCGAGTCGGGGACCGGCAAGGAGCTGATCGCGCGCGCGCTGCACGAAAAGAGCGCCCGGCGCAACGGGGCGTTCGTGGCCGTCAACTGCGGCGCCCTCCCCGAGGGCCTGCTCGAAAGCGAGCTGTTCGGCCACGTCCGGGGCGCCTTCACCGGCGCCGAGCGCAGCAAGCGCGGCCTGTTCGAGGAGGCCAGCGGCGGCACGCTGTTCCTGGACGAGATCAGCGAGACGACCCCGGGCCTCCAGGTCAAGCTGCTGCGCGCGCTCCAGGAAGGAGAAGTTCGCCGCGTCGGCGACAACCATCCGGTGAAGGTCACCGGGCGCTTGGTCGCGGCGACCAACAAGGATCTCGTGAAGCTGGTCGCCGAGGGCAAATTCCGCGAGGACCTCTATTACCGCCTGAAAGTCTTCCCCATCGATCTGCCGCCCCTGCGCGAACGGCCCGAGGACATCCTCCCTCTCGCCGAGCACTTCCTGCGCAAGGCGAAGAAGAAGCTGGGCGGGACTGCTTCCAAATTCTCGCCCGAGGCCGCCGACGCACTTCGGCGCTACCGTTGGCCCGGCAACGTACGGGAGCTCGAGCACGTGGTGGAGCGCGTGATGATCATGGCCGGCGGCGCCGCCGTCGCGTCCGGCGATCTCCCCCCCGAGATGCTTCCCGGCGGGACGGCTCCGGCGGCGGTCAAGAACAAGGGCGGCGCCGGGGAGACGCTGGAAGCCGCCGAGAGGCGCCACGTCCAACTGGTTCTGGAAGCCTGCGGAGGCAATCAGGCCGAGGCGGCGAAGCGGCTGGGCGTGGCCCGCAACACCCTCTGGCGCAAGCTCAAGGCCTGGGGCCTGGGGCCTTAGCATGACCATCAGGGGTCTTCTCTGGGTCGCGCTCGTCCTCCTCGGGCCGGCGGCGCGCGGACAGACGCTCGAGGTCCGGGCCGACCCGCGCGTCGACCTGGTCGGCCTCGTCCAGCAGCTCGCGGGCGACTCCGGCTTCCAGCCGCGGCCGCCGCTCCAACGCGCGCTGGCGCGCTTCGCTCCGTGGCGCGGCCATCCGGCCGTCGCGCGCCTCAAGCGCCTCGCCGCGCGCGGCTTCAACGGCAATCTCCCCTCCCAATACGCGGTCTATCTCACCGCCACCGTCCCGCTCCAAGAGCGGTATCCCGTCCCTTCATTTTTCGCCCAGGCCTGCGGCGGGCGCGCGGAGCTCGACGCCTTCCGCGCGGAGCTCGACGACTTCGCCCGGCAGTCGGGCTTCTTCGCATGGGAAGCCTCCACGGAGTCGCCGGCCGGCCTCCTCGCCGCCGCGCTGAAGCGGAACATGGGGGGCGTGGACATCGAGCGCCCGCTGGTGGACTATCTGGGACTGCGCCCGTGGCGGCGCTGGATGGTCGTGCCGAGCGTCTTCTTCCGGCCCGGCGGCGGCAGCTCGTGGATCGTCGAGGAGAAGCCGGGGCTTCCGGACGTGTACGCGATCCTCGGCCCCCGCTGGGACGGAGAGACCCCTTCCTTCGGCACGCCCGCGGATATCGCCTCCTACGCCTGGGCGGAGCCCACCTACGCGGCCGCCTACGTCATGTACGAGGCTTGCCGCCCGCTGGCGCGCGCGGCCCAAGGCGTCTGCTCGGAGACTCCCTGGCTCAAGAACGTCGAGGACTGCGTCGAGAGCCAGTGGGTCGGCGCGGTGATCAGCCGGCTCGAGCGCAGGCTTTTCCAAGCGCCTCCCCCCCGCCCCGGCCGGCGTCAGCTCACGCGCTGGCGCCCGGCTCTCGACGGGGTCCTGGCGCGGTACGAGAAGGACCGCGCTCGATTTCCCGACCTGGTCTCCCTCACCGGCCCGCTCTTCGCGCCGCTGCAGGCCGACCGAAAGGCGCCGGCGTGCCGCCTCGTCGACCGCGGCCGCCTGTCGGACCCGGTTTACGCGCGGCGCCTGCGCATCTACGGCTTGGCCCGCCTGGCGCGCGGTCCCGATCCCGAGCTCGAGCGCCTGCGCGACGAACTGGGGTGGAAAGAGCCCGCCTCGCCGTAGGGCATCGACGCCGGGATTGACGGCCGATGTCACATGGTATATACTAGTATATACCATGCTCCTTTATGATGTCGCCGACGCCCTGGCCCGCTCGAAGGTCCCGTTCGCCGTCGCCGGCGGCTATGCCGTCGCGCTGCACGGCGCGGTGCGCGGCACAGTCGACGTCGACATCGTGCTTTGCCTGACGAAGAAGGATTTCATCTCCGCCGAAGCGGCACTGCGCGGCCTGGGCCTGACCCCCCGCCTGCCGGTGACCGCGGCCGAGGTGTTCGACTTCCGCGAGGAGTACATCCGCGACCGCAACTTGGTCGCGTGGAGCTTCGTGGACGGACGCGACCCGACTCGCATCGTGGATATCGTCATCACGCACGACCTGGCCAAAATGCGCTCGACGCGCGTCGGGGCGGGAGGGCGCCGCATCCCCGTGCTCTCCGTCCCCGACCTGATCGCGATGAAGAAGAGGAGCGGACGGCCCCAGGATCTGGAGGACATCCGCGCCCTCAAGGAGCTGCATCCATGAGGCCGGTCCAATACTTCACGACGGAATACCTCGCGCAGTGCCGCGCGATGAAGCCCGAGCAGATCGTGCGTTTCCTCGAGGACTTTCGAACCCTGCGCCGCGCGGCGCGGGCTCCGAAGAGCCGCCTGATCAGCCTGAAAGTGCCGGAAGACCTGCTCGGCTCGTTCAAAGCCCGCTGCCAGGCGCGCGGGACGCCTTATCAGGCGCAGATCAAGGTCTTGATGCGGGACTGGCTGACGAAGAGGGAAGCCTGAGCCCCTGCCTCGTCGCGGGGCCCGGTGAGCGCCAGGAAACGCGGCCCTACGGCGAACCGCGCAGCGTGATGTCCCCGGCGGCGGCGGTCGCGAGCGCCCGCGTCGAAGGCGTCGAGCGCGCGCTTCTGTTGGAGCAGGTGCCGGACGGTCATCAAGACGACGACGTAATCGTCCGCGGACATGCCCGGTTTCTGCTGGTCGGCTCCGAAGTCACGCTCCCGAGTTTCCTGTTCACCGGCTGGTTGGGCGGTTATTTGGGCTACGCCCTCATGGCGTTGAACACGCAGTTCTCGATCGCGGTGCACGTGATGGCGGGCCGGGGCGCGCCGTCCGGCATGCTGGCCGACAGCGTCAACGCCTGCCCGAGCTTCGTGCGCCGCGTCATGGCGAAGCTGTCGAAGGCGGACCTGGTGAAGACGACGATGGGCAAGGGCGGCTCGTGCGCGCTCGCGCGCGACCCGCGCAAGATCACCCTGCTCGACATCTACAAGGCCGTCGAGGCGCCGAAGGCGTTCGCCATACACGACCACCCGGCCCAGCCGTCCTGCCGGATCAGCTGCGGCATCAAGCCGGAGCTGGAGAAGGTCCTGGACCGGACACAGAAGTCCCTGGAGGCCGGCCTGCGCCGGACGACTTTGGCTGAATTCATCGCCGGGATCCCGCACTGATATTTTTTTGCCTCATACTGTATCGTACATCGAAACATTACGGAGGACCTGAACATGGCGAAGAAGCTGGAAGGAAAGGTGGCGGTGGTGACGGGAGCGACTTCGGGGCTGGCGCTGGCGTCGGCCAAGCGGTTCGCGGAGGAGGGCGCGTCCGTCGTCATCACGGGGCGCCGCCAGGACGTCTTGGACAAGGCGGTCAAGGAGATCGGCCTTGGAGCGATCGGCGTGCAGGGCGACGCGGCGAAGTTGGAGGACTTGGACCGCTTGTTCGCCGAAGTGAAGGCGAAGAAGGGTCGCATCGACGTGCTTTTCGCCAGCGCGGGACAGGGCGAAATGGGCGTGCCGCTGGGCAAGATCACCGAGGAGCACTTCGACAAGACCTTCGGCCTCAACGTCCGCGGCACCGCGTTCACGGTGCAGAAAGCCCTGCCCCTGCTGAGCGACGGCGCGTCCGTCATCCTGACCGGCTCCATCGCCGGCAGCATGGGCTTCGAGACCTTCGGCGTCTACGCCGGACCGGCGCTGTTCCTGGCGTCGGAAGACTCCAGCTTCGTGACCGGCATCGAACTGTTCGTCGACGGCGGCATGATCTCGGTCTGAGGGAAGCGCATGGACGAGTTTGCTACCCTGTTCCGATGCAGAGCTTCTTGATCAACTTCGTGGTCGGCGGCCTCGTGACCGCGCTCATCGTCCGTCTCGAGGAAAGCGGGCTGAGGACCTGGTCGGGCGTCGCGGCGCTGATGCCGGTGTTCACCCTCGTCTCCTACCTCATCATCGGCAAAACCCAGGGCGGCGCCGCCGTCGGCAAGCATTCGCAGTTCGTGCTGGCGGGCACCGTCGTCTCTTGGATCCCGTACATGACGATCGTCGCGCTGTTCGCCCCCAAGATCGGCGCCAACCGGGCGATCGGCGCCGGCTTGCTGGTCTTCTTCATCCTGGCCGGCGGCTTCGTCCTGGTGGTCGAGAGGTACGGCCTCTTCCGTTGATCGAGGTCTCGACGTCCGCCGCGGTCTTCCGGTCGCGGCAGCGTCGCGCGGCTGGCCGTTTTATTGCGGACACGAATCCGGGATGAACAATCGACCGGCCGTTCTCGTCGTGGACGACGACGCATCTCTGCGGACCATGCTGAGCCTGTCCTTGCGGCGCGCGGGCTATCCGACCTTGACCGCCTCCAGCGGATCGGAGGCTCTGGGCCTTCTTTCCTCGCGGCCGGTGGGCTTCATGGTCACGGACGGCAAGATGGACGCCATGGATGGTTTCGAGTTGTCCCGGCGGGCGAAAGGACTGGTCCCGGGCCTCCACATCGCCATGGTCAGCGCCGTCTTCGTGATTGCCGACGCGGCGGGCGCTCCCATCGAGCGCGTCTTCGAGAAGCCGATCTCCATCCCCGGCCTGGTCGAGTGGCTGCAGGAATGGGACGAACGCGGCCAGACTGTCTTGCCAAAATTCCCGCATTGCGACGGCGCCCGGAAACTCGCATAATGCGGCCGCGCTCGATTTTGTTCGCCTCAGAGTCGATTGCCGCCGGTTCGCAATTCGAGAAGGATTTTAGTGCCGGCTCCGGACCAGCGGCAGTTCGGGCGCCCTTCTACGCGCTCTTCGGGATGACGAGCTTCGCTTCTCCGGGGTCTTTGAAAGCGTTCGCCCCTTCCAATGCCCGTCGCGCGGTTGGAAAATCTGAGAAATCGATGCTTGCTGAAAACAACTGGGCATGATCAAGCATGCGCAGATAAGCGCCGGGATCACCCCTCCGGCTAAGAGCTCGAAGCGCGCCAAGGTAGTCGTCCCGGAATACCGTTGGGATGATGATCCGTCGCAAGCCTGCCGCGGCCAGTTCGGCATTCATCATCACCCGGGCGATACGCCCGTTGCCGTCGTTAAAAGGGTGGACCTCGGAAACGAGAAACATCATGAACGCTGCCCGAGCCGATGGAGAATCGAGGACCTTGTAGAACTCAAAGCCTCTTGCCAACGTCCCTCTTACGAGATCTGGCACGACAAATACCGTGTCCCCGGCACGGTTGACGTCCATCTTTGTCTCGCCCGGCCGGATTTCCGGCCTGGCGCCGAGCATGGCTTCATGGCGAGTCGAGAGCAGCGTCCAAAACGAATCCATGTCTTGAGGTCGTTCGCTAAGACCCGCAATGTTCGAAAGAACTCGATAGGTTCCTAAAACGTCATGCGCATCCTTTGGACGGGTGGTTGGAATCTTCCCCTCGAATACGATCTCATGTGCTTGGTCAACTTCGAATTTCGTCCCTTCAATGTAATTTGAAAAGTAGGACTCGAAGAAGGCGAGGACTCGCAAAGCATCCGAATTTGCATGCACCTCGGCAGTCTCTCGTAGCGGGGTTTGTTTTAAGGCAGAGAAAAGGGCCTCGAATACTCTTAGCCGCTCCGGATCGAATGCTTCTCCTGCTGCTCTCGCCTTTGCCAATGCCGATTGCAGTCCAACAGCCGGTTTTGTCTTGAGCATCGCCCCGATGATCGCATCCAGCGATTTAAACTCTTCGAGGAAGCCGGATTCGTTAGCGACGCGCCGAGCTTCATCACGCAGATTGTTTAGGGCCTTCTCGCCCCGCAGGCGAAGAAGCCTTTCAAGACGTTCTTCGAGCTCTTTCCGGGAAATGGCCTTTGACGTGGTCGCGCCTCGGCGACTAGGCTGGAGGTTCTCGAGGAATGCGCGCGGTTCCGATGCGAAAAAGAGGTCCCCCACCATGAAGGGCTTGTCCGCGATTCCAGCAGGCGGCCCCTTTACGATTCTAACTGTAAGACCTGGTAATACGATTGTTCGGGGATAAGAGCTGGTAAGAAATATTTCCCAGCTTGCCGTGGGCTTTCCTTCCAGCGCGGTCCGATGACTGATGACTGCCTTGGGAAAAAGCCTCCCAAGAATCTCGTGGTAGTTATCCCGGACGATCTTTTCGGGCAGATCCGTCAGATTGGTTGTGTAGAGGCGTGGCGCAATCTTTCGAGCCTGTCCTGCCCGCAATAAGCGGCGCAGGCGCTTGGCCTCCTTATTTTCTGATGTCCCAAAGATGAGTTCTGATAAGGGTGTCATTTTTCACTCTTATGAGCCTCAGAATGGCTTGGAGGCCTATAATCTAACTCCAATATAACAGAAGAGGCCTATTTTTACAATACTATAATTATTATAGGACTATTTTTTAATCATACTGCGTTGACTCGGAAATAAATCGCGTTCCAACGCGGAATTACGCCCGACTCACAAAATTCCGCATCTTCTCTTCGCGCGTCGGAAAGAGAGCTGTCGCCGATCCGCCTGAGAACCGCCGCCGTCCGTGGCGATTTAACAGCGCACGCGCGGGAGCCCTGATTTTCCAGGCGAGAATTATTTGACCTTTGCAGGAATCGGATGGATTCCGGCCGTCGCGATCGCATCCGGCGTCGCCTCCGGAAGGTTCGCAGGCTTGCGGGAAACGCCAACTCGTCTTATACTCCGGTCGTGAACCCAACGAATGAAGAACGACGCTTGAAGCTGCTGCAGCGGGTCGCCGCTTTGAACGAGTCGTTCAACCGGCGCGCTATCTCATGGAACCAATGGTCGGAGCAAGTGACTCCGCTCCTTTGCGCGCTCAACCCAGAACTGCACCATGGCGTGAGACCGGCCCACGAAACCGGAGAGTCCGCGCCGCGCGGCGGCAGCAGCAACCTTGCCGCAAGGTCCCCTGAAACTGGCATAACGGCCTGTCGTCGTTGGACGGTAGGGTGGCTGAGCGGTCAAAAGCACCGGTCTGTAAAATTGGCGGCAGCCACCACCAGAAGTTGAGATCTCGTCGCTAAGACCGATTTCTCGTCGAGAAGTCGTTCATTACCGCAAACTCCATTTTGTTCGAGTTTGCGGTTTTTTGTTGGTCGTCAGTTGAGACAGCCCTATGCTTCGTACAGAAAACTCCGACAGCGGACCAACCATTCATTGTTTAGCGCAAGAGAGAAAAAGTCTCTTTTGAGTCAAATATTAGGTACTTGACATATATACTAGTTAGCTGTTATATACTTAGCAGGCGCTTTTAAGACCGTGATGCGCCACCTATGGCAACGAAATCCTTCGAGCTTCGGGAACTCTTTCATTTGGCGCTTCTGCGCCAGCTAGGCACGCGTCTTTCCGGTCGCTCATACGCGGTAAAGGGCGGAATCTGCCTACGCTTCTTTCATCTTTCCCCCCGTCTATCTGAAGACATGGACTTGGACATCGTTTCGCAAGTGCCCGTTGCGACTCTAAGAAACGCTGTCGATTCAGTCATCGAAGGCGGGGCAATGCTTGCCACATTAATGCCCTTCGGAATCACAGCGATAAAAGCAACGAAACCCAAACAGACTGAGACAACGCAACGCTGGAAAGTTCTGCTCCAAATGAGTGGGAACGACGAGCTGCGCACGAAAGTCGAATTTAGTCGCCGACAAGAAGAGATTCCATTCTCCAAAGGCGTCCCCGACTCGAATCTACTTAGGCAATATAAAGCCACGACCTTTGCGGCTCAGTATTACGATGCCACTCGCATGTCCGCGCAAAAGATTGCTGCCCTTGCGGCCGATGGAAGGAATGCATTGCGCGATTTATTCGACCTACACCACCTGTTCTACACGATAGGCAGCAAGCCCGAAGATGTCAGCCCCCTGCTCGAGCCAACAATGCCGGAGGCAGCTGCCGAGAAGATCTCGTCCTTCACTTTTGAAGCCTTCCAAGAACAAGTCATGCCCTATCTTCCCGCGGACCTAATGAATCTCTATCAAGATTCGGCAACGTTCGATAAAGAGAAGGATGAAGTGTCCACGATGCTGATTGGGATGATGAAATGACTGCCACCGAAATTATCGGCATCCTTCGGAGAAATAATCTTCGAGTATTCACGACAGCAGATATCATTACGCTGAGCGGCCTGACAGACGTGACTGCCACGCAGCATCTCCTACGTCTGGCCTCTCAGAATATCATCGTTAGGATCAAGCGTGGGGTATGGGTGAACAAACTAGTCGCCGACCTAAACCCGTACGAGGCCGTCCCTTTCCTTCGAGCTCCATGGCCGGCCTATGTTTCTCTTCACAGCGCACTCGCCGATTACGGCGTAGTTCAAGAGATCCCCCATGTCATCTATGGCGTAACTTCCACAATGCCCAGGCAGTATTCCACAGCAATTGGCGATTTTAGATTCCACCATCTACCAGAACACCTTATATGGGGATTCGAGATCCGCCAAACAGGACTTGGACACTATCCCGTGGCAGATCGTGAAAAGGCATTCCTTGATCTGATCTATCTAGCGCTAACGCCCCGCTCCCCCCTCCAACTGCCTCATAAACGAGGGCGCACGTGGGAGCTCGACAAAGCCAAGCTCTCTGCTTATGCGAAGCGATTTCATTACGCTCCATTAGAATCTTGGCTCAAAGCCAATAGCCTTTGGATTCCCGGCGCGCGCTTTGCGGTTGCCGTATAAACGCCCCGCCTGAACCCCGCAATCAATTTGGCCGAGACTCACGGGGGAGACGTCGGACAGTCGGCGGGAGAATGCTCGGGAGTGACGCCGGGACAATTGCCGCCGGTCTCATGCACTGGCGGCAATCGTTAAACTTGCGGCAAGTGCCTTAAACTGGCATAATAGCCCTCGATTCGCACCATTCGTTCGCCGTTTTCGATTCATCTCGACACATATCTCGACAAAAAATCCGTGCAGTTCGGATAGCCGAAAAATCGGAACGTCGAGAAATTCTTTAAAAACAATCGTTTTGTCGTACTGGTAGGGTGGCTGAGCGGTCAAAAGCACCGGTCTGTAAAACCGGCGGCAATAGCCTACACAGGTTCGAATCCTGTCCCTACCACCATTTGCCTTTTGTTGAAAAAGCCGGCCCTCGCGGGTCGGCTTTTTTATGGCCTTTTGCTATCATGAGGTCACTATGGCACTCCATATCGTCGTCTGCGTGAAGAGCACCCCCAGCACCGTCAACGTCGGCGTCGACGCCGCCACCGGCCTCCCGAAGACCGCCGGCGTCCCCGTCGCCATCAATCCGTACGACGAGTACGCCGTCGAGGAGGCCGTGCGCCTCAAGGAGCGCGTCCCCGGCTCGACGGCCACCGTGCTCACGGTCGGCGGCGACGCCGCGGCCGAGGTCCTGCGCGAGGCCATCGCCCGCGGCTGCGACGCCGGCGTCCTGGTCACCGGCCCCGAGTTCGAGGGCGGCGACTCCTACGCCACCAGCCTGGCCCTGTCGGCCGCGATCAAGAAGCTCCACGCCGAGAAGCCGGTGTCCCTGGTCCTGTTCGGCAAGAACACCAGCGACGTGGGCGCGGGCGTGGTCGGCGCGCAGACCGCCGCCTGGCTGGACTGGGCCGGCGCCACGGCCGTCAAGAAGATCGAGGCCGTCGACGACGCCTCGGCGACCGTCCACCGCTCCATGGAGGACGGCACCGACGTGATCAAGCTGACTTTGCCCGCCTGCGTCTCCACCGTCAAGGAGCTCAACGAGCCGCGCCTGCCCTCGCTGAAGGGCAAGATGGCGGCGAAAAAAGCCGTGTTCCCCAAGTGGACCGCCGCGGAACTGGGACTGGCGCCCGCCGCCGTCGGCGCGGCCGGCTCCGGCACCGCGGTGGTGAAGGCCTCCGTGCCGCCCGCGCGTCCCGCCGGCGTGAAGATCGAAGGCGCGACCGCGGCCGAGAAGGCGAAGAAGCTGGTCGACATCCTGTTCGAAAGGAAGCTCATCTAATATGGCCAACAAAGGAATTCTCGTCGTCGCCGTCGCCCAGCGCGGGGCCCTGCCGCCCGCGACCTACGAGCTGGTCACCGCGGGCCGCAGGCTCGCCGACGCGCTGAAGGAGCCGCTCGCCGCGGTCGTCCTCTCGGACAAGGCCGGAGCGCCGGCCGCCGAGCTGGCCGCCCGCGGCGTGGACAAGGTCTATTCCGTGGAGCACGCCGCGCTGGCGGGCTTCACCGAGGAGACGCACGCGAAGGCCGCCGCGCAGGTCGCGCGGACGGAAGGCTTCGGCAAGGTCCTGCTCGCGTCCAACGTGGCCGGCCGCGCGCTGTCCGCGCGCCTGGCCGTCCTCCTCAAGGCCGGCCTGGCCGCCGACGTGTCCGAGATCCTGCCCGACGGCAAGGTCTTGCGCCCGTACTACTCCGGCAACCTGGTCGCCGAGGTCGAGTTCAAGACGCCGGTCGCCGTGCTGACCTTGGCCCCGATGTCCTTCCCCCGCGCCGAGCCCGGCGCGGCCAAGGCCGAGATCGTTCCCGTCGCGTTCGACCCCGGCGCGCCGAAGACGGCGTTCGTCTCCTTCCTGCCCGAGACCTCCAACGAGATCGACATGGGCGCGGCGGAACGCATCGTCTCCGGCGGCCGCGGCCTGGGCAGCGCCGAGGGCTTCAAACCCGTGTTCGAGCTGGCGCACCTGCTGGGCGCCGCCGTCGGCGCCAGCCGCGCGGCCGTGGACGCGGGCTGGATTCCCTATAAATACCAGGTCGGACTGACCGGGCGCAGCGTGCGGCCGAAGCTGTACATCGCGGTCGCCATCTCGGGACAGATCCAGCACCTGGCCGGCATGTCCTCGTCGGGCACCATCGTGGCCGTCAACACGGACAAGGACTGCCCGTTGATGCAGATGGCCAACGTCTCCGTGCAGGCCGAATACGCCGAGCTCCTCCCCCTGGTCATCGAAGAGGTCAAGAAGCGCCGGGGCGCGTCCGCCGTCGCCGCCTAAGAACTAAGAACCGAGCGCGAAAGAGAGGGCCCGGGATCCCTTGGGATCCGGGGCCTTCTTCTTTTCCTCCCCGCGCGTCCCCGTCGTCCAGCGGCACCGGCCGCCCTCGCAGCGCACCTTGGCGAACGGACGCCACTGCGCCTTGCGGTTGACGAACAGCCACGGCATCAGGTCTTTGGCGATCATGTGACAGGTTTTATCAGCTAAGCTGATATTTGTCAACAGCTATTTGCCGGTTCCGGCGGTTATTTTTTAGGGTTTCTTTTCGGGACGGTTGCCGTCGGGGAAAATCCACGACGGAACCTTATACTGCAGGATTCCGGTGAGCGACAGGAACGCGGCGGTCGCGATCAGCGCGACCTTCAGCCCCGCGAAGTCCATCAGCAGGCCGATGCACAGGGCCCCGATGGACTCGAAGGCCACGTCCACCATGAACACCGCGCTCTCGATGCGCGCCAGCTTGTCGTCGTCCATCTGCGCGCGCTTCACCGGCGCCAGCACGATGCCCACCGGCGTGTTGAAGTACTGCACGCCGAACATCACGCCCGCGACGATGGCCAGGTTCACCCAGAACATCCCCGTGGTGAGGAACAACGGCGCCAATAAAGCCCAGAACAGCAGCGACGCGACGGCCGCGCGCCGGTAGAAGGCCCCGTGGCCGACCCGCTCGATGAGGGCGTCGCCCTTTTCCCCCTCCAGCCGCAGGGACGGAATGAAGCGTCCCAGGTACTCGATGGAGAAGAGCAGGCCCATCAGGCCCCCGGCCGACGCGAACGCCGTCGGCATCCACGCCGGCGCCGTCCCCAGCGCCTCGGTGATCAGGTTGGGCAGAATGACGAACGGGAGCGCGTCGCTGAGCAGGACCTCGAGGGCCATGACCGCGGTCAGAATCCGCAGCGTCTTGTTGCGCAGGATATAGGCCAGGCCCTCCATGGGCTTGTAGCGGTCCAGGACGTCGGCGAGGCCGGCCAGTCCCCCGCCGGCCCCCGCCCGCGCGGCGCGCAGGGCGGCGGGCAGGGATCGGATGTGCCGAAGGGACTTCAGGAGCGCCCAGAGCGGATAGACCATGCTGTAGAGGAGCGCGCCCAGGAACTTGACGCCCTGCGCCGCCGCCCGGCCCGCCGGCAGGCGCTCCGGGAAGCGCGGGTCGCGGAGGGTGAACCAGTAGATCGGGATGGAGACGAGCAGAAGCCCCGCGTACAACCCGTACGCCATCGCGTAGCCGCCCAGGCCGAAGCCCGCCACCAGCGCCCCGACGGCCCAGCCCGCGATCAGCGGCATGGCCATGCCCGCCACCGAGTCCCACTTGCTGAACGTCGCGGTCGCGTCCTTGTTGAGCTTCTCGTCCTTGCCCAGGATGGTCTTGAACGCCGCGCCCTCGGCCACGATCATGGTGCTCTGGAACAGGGGATTGAAGGCCACGATCGCGGCCAGCACGGTGAAATGAAGGCCTCCCGCCATCCACAGCACCGGGATGGCGCCCATCAGCAGGGCGCGCACGGCGGCCGTCGTGATGGACACGACGCGGAAGTCGGTCTTGTCGATCAGGTAGCCGATGGGCAGGAAATTGACGATGGCCATCGCGCCCATGTGGATGTTGCGCACGAAGCCCATGGTCGCGGTGCCCATGCCCAAGGTGTTTTGCACCAGGAAAGGCTGGCTGAGAATGTGGAAGTTGATCCCCATCACCGTGGCGACGTCATGACCCCAGAACAATCCCCATAACGGACGCGGAATCTTCGCCGGCGCGGAGGGCTTGAGGTCCGGGCCGCGCTCGGGACCGTCGGACGGAGCGGCGAAAACGGGCAGGGCGTCCGCGCCGGAAGGCCGGACCAACGCTTCGTCGAACACGCGGCGGCCTTCGGAGACCTGGGAACCGACGTCGTCGCGGCGGGCGGCGGGAAGATGAGCCGGGAGCGCGACGAGGGCGGGCGCCAACGGAACGGCGGCGGCGGCGACGGGCGCGGCGGAGAGCGCGGCGGTCGGCGTCAGCGACGGCGCCAGCGCGGGCGCCGACGGCAGGGACGGCGTGAAGGACGGCGCCGGAGCCCCGAACTCCAGGCGCACCGCGCCCGGCAACGGAGCGACGGGGGTCCGCACCACCTGCGCGGCCGCCTCATAGGGAACGAGGCCGGGCGCGACGAAAACGAGAACGGCGGCCAGGAGCGCTCGGAGCATGCGGAGACTTTACCGCGTTTGACGGAAAGCTCCTAGGGTCCTTGGGTGAAGCGCGGACTGGGCACAACGGCCTGGACGAACGCGCCCCGGCGGGGTATCCTTTCCGTATGAAGCGCGCATTCCTCCTGTCGCTCGCCGGATTGCTGACGGCCGCCTGCGCCGCGCCCCGGCCCAAGTTCTATCCGAACGAGCGCTACCCGTCGGTGGGCGAGGAGCAGGCCAAGAAGGACACCGACGAGTGCCTGGCCAAGGCCAAGGACTACCTGAAGGAGAACCCGGTCAAGCCCGTCGCCCGGAAAACCGCCTGGGGCGCCGCCGGCGGCGCCGCCCTGGGTGCCATCGTGGGCGCGATCACCGGGGATTTCAAGGGCGCGCTCGAGTCCGGCGCGGCCGTCGGCGGCGCCAGCGGGGCCATTCAGGGCGTCGCCGACGCGAACACGCCCGACGGCGTCGTGCGCGCCTACACCGACCGCTGCCTGGCCGAGAAGGGCTACGCGGTCCTGGGCTGGCGCTGACGCGTCAGCCGCGGAAGGGCCAGCGGCGCTGCAGCGGGTCCAGGTCCTGGCTGGTCAGGAAATCCGAAACCAGCCGGTCCTCGGCCCCGCGCCAGGCCGTCTCGTCGGCCGCGGCCTCCAGTTCCAACGACCCGCCGGCGATCATCGCGTGGCCGCCGCCGCGGTTGCCCCCGCGCAGCAGGCGCTTGAGGAGGCGGCCGGCGCCGGCGCCCGGATCGTTGGAGCGAAGGGAGACGTGCAGCCGTCCCTGGTAGCGCGCGGTGACCACCGACCAGCGCATCTTCTCCAGCGTGAGCAGAAAGTCCGCGATCTGCGCGACCCGGTCGGGCGTGTTGACCTCGCCCAGATGGACGCCGACCACGCGGCCGGCGATGAACGCCTCGCGCACGCCCCGGGCCAAGGTCTCGAAGAAGGCCTCCGAACGCTGCGGGTAGGAGATGCGCCACAGCGTCTTCATGTGCGCCTTCGGCCAGAAATGCTGGTAGGCGTTCATGTCGCGCGGCGTCGCCTCGCGGCCCAGGTTCTGCGTCTCCGAGCCGATCCCGTACACGATGCCCGTGGCCAGATGACCGGGCACGCGCAGCCCCGCGGCCATCAGGGCCTCCACCAAGATCGTGGTCGTCGCGCCGACCTCCTCGTCGATGAGGAGCATGTCGGCCTGCGTGTCGGCGTGGCGCGGGTGGTGGTCGATGATCAGGTCCGGGATGCGCCGCGGCGGGCAGCGGTTGTTCTTGAACGGGGGCTGCGTGTCCACCAAGGCCAGGTGCGGGACGCCGGCCAGTTCCCCCTTGCGCAGGGAGTGCGCGGGCACGCGCAGGCGCTCGGCCATCATCCGGTTCTCCGCCCGGCCGATGATCCCCCCGTACACGATGCGGCAGCGCACCTTGCCGATCGAGCGCGCCAGGAGCTCCAGCGCCCAGGCGCTGGCCAGCGCGTCGGGGTCGGGATGGTCGTGCGTCAGGATGGTCAGCGGCGACAGGCCGCGGCCCTTCTCCTCCAGGAACTTGAGCAGGCGCCGCGCGTGGAAGCCCGGCTTCACCGCGCGCCCCCGATGCCCACGAAGAAGATCCAAAGCAGGACCGAGACCGCCGCGGCGATCAGCTTCTCGCGCCAGTTCTCCGTGAAAAAGCGCGTGACGGCGCCCCGGGTGTCGTCGGGCATCATCCGGTTGAGGAAGATCTCGATCGCGTCGTGAAGGTCTTCCAGGTCCTTGACGACGACCAGCTCGCCGCGCTGCGCGATGGAGATCGTGCCGTGCTCCTCGCTGACCGCCAGGCACAGCGCGTCGGTGCGCTCCGCCAGGCCCAGCGCCGCGGAATGGCGCGTGCCCAGGTTCGTGATCTTGGAGAAGTCCTTGGACAGCGGCAGCTGCACGCCGAAGCGCGAGACGCGGCCCTCCTCCACGATGAACGCCCCGTCGTGGCCCAGCGAATGGGAGTCGAAGATGCTCTTGATCAGCGCCTCGGACATGTCCCCGTTGAGGTCCCAGCCGCCGGAGACGTGCCGGTCGAGCGGGTCCAGGCCGCGCAGGACCACCAGCGCGCCGATGTGGTCGCGCGCCAGGTCGCCCAGCGACCGCACCAGGATCTCCACCTGCCGGTGCGTGGGCGCGGATTTGAGCACCCCGCCCGTCAGGCTCCACACCGCGATGCGCTCGAACACCGACCGGATCTCCTCCTGGAAGATCACGATCACCGCCACGATGAACACCGCGAAGAAGCCCTGGAAGATGCGCACCGTCATGTACATCCCCGCCAGGAAGGCGATCGTGTACACCACCGCCAGCAGGAGCAGCCCCAGCGCCACGAACGCCGCCCGCGTGCGCTTGAACCACAGCAGCAGGCCGTAGACCAGGCACCCGACCAGGATCATGTCGAGGACGTCGGGTACCGCGATGGGCTTCAATCCGCCGAACATGGCGGCTCAGTATAGCGGAACTTCCCGGTCCTGGCCAGGGGGCCAACGCGCCGGCGCCAGACCGCGCTCGATCTCCGAGAGCCGCGCCTGGCGCAGTCCCGCCCGCCGAGCGACCTCGCGCTGGGAGAGCTTGGCGCCTTTCCGCAGACAGCGGATCAGACGGTCCGGGTCCAGCCCGCGATGCTTCCTCGCGGCGTGGCGACCCGCGAGCAGAATCGACAAAGACTCCGGCGGAGTGTATTCAAAATCGTCCATTCTCCCATCCATACGGCTGGGCGTATCAAAAAGTTCCATTGATACGCTGGAGCGTATGAAACGGGAAAGAGCGCTTTTCGGCGCGGGCCCCCGTCCGGCGGAGCTTCGGCTAGTCGGCGACGCGCGTGCCGGTGAGGCCGGCGACGCCGGTCACTCCGGGGATGTCGCCGTTGTAGCGCGAGACGATGGTTTTTCCCGCGCCCAGGCTCTTGGGGTCGAACACGGTCCCCGCGAAGCCGGCGGCCACGGGGAAGGCGGTGATCAGGTAGGAGCGCTTGGCCTTCAGGTCGCGCCAGGAATAAATCAGCAGGTAGCCGTCGCCGTGGGTATAGGCCACCAGGTCGGTGCGGATGGCGGCGCGGCCGACGGTCTCGGTCAGGCGTCTCACCTTGCAGGCGGAGACGTCGAAGGCCCCGAACTTCCGGGCCCGGGCCAATTCGCGCGGGTCGTCGCGGAAGGCGATGCGCCCCGCGAAGGCGGTCAGGTTCGACAGCAAGGTCCCCGTCGCGGGAGCGGGCGAGAAGACGCCGGCCGGCAGGCCCAGGCCGCGCTCGATCTCGCCGCTGACCCAGCGCGCGCGCTTGAAGCCGTACGGGGTCATCAAGGTGCTGAACAGGTAGCCGTAGGTGTGGGTCAGGCCGGCGTGATGGTTCTTGACGCCGATGGCCTCCAGGATCCGGGGCGCGATGATCACGGCCTTGGCGTGCTCGTCGAAGTTCACGCTTTTGCCCCACAGCGCCATGAGGGCCTTGTCCTTGGAATCCTTCGTGAACTCCGCGGCCACCGCGGGCGCCTCGGCCATGAGGACCTTCAAGGCGGCGCGCGCGTCCGGGGCGGCGGCGGCGGCGCGGCCGGCGGCGGCCCAGGGACAGTCCAGGGCGGTTTCGCCGGCGGACGGGCAAGGGGGCATGGTCATGGCGGCGGCCAAAGCGAGAGCGATCATTCGCCCAGCATGTCCTTCATGTTCCAGATCATCCCTTGGCGGGAGTAGGACGAGATCGCCACGTCGTTGGCGTCCATGTGGATGGCGTCCACGGGGCAGGCCTCCACGCAGTAGCCGCAGAAGATGCACATGCCCAGGTCGATGTCGAAGGTCTTCGCGCGCTTCTCGACGATCACGTCGGGGGCGTTCTCGGCGGTGATGCGGATGCACTTGGCCGGGCAGATGGTCTCGCACAGCAGGCAGGCGGTGCAGCGCGGGGCGCCGTCGTCGCGCTTAAGAAGGCGGTGGCGCGTGCGGGCGCGCTTGCCCAGGACGGCGGGGTCCTCGGGGTACTGGATGGTCACGGACGCGCCGGGCAGGCGCAGGACGTGGCGGTACATGTTGACGAAGAAATGGCGGAACGTCACCGCCAGGCCGCGCCAGACTTCGACCAGATAAATCCGGGTCGCGAAGGTGTGCTTCGGACGCTCGACGACTTTGACCGTCATCGCCACAGGTACACCCCCCAAACGGTGACCAGGAAATTGACCAAGGACAGCGGCAGCAGGTTCTTCCAGCCCAGGTCGAGAAGCTGGTCGAAGCGGAAGCGCGGCAAGGTCCAGCGCAGCTGCATGAGCAGGAACAAAAGCGCCAGAACCTTGAAGGTGAAGCTGGCCAGCATCAACGCGCCGCCCAGCAGGCCCATGGACGGCAGGTCCAGGAACGGGATGGCCCAGCCGCCCAGGAACAAGGTGGTGATCAGGCCGCAGACCACGATGGACTCGAAGAAGTCGGTCATCAGGAACATGCCGAACTTCATGCCCGAGTACTCGACGTGGTAGCCCACGATCTCGCTCTCGCCCTCGGGCAGGTCGAACGGCGTGCGCTTGGTGATGGCGGCGCCGGCGGTCAGGAACAGGATGAAGGCCAGGGGCTGGACGACGATGCCCCAGACGTGCCGGGTCTGCCAGAGCACGGCCTGCTGGAGGTCCAAGGTCCCGTACAGGAACATGGCCCCGGCCAAGGACGAGGCCAGGCACACCTCGTAGGCCACCATCTGCGAGGCGCCGCGCAGGCCGCCCAGGAGGCCGTAATTGGAGCCCGAGGCGAAGCCGGCCATCACGATGCCGTGCACGCCGAAGGCCAGCACGCCCAGCACCAAAGGCAGGCCCACCGCGCTTTCGATGGGCTGCAGGCTCCAGGCGCGGCCGAAGGCCATGATGGTGCCGCCGAAGGGCAAAGCCGCCAGGCAGAACATGCCGCAGCCGAGCGAAATCATCGGGGCCAGGCCGTGCAGCGGCTTATGCACGCCCTCGGCCTGGAAGTCCTCCTTGGTGAGCATCTTGAGCGCGTCCGCGATGGGATGGAACAGCCCCCAAATGGTGATCCCGAAGATGTCGGCGCGGTTGGCGCCGATGCGGTCCTGCATCACCGCGCTTTGCTTGCGCTCCACCCAGCCCAGGAAGCCCGCGATGTTGAGTCCGAAGGCCAGGATGGCGGCCAGGACCTTGACGGTCGTCCAGATCAGGTCGGCGGGGGTCACGCGAGCACCCCGAGCAAGGCGAAGATCTCGTGGTCGGGCCGCGCGTCGCCGATGGGATCCAGCGCCTTCTCGTACTTCTGGACCTTCCCCTCGAAATTCGTGAAGTGCCCCGTTTCCTCGACGTAGGCGGTCGCCGGCAGACGGTAGTGGGCGAACTCGCTGATGGCGAGCTTGTTCGGCCCCTGGAACACGACGGTGCCCGCCTTCGCCATCAAGGCCTTGGCGCGGTCCTCGCCCCAGATCCTGCCCAGGTCGCGTTCCACGATATAGAGCGTCCGGACCTTCCCGGCCTCCAGGTCCTTGGCCAATTCGTCGAACGTGCCGCTCTTCAAGTCGGTCCCGCTCAGATTCGGCACCTTCTCCTTCTTTTTGAGAAGCTTGTCCTCGTCGCCCACCTGGTCGGGCTCGGCCGTGAAATAGAACTTCGCGCCGGAGAACGCCCTCTTGGCCGCGGCCCAGTCCTCGTTGGACAGCATGCCCGAGGCCACGAAGGCCACGCCGCCGTCCTTTAACTTGGCGGAGATCTCCTCCGCGGCGACGTCCCACGAGATATCGCGTTTCTCCGGCTTCATGCGCAGGACGCGCCCCAGGCGGTCCTTGTCCAACGAGCCGAAGCCGTAGCGGCCGTCGTCGCACATCCAGTGGCCGTTGACGTCCGGGTTGACGCGGGGCTTGAGGCGCGCCACGCGCTTGCCGTCGTTGTGCCAGGGCCGGGCGGTGTTGGTGTGCACGGAGATGTTGCAGCCGCGCGAGCACCCGGGGCAGACGGAGTCGGTCTTGTCCAGATACCAGACCCGGACCTTGTAGCGGAAGTCGCGGTCGGTGAGCGCGCCGACGGGGCAGATGTCCACCACGTTCCCGGAATAATCGTTGTCCAGGACCTTGCCGGGGGTCAGCTCGATGCGCTCGGTGTGGCCGCGGCGGAAGATGCCCAGCTCGTGGGTCTTGGTGACGTCGTCCACGAAGCGGGTGCAGCGCGTGCACAGGATGCAGCGCTCCTGGTCCAGCATGACGTGGGGGCCCGCGGCGATGCGCTTGTCCTTGTGCTGCTTGTTTTCGCGGACCTGGCTCTGGTACTGCCCCACCTTCATGTAATAGTCCTGCAGACCGCACTCCCCGCTCTGGTCGCAGACCGGGCAGTCGAGCGGGTGATTGACGAGATGGAGCTCGAGCGCGGACGCCTGGGCGCGCTTGGCGGCCTCGGAGTCGGACTTCACGTCCATGCCCTCGCGCACGCCGGTGCGGCAGGACACCTGGGGCTTGGGCGCGCCGGCGACTTCGACGATGCACATCCGGCAATTGCCGGGATTGCCCAAGGCGGGGTGATAGCAGTAATGCGGGATCTCGACGCCCGCGTCCTTGGCGGCGTCGATGACCAGCCGGCCCTCGTCGGCCTCCAGCTCCTTGCCGTTCAGTTTGAACTTGACTCGCTTAGCCATTGGGCACCCGCTTCTTGAAATCCTCGGGGAACTTCTGCTGCCAGACGCGGGCGATGACGCCCACGGTGTCGCCCAGCGCGCAGATGACCTTGCC
>JAGWMT010000016.1 GCA_028871595.1 Elusimicrobiota bacterium
GTGGACGCCGTGATCTTCGCGATCGTGGACACCGTCGAGCAGTCCGGCAAGACCGCCTTCAAGAAATCAACGGACGCCAACGCCAACAGGTAAACCATGCAAAGCGAGGAGATCGCCCGGATCGTCTCGGAAGTCCTCAAGCGGTTGGAGAAAGAGGATTTCGGCTCCGTGCTGACGGCGCCGTCCGCGCCGTCGGCGCCGCGCGCGTCGTCATCCTCGGACGAGGTCCTCTTCTCCTCCGTCGACGGAGCGGTCCAGGCCGCGCGGTCGGCGCAGACCGCGTTTCAGGATCTGGGCCTTGAGGTCCGCCGCGACGTGATCCGGGCGATGCGCAAGGCGGCCGTGGCCAATGCCGAGCGTCTGGCGAAGATGGCCCGCGTGGAAACGGGCATGGGCCGGTGGGAGGATAAGGTCCAGAAGAATCTGGTGTGCGCGATCCGCACGCCGGGCGTGGAGGATCTGGTCAGCCGCGCGTACACCGGCGACAAGGGGATGACCCTGGTCGAGTACGCGCCGTACGGGGTGGTGGCCGCCATCACGCCGTCCACGAACCCGGCCGCCACCATCATCAACAATGGAATCTCCATTTTGGCCGCGGGAAATTCCGTCGTGTTCGCGCCGCATCCGGCGTCGTTCAAGACCTGTCTGGAGACCATGCGCGTGCTCTCCGCCGCCGCCGTCGCGGCCGGCGCGCCGAAGTCCTTGATCACGACGTACGACAAGCCGTCGCAGGAGAACACCAAAAATCTTCTGGCCCATCCCGACACGCGCGTGAACCTTGTCACCGGCGGTCCGGCCATCGTGAAGGTGGCCATGACGGTGGGCAAGACCTGCAAGACCATCGCCGCCGGCCCGGGCAACCCGCCCGTGGTGGTGGACGAGACCGCGCTCTTTCCCAAGTGCGCGCAGGACGTGATCTTCGGCGCGTCGTTCGACAACAACGTCCTGTGCACGGCGGAGAAGGAAGTGATCGTGGTGGAAGCCGCGAAGGACCGCTTTCTGGCGGCGATGCGCGCCGATGCGCGCGCGTTCGAGTTGAACGCCGCGCAGATGGAGCAGCTGACGAAGCTGGTCATCAAGGAAGGCGGCAAGGGCTGCAAG
The DNA here is from genome assembly GCA_028871595.1 of Elusimicrobiota bacterium. Next base: position 1,102 of record JAGWMT010000016.1, read on the forward strand.
GACCCCGTCCTCAACCGCGACTACGTGGGCAAGGACGCGTCCATCATCGCCAAAGGCATCGGCCTGACCCTTCCCGAGGGCGCGCGCCTGCTGTGGGGCGTGGTTCCGAACGATCATACGCTCGTCTGGACCGAGCAACTGATGCCTTTCTTGCCCGTCACCGTTTCGCGCGACGTGGACGCGGCCATCGAACTGGCCCAGGCGGCGGAGGGCGGCCACCGCCACACCGCGGCCATGCACTCCACCAACGTGGTGAACCTCACGAAGATGGCGCGCGCCATGCAGTGCTCGATCTTCGTCAAGAACGGACCGACGCTGTTCGGCCTGGGCCTGGGCGAAGGCTACGCGACCATGTCCATCGGCACGCCGACCGGCGACGGTCTGACCAAGGCCAGCCATTTCGCGCGCCCGCTGCACTGCGCCATCGTGGGATCGTTCCGCATCGCATGATTTCGGATTTATTGGAGGTGCTTCCCGATGCGTGATTTGACGACGCTGCCGCCCGGACTGCCTGTTCCCGCCGACGACGGCGCCTGCGACCATCTTCAGGATATGCGCGTTCCCAGCCTGAGGCTCCGGACGACGGCGGACCGTTGGGTCGACTTGAAAGAAGAGGCCGGACGGCCGACGGTGGTGTTCGTGTACCCGCGGACGGGAGAGCCGGCTCAGCCGGCTCCTCCCGATTGGGACCTGATTCCGGGCGCGCGGGGCTGTACGCCGCAGTCGTGCGGCTTCCGGGACCTTTTCGACGAGTTCCGCCGGCTCGGCTTCCAGGTGTTCGGCGCGAGTTCGCAGACGACCGAGTATCAGTCCGAATTCGTCGTGCGCAATCACATCCCGTTCGAGGTGCTGAGCGACGCGGAATGGGCGATGACGGCGGCGCTGAACTTGCCCACGTTCGAGTACCGCGGCCTGCGGCTCATCAAGAGGATCGCGCTGGTTCTGGACCAAGGACGGATCGTGAAGGTCTTTTATCCCGTGTTCCCGCCGAACAAGAACGCCGAGACGGTCTTGTCCTGGATCCGCGAACGCCGGGAATCTTGACAGAGACTCATCAGAGAGGATAGAGAACATGCTCGCCAACCTCGCCGTCGGATTTCTGGAAACGTCCTCGATCTCGAAGGGCATCGAGGCCGCGGACGCCATGGTCAAGATGGCCTCGGTGAAGCTGGCCAAGACCTCCTTCCTGGCGCGCGGCAAGTACGCCATCCTGATCACCGGCCCCGTCGGCGAGGTGGAGTCGTCGCTTCGCGCCGGACGCGCGATATTGGACAAAAGTCTCGTCGACGAGGTCCTGATCCGCAACGTGCACCAGCAGGTGCTCGACACCTTGGACAAGCGCGTGCCGGTCGAGAAGCTGGAGGCCGTGGGCGTGATCGAGACGAAGGAAGCGATCTCCGCGGTTCTGGCCGCGGACGCCGCGGCCAAGGCCGCCGGCGTGCGCCTGATCGAGACGCGCACCGCGGTGCCCGGCGGCAAGGGCCTGGTCACCATGACCGGCTCGGTCGGCGACGTGCGCACGGCGGTGGCGGCCGGCATCTCGGCCATCAAAAAGGAACTGCTGGTCGGCCAGACGGTGATCCCGAACGCCGACGCCCAGCTTCTTTCGGCGGTGGGCAAATAATGAAAGTCGTCGTCGGCAGCGATCACGGCGGCTTCGCCGCGAAGGCCTTCATCAAGAAGACCATCCAGGCGCTCGGCCACGACGTCGCCGACTTCGGCTGCCATTCCCCGGAAGCCGTGGATTATCCCGACGTGGCCCAGTTGGTGGCCGAGGCGGTCGCGCGCGGCGAGTATCAGAAGGGCGTTCTGATCGACGGGTTCGGCGGCGCGGTGTGCATGGCCGCGAACAAGGTCCCGGGCGCCCGCGCGGTGGCGGCGTACGATTCGGTGTCCGCGCGCATGGCGGCCCAGCATGACGACGCGAATATTTTATGCATCGGCGGGAAATCCCACGGGGAGCTGATCCACGCCGAAATTCTGAAGGTGTTCTTCGGCACGCCGTTCGAGGGCGGCCGGCACGAAGGCCGCCTGGCCAAGGTCGCCGCGATCGAGAGGAAATACTCCCGATGAAATTGGCCCGCGTGATCGGCCGCGTGTTCTGCTCCCGCCAGGATCCGGCGGTGGACAAGAAAACGTTGCTGTTGATTCAGCCGCTGAAGTGGGAGGACGAATCGCCGCTGGGCGACCCCATCGTCGCGGCCGACGCCGTGGGCGCGGGCTCGTCGGAGAAAGTATTCTGGGTGGCGTCGCGGGACGCGGCGGTGGCGTTCCCGGACGCGCCGCCGGTGGACGCGGCGATCGTGGGCATCGTGGACGGTCATCAGGTGAAGGATTTCCGGGGGAAGGACTAATGTTCGTCGCGGAAGTGGTCGGCAACGTTTGGGGAACGCGCAAGCACTGCTCGCTGTGCGACAAGCGCCTCTTGTTGGTGCGGGCCATCGACCCGCTGACGGAGAAGCGCACCGGCGAGGCGCAGATGGCCGTGGAGTACGGGACCGGCGCGGGGCCGGGCTCGATCGTGCTGGTGATGGACGAGGGCGGTTCGGCGCGGTCGGTGCTGCACGACGACAAGGCGCCGATCCGGACCGTGATCGTCGGCATCGTGGATTCCGTGACGTCGGGTGGGAAGGTAAAAAAATATGACTGAAGCTCAGTTGCGGACCGTCGTCGAGGAAGTGGTCAAGGCGCTGGCGGCCGAGGGTTTTCTGAAGGCCGGCAAGTGCGAGTGCGAATCGGGACCGAAGGCGCTCAAGGGCGAGGTGAAGACCTCCATCGGCAGCTCCGGGAAAGTTTTCGGCGGCTTCGGGGATTGGGGCGCCAAGCCCGCCGTCCCGGCCAAGGGCGCGCTGTCGGCCCTGCCGCCCAAGCCCGGCGCGCACGACGACGACGAGGACGCGCACGTGGACGAACACGTGATCCAGGCCGCCGGCGCCGCGCGCGTGTCCGTGTGCAACCCCACGAAGAAGGGCAACAGCACCGCCCGCTACGTGGACCACACCATGCTCAAGCCCAACGCCACCCAGGACGAGATCGCCAAATTGTGCGAGGAGGCGAAGAGCTTCTGCTTCGCGTCCGTCTGCGTGAACCCGTCCTACGTGGCGCTGTCCGCCCAGTACCTGCGCGGGTCCGGCGTGAAGGTGTGCACCGTCGTGGGCTTCCCGCTGGGCTCCACCACGCCCACGGTGAAGGCCATCGAGGCGCGCGACGCCATCGCCAACGGCGCCGACGAAATCGACATGGTCATCAACATCGGCGCCTTGAAGTCCGGCAACGACGCCATGGTCTACGACGACATCAAGGCCGTGCGCGAGGCCACCCGCGGCAAGGTTCTCAAGGTGATTTTGGAAACGTCCTTGCTGTCCAACGAGGAAAAGGTGCGCGCCTGCGCCATGTCGAAGAAGGCCGGCGCGGACTTCGTGAAGACCTCCACCGGCTTCGGCGGCGGCGGGGCCACGGTCGAGGACATCAAGCTGATGCGCCAGACCGTGGGACCGCTGATGGGCGTCAAGGCCTCCGGCGGCATCCGCGACGCGAAAGGCGCCGCGGACATGATCGCGGCCGGCGCCACGCGCCTGGGGACCTCGGCCAGCGTGGCCATCGTCACCGACGCGAAGTCCGAGGGCAAGGGATACTGAACGCTATGGCAAAGGAAGAGAAGCCGGCCAAGTACAAGATCACCATCGACCTGCAGTGCGGCGCCTGCGCCGCCATCATGCACACCCATGAGGGCGAGCCGCTGCCGAAGTTCTGCGCCGGCTGCGGCGCGGGCCTGGAGAAGTTCTGCCTCAAGTGCCACAAGAAGGTGGAGATGTTCTTCGAGGAGTGGTGGCCCGAGGACGACGCCTGCGTGCGGACCTACAGCACCCCGCGGCGCTGCACGCGCTGCAACGCCGTGCTGGAGACGGGCGCGGACGACAATCGCGGACTGACCGACGAGGAATTGGAGTAAGGAGGCCGCATGGCTGAAGTGCGAGAAGCGCTGGGAATGATCGAGACGAAGGGCTTCGTCGGGATGATCGAAGCCTCGGACGCGATGGCCAAGTCGGCGAAGGTCCGCCTGCTGGGCTACGAGAAGGTGGGCAACGGCCTGGTCACGACCTTGTGCCGGGGCGAGGTCGGCGCCGTGCGCGCCGCCTGCGACGCGGCCGCCGCGGCCGCGCAGAAGGTGGGAGAGCTGGTCGCGGTTCACGTGATCCCGCGCCCGCACGACGACCTGGAAAAATACCTCGACCGCATCGCGACGAAGATCTAAGCGCCGGCTCGATGTTGACGCGGGACGACTTGATCGATCTGCTGGTCGCCGGTCTGGCGAAAGCCGGACCGGCGACGGCCGTTTCCCCGGCGCCCAAGGGTCCCCCGGGCCGTCCGTTCCTGTCCGAGCACGACATAAAAAAGAGATTGACGCCCACGGGTAAACGGCTTACAATTCCGAAGAATTCGATCGTCAGTCCGTTGGCGTTCGAGTTCCTGATCCTGCAGGGAATAGAGATCGTCCGGGAGTGAGCCCCGAGCACCATGCCGATCGACATTAAAAATCTTCTGACGTTGATGGCCGAAAAGGACATCTCGGACATCCATTTCAAGGCCGATTCCGTGCCCGCACTGCGCGTGCGCGGCACCATGATCCTGGCCACGAACCTGCAGAAGCTGACCGACGCCGACGTCGCCGCGGTGGCCCAGCAGTTGATGACCAAGGAGCAGTCGGCGGAGTTCGAGAGGGAGATGGAGCTGGACCTGGCCTACAGCCTCCAGGGCGTGGCCCGCTTCCGCGTCAACGTGTACCGGCAAAAGGGCTCCATCGGCCTGACCTTGCGCGTGGTGCCCATGAAGCTGCGCACGTTCGAGGAGCTGAACCTGCCCGCGGACGCCATGACGAAGCTGGGCGCGGAAAGCCGCGGGTTGATCCTGTTCTCCGGGATCACCGGCGCGGGCAAGACCACCACGCTCAACAGCTTTCTCAACCATCTCAACGCCAACCATCAATACCGGATCATCACCGTCGAGGATCCGATCGAGTATTTCCATGTGGACCAAAAGTCCACAATCGTCCAGCGCGAGGTCGGTTTGGACACGCACGGCTTCGGCAACGCGCTGAAACACATCCTGCGCCAGGACCCCGACGTGGTCGTCATCGGCGAGATGCGCGACCTGGAGACCATGCAGGCCGCCATCTCCGCGGCCGAGACCGGCCATCTGGTGCTTTCGACCATCCACACCCTCGACGCCACCCAGACCGTGGACCGCATCGTGGACGTGCATCCCGCGCACCAGCACGGCCAGGTGCGCCAGCAGCTGGCGAACTGCTTGAAAGGCGTGGTCGGCCAGCGCTTGGTTCTCTCCAAGGACGGGAAGTCCCGCTTTCCGGCCACCGAGGTCATGATCGGCAACAGCATCGTGCGCCGCCACCTGCTTGAGGGCAAGACCGCCGAGCTGCGCAAGGTCCTGGAGGGCGGCGCGTACTACGGCATGCACACCTTCGACCAGGATCTGCTGCGCCTGTTCGCCGAGGGAAAGATCGACGACAAAACCGTCCTGGAAGAGGCGACCAATCCCGAGGACGTCGCCCTCCGCTTGAAGGGACTGGGTTCCGGCGGCGAGTGACGATGGCCGACGACCCGCAGCGTCCGCCCGACGACATCCAGGGCATCCTTTCGGATCTGGACGATATCCTATCGGATATCTCCGGGTCCGCGGGCTCGGGAGACGCCGCCGTCGAGCCGCCGAAACCGGTCGAGGCCGTCAAGCCTCCCCCGCCTCCACCCGCGCCCCCGCCGCCGGCCCCCGCGCCCGCCGACGATTTGAAGATCGAGCTGGCGCCGCGCGCCGGCTCCCTGCCGGCTCCCAAAAAAATAGAGACGCCGAAGCCGGTCGATCCGCCCAAGCCGATGGCGTCGGATTCCAAGCCGCCTCTGGAAATCCCGATGGGCGTCGCGCCGCCTCCGCCTGCGGCCCCCGCGCCGAAGCCCGTGGAGGCTCCTCAACCGGTCGAGCCCCCGAAGGCCGCGCCGGCGCCGGCGCCGGCGCCCGCGGCCGCTCCCGCTCCCGTCGCGAACCTGGAGGATATTCCGGCCGGCGCCGCGAAGGATCAGATTCGCCGGGTCGCGTTCGTCCACACCTTCGCGTGCGCCGAGGCGCGAGCCGCCTTCGCGGCGTTCCTGTCCCAGGCGGCGCGCACGATCTCGAAGAAGCCGTTGTATCTCCGCCAGGTGCTGTCGCTGGAGGTCGACGGGGTCAGCGATCCCAACGCCATATTCGAGAAGGCGCGCGCGGCGAAGGCCGTCGCCGTCCTGGCGGTGGTGGAGGGCTGGCCGTCGGCCAAGGTGGACGCGCTGGAGGAGGCCTGCTCGCGCGGCGGGCTGCAGTTCCGCGCCGTGTCTCCCGGAGACGTGCAGAAGAAATCCACCGCGGTCGACGTGATCGTGGATATGATGCTTCTGCCGGGCGAGGCGTAATGGAGCGTTGGGAGATACGCGCGACGCCCAGCGCCGAGGACCCCGACCGCCATCTCCTGTTGCTGCAGGGCGGACCGGTGGACGTGGCGTCCCTGCTGAAGAAATTCGGCGCGCTGATGGGGCGCCCGTCTCCCACGCAGGGGGAAGGCTTTAACCTGTGCATGGTCCTGCACCGGCTCAAACCGGACTCCCGGGCGAAAATGGAAGCCTATTTGCGCCAGGTCGCCCCGGAGGCGGCCCCGGCCCCGGCGCCCGCGCCAACGCCCGCGCCGGTTCCCGCCGCGCCGCCTCCGCCTACACCTACACCTCCACCGCCGCCTCCGATGCCCGATTTGGCGCCGCCCGCGCCGACGCCGCCGGTTCCGACCCCGCCGATGCCGGAACTGGCCCCGCCGCCGCCTCCTCCGCCGCCGATGCCGGAACTCAAGCCTCCGGCGCCCGCCGCCGTCGAGCCGCCGCTGGTGTCGCTGATCCCGGACCCCGTTCCGCCTCCGTCCGTCCCGATCGTCCCGGCGCCGGTTCCAACTCCAGCGCCCATACCCGCTCCGGCCGCGACGCCGGCGCCCGCGACCGCCTCGGTCGCGCCGCCGGAGTCCGCCGTCGAGACACCGCTCCAAGTGGAGCTGCGCCAGGATTGGACGATGGAGACCTTGATGGTCGGCGCCTACAACCGCTTCGCGCACGCCGCGGCGGCGTCCGTCATCTCTTCGCCCGGCTCGATGTACAACCCGCTCTTTCTCTACGGCGTCCCGGGGACGGGAAAGTCGCACATGCTCCACGCCATCGGCGGGGCGCTGTCGAAAGGCCTGGGCGGCGCCGTCCTCCTCTCCACTTCAGGGACCCGGCTGTCGCGTTCGGTGAACGCCGCGCTCGCGCGCAAGAGCATGGCGGAGATCGACGTCAAGCTGAACAACTCGAAGGCTCTGCTCATCGACGACATCCATTTGCTGGCGGTGTCCGATCAGAACAAGGACGCGCTGGCGAAGGTCTTCAAGTCGTTCTTCGACCGGCATCTGCAGGTCATCATCACCTCCCTGTACCCGCCCAAATCGTTGGGCGCCCTGGAGGAGGCCCTGAAGTTCTCGTTCGCGAAGGGCTGGTCCGTGGATCTGAAGATGCCCAGCCCCGCCGTCCAGCGCGATCTGATCGCGTCGGCCTCGGACCGGGCCGGTTCGGGCTTCGGCAACGACGAGGTCGCGGCCCTTCACGAGAAGCTCTCGCAGTGGGGCTACCAGGATATGACGGTGTGGCTCAAACGCCTCATCATCTACAAGAAGGTCCGCGAGCAGGCCGGCCAGCCGGCCTCCCTGCAGAACCTGCTGGCCCTGATCTACGACCCCGTTCTGGTGGGCGGCGCCGAGGCGCCCAAGCCGCCGGAGGGCGGCTTCAAGCCGCCGTCGGCGGGCCCCGACGCGCCGGCGATGGCCGTCATCTCTCCCACGGGCCAGGAAGGGGTGGGCGCCCTCGCCGCGTCCCTGTTTTACGAGGTCGGCTCCAGAAACGGCTTCACGCAGGCGTACCGCCATGCGCTGTGGGAGACCTACGATCCCGCCGTGCCTTTCGGCGTGCCGTTCACCATCGGCGAGATGTGCGCGCGCGCCGGCGTGCGCCGCGCGCTGATCATCGGTCCGACGCCCGATTCCCCGCTGGGGCCGCGCTCCGCGGAGGTCGCGCACGCCGTGCGCCGCATCCTGGAAAGCTTGGGCGTCGAGATGGCCTGGATTCCCTACGGGGGACTCCAGCTCGGCGCCCATTACCTGAACGCCCATCTGGACCTGACGCCGTTGCCGCCCCGCTCATGAACGGCTACCCGGCCGGCGCGTGCGCGGCGGCGGCGGCGCTGGTCGCCGCGATCTCCGCCGCGGCCGCCTGGTGGACCTTCCAGTTCCGGCGCCAGCTCCCGCTGGAGCGGGCGCTGCGCGCCAAGGACGCCGAGTTGGACGCCGCGCGCCGCCTGGCGGGGCGTCTTCTGGACGCGCAGGCCATGGCGCGCCGGCCCGCCCAGGCCGTGGCCGAGGCCGCGGGCCGCGCGCTGGACGCCTTGCGCGGCCTGCATCCCGGTTTGGCGCTGGCCGCCGTCGCCCGCCGTCCCGACGGCAGCGCGGCGCTGCTGGCCCACCGCGGCGGGGCCTGGGCCCACGTCCCGCTGCCCGCCCTGCGCCTGGACGCCGGCTTCCTGGCCCGCGCCGCGGCCGAGGGCGAGTCGGAGTGGGTCCTGGAGCGCCAGGGCGGCGCGGGGAACGATCCCTTGGCCCGCGCGCTCGCCGGCCTGGGCTTCATCGCCGCGTCGGCCCGCGGCTGGACCGGCGAGGAAGGCGCCGCCGGGGCGCTGATCGCGGCCCAGACGGAGCCGGGCCCGGCGCTGGCCGACGCGCGCGAGAATCTGGCCATGGCCGGGGCGGCGCTGCGCTCCGCGGCGCTGCTGGCCGAAGGCATCGCGCGCATGTCGGAGACCCGCGAGCGCCTGCAGGGCGGCCTGTCCGCCGCCATGGAGGAACTGACCCAGACCCACGACCGCCTGATCCGGAAGTCGAAGGAGGTCAAAACCCTTCACGACGTGGCCCAAGCCATGGTCACGCGGGTGGGGCGCGACATCTCCTCCTTGGGCGCCATCGTGGCCATCGTGGCGCGCGCCCTGGAGGCCGACCTGGTGGCGTTCCTGATCCTGGACGAGACCACCGGCGAGCTGGTGACCCAGCCCGGCGCCTACGGCCTGGAGGGCGACGAACAGCTGTACCGCATCCCCGTCACCGAGTCGCGCTCGTCGTCCGTGCGCGTGTTCAAGACCCGCAAGGCGTTCATGAGCGACGACGCCCAAAACGACCCCGGCGTCATCGCCCGCTACGCCCAGCTTTGGAAGGTCCACTCCCTGCTGGTGGTGCCCTTGGTGGTGGAGGATCGCGTGCTGGGCGTCATGCGCGTGGGAAGCCGCCGCCGAAAGGCCTTCGGAGACGACGCTTTGGCCCTCGTCACCGTCGTGGCGGAGGAGGCTTCCATCCTGGTGGAAACGGCCATGTTGAACCGCCGTTTGGCCGAAACGGCGGAACAATTAGCGGCCCTCAATCGTATGAAAGATGAGTTCGTGTCCACCGTCAGCCATGAATTCAAGACTCCGTTGACCACGATCACCGGGTTCTTGAGCGTCATGCTCGACGGTGAGACGGGGACCATGAACGAGCAGCAGATGAAATTTCTCCAAATCGCCAAGTCGGCCGCCAAGCGCCTGTCCGGGCTGGTCTCGGACCTTTTGGATCTCTCGCGCCTGGAGGGGGGCGCGAAGATGGAGCTCCACTCCGTGGACCTGGTCGAACTGGTCACTCAAAGCGTCGAGAACCACCAGCCCATGGCGGCCGAGGGCGGCAAATCCTTGGTCTGGGCCCCGCCCGCGTCCGCCCTGTCGCCGGTCGCCGGCGACCAGCGCTGGCTGGGCTTGGTGGTGGACAACCTCATCAGCAACGCGCTGAAGTTCACCCGCCCCTCCGGCAAGGTCGTGGTCGAGGCCCGGGACAAGGGCGAATTCCTGATGGTGTCCGTGTCCGACGACGGCATCGGCATCCCGCTCCAGGACCGGGAGAAGATCTTCGAGCGTTTCTATCGCGCGTCCAACCGCGCCGAGGTCAACGCCCCCGGCACCGGCCTGGGCCTGGCGATCGCGCGCGAGGTGGTGGGCAAGCACGGCGGCAAGATCTGGTTCGATTCCGAGCCCGGACAGGGCACGGTGTTCCGCTTCGTCGTCCCCGTGTCCCGCGAGGGACGGGAGTTCCCGTGAGGCGCGCCGCTTTCGCCGTCGCCCTGCTCCTGGCCTCGGGCTGCGCCGCCCTGCGCCCGGGGCCCACCAAGGCCGGCGTGGCCGTGCGCGTCTCCACCCGCGAGAAGGCGGCCGCGCGCCGCGAGGCTTTGGAGTCCGCCCTTCCGTTTTTCCTGGACCCCGCCGCGCGGCGGGAGAAAAGCGCCGCCCTGGAGGCCGTGGTGTTCTCCCAACCGGGGCCGTTCATCGGGCGCAGCCGCCTGCCCAAGAAGGGGGCGTGCGTCGTCGAAGTCCGTCTCGACCGTTTGTCCGCCGCCCTGCAGAGAGCCGGCCTGGTCCGGCCGCCGGGCTACGCGTACGGCCCCGAGCTGCTGCTCATCGCCTTCGGCGACCGGAAGACCGGACCCGACGGGACCGAGCGCTTCGCCGCCGACGTCTTCGAGACCGCCTTGTTCGGCCGCGGCATCCAGGCCAAGGACGCGGACGACGACCTGATCAAGCTGAAGCACCCCTTGAAGGCCAAGACCGAGGAGGGCGCCGCCGTCGAGGCCCTGTCCGAGGGCTGGTCGTGGATGACGGCCGGGCGCGTGGCCGTGTCAGCGGCGCAGGAGCCGCAGACGGCGCTGTGGCGCGGCCGGGCGCGGCTGAGCGTCGCTCTGTACGGCGTGGCGGGCTCCACGGCGCCCACGCGACTGGACGCGGACGGCGAGGCGGTGGACGTCTCCTCGAACCCCGCGGTGGCGCGCGCCATCGAGGACGCCGCCCAGCAGGCCGCGCAGCTGGTGGACGCCGACATGGCCCGCCGGCACGCGGGCCGGGCCATCGTGGCGGTGTTCGTCTCGGGGTACAAGGATCCCGCGTACCTGAGCCGCGTGCTCCGCGATCTGCGCGGAGTCCCGGGGGTGGAGGGCGCGGCCTTGGTCGGCTGGCGGGATTTGGACGACATGGCCCTCGTCCACGCCTACGTGGACGGGCTTCACGCCGATCTGCTCACCGCGCGCCTGCTGCGGGGAGACGCCTCCCTGCGCGTCGGTTCCGTCGAGTCGGAGGACGGACGCATCCAGTTGGACGGCCCCGAAGCCTCGGCCGCCCAGGACCGGGGGGACTGACATGCTCTCCCGAGTCAACAGCCTGGGCCTGCGCGGCGTCGAGGGTTTCCCCGTGGTGGTGGAGCTGGACTTGGCCGGCGGCCTGCCGGCGTTCGCCACGGTCGGCCTGCCCGACGTCGCCGTGCGCGAGGCGCGCGAGCGCGTGACGGCCGCGGTGCGCAACTCCGGGTTCAAGTTCCCCTCGCGGCGCATCACCGTGAACCTGGCGCCGGCGCGGCCGCGCAAGGAGGGCAGCCACTACGACCTGCCGATCGCCGTGGCCCTGCTGGCGGCCTCCGGCCAGGCGCCGTCGGGGGCCTGGGAGAAGGAGTGGTGCTTCGTCGGGGAGCTTTCGCTGGACGGCCGCGTGCGGCCGGTACCGGGCGTGCTGGCCATGGCCGAGCGCGCGCGGGACGAGGGCTACCGGGTCATCGTGGTCCCGGAAGACAACGTCGCGGAGGCCGCCGCCGCGGGCCTGCGCGCCCTTCCCGTCGGCGACCTGCGCGAGGCCGTGGGCCTTTTGAGCGGCCGTCCGGCGCGGACCGCGACCGCCGCCGTTCCCGCCGCGCCCGCTCTGGACGCGCCCGGCGAGCCGGACTTGGCCGACGTGCGCGGCCAGGCCGCGGCCAAACGGGCTCTCGAAATCGCGGCCGCGGGCGGGCACAACCTGCTTCTCATCGGCCCGCCCGGCACGGGCAAATCCATGCTCGCCCGCCGTCTTCCGGGCCTGCTGCCGCCGATGAGCGAAGCGGAGGCGGTCGAGGTGACCAAGATCCAGTCGGCGTGCGGACGGGCTCCGCAGGGCGGCCTGGCGCGCGCGCGTCCGTTCCGCGCGCCCCACCACGCCTGCTCGGCGCCGGCCTTGGTGGGGGGCGGACCGTCGGCGCGGCCGGGCGAGATCTGCCTGGCGCACGGCGGCGTCCTGTTTCTGGACGAGCTGGCCGAATTCCCGCGCCCCGCTTTGGAAGCCCTCCGTCAACCGCTGGAGGACCGGGCCGTGCGCGTCGCGCGCGCGAAGGATTCGCTGGAGTACCCGGCGCGCTTCCTGCTGGTCGCGGCGACGAACCCGTGCCCGTGCGGCTGGCGCGGCCACCCGCGCCGGGCCTGCTCGTGCGCGGCCCCCACGGTGGCGCGCTACCTGGGCCGCCTGTCCGGGCCGTTGTTGGACCGCGTGGACCTGCAGGTGGAGACCCCGTCGGTCGCGTTCGGCGACTGGGCGGGTGACGGAGCGCCCGTCGAAGGGAGCGCCGCCGCGCGCGTCCGCGTGGCCGCCGCGCGCGAACGCCAGCGGGAGCGTCTGGGGGCGGCTCCGGGAGCCCTGAACGCGTTCACTCCGGCCGCCGACGCGCGGCGTCACGCGCGCCTGGACGGGCGCGGGTTGGCCGTTCTGGAGGCCGCGGAACGCGCCGCCGCGCTGTCCGCGCGGGCGTTGGACCGAGTCCTGCGGGTCGCGCGCACGATCGCCGATCTGGCGGGAGACGAACGCGTCGGCGCGGCGCACTTGGCGGAGGCCCTGCAATACCGGGCGTTGGACCGGCTGCGCGCGGTCCTGGAGGAACAGCGATGAAGAAAATTATTTTTCTGGCGGCGGTGACCGGCGGATTCTGGTGGTACGCGTCCCATAAATTCAATTTCGCGGACACCATGACCTACGCCCAGAAGCACCCGTCGTCGTCCTGGGCGCCCGCCGTCGAATACTCGATCGGCATGGTGTACTACCAGCGCGGCGATTATCCGAAGGCTCAGGAGACCTTCACCCAACTGCTCACCGATTTTCCCACGGGCCAGTACGCCGCGCGGGGCCTGCTGCGGCTGTCCGAGGCCGCGGAGGAGAACCGCGACTGGGCCACGGAGAAGGAAACCTTGGACCGCTTCCTGACGGACTTCCCCGATCATCCGGACCGCAACATGGCGCAGAAGCGCCGGGAACTCCTGTACAACAAATGAAGTCCGAGGAATCGTTTTCCCGTCTGGTTTCGAGCGCGATGGCGCGGCGCGGCCTGGGCCTGCGCGAATTCTGCCGGCGCGCGGACCTGGATCCCTCGTTCTTCTCCAAGGTCCTGGCCGGCAAGCGCAGCCCTCCGTCGGAGGAGGAGCCCCTGCGCCGCGTCGCCCGGGCGCTGGAACTGGACCCGGTCGAGGTGATCGTGGCCGCGGGCCGCATTCCGACGGACTGGGGCGCGTTGTGGTCCGACGCGGATTTGGTACGCGCCGTTCATGCCGTCGCCACGGGTCGCCGCCCCGCCACGCGGCGCGTCGAACCCGCGCCGCCGGCGCCGCATGTCCCTCGCCCCGCGCGTCCCGATCGCGCCGCGTTGCCTTCGTCCATCCTGCCGGGCCGCGGCCTTTCGGAGGAGCTATTGTGAACGCATGGACGCCGCGCGCGGCCTGGATCGCGCGCCTGAATTCCATCGCCTTCGTGGATCCCGAGAAGGCCCTGGCTTTGCTCGAGCGCCTGGGCCCGAAGGGGCTGGAGTCGTCCGGGGTTCCGGAGTGGGCGGAGGCCGGGAATTTGGAGCCGGAGCGGGCCGAGCGCTGGCGCCGCGAGGCCCTGAGCTTCGACGCCGCCGGTGAGGAGCGCCGGGTGGGGGCGCTGGGCGCCCGGCTGCTGATCCGAGGCGAAGCGGGCTATCCTCAGGTGCTGGAGTCCCTTCCCGATTCACCTTTGGCGCTGTACGCCTGGGGCCGGTTGGACGACCTCCCGGGGGTGGCGGTGGTCGGAACCCGGGCCGCGACGGCCTACGGCCGGCGGATGGCCAAGGCCTTGGCGGGCGATTTGGCCCGCCGCCGCGTCACGGTGGTGAGCGGCCTGGCCCGCGGCATCGACGCCGAGGCCCACGAAGCCGCCTTGGACGCCGGCGGGACCACCTGGGCGGTGCTGGGCTCGGGGCTGGGGGAGGTCTATCCTCCCGACAACCGCGACCTGGCGCGCCGGATCGTCGCCGAAGGCGGGTGCTTGCTCAGCGAGTACCCGTTGTCGGCGAAGCCTTTTCAATCCTCGTTTCCCCGCCGCAACCGGATCGTCGCGGGGTTGTCCTGGGTCACGGTGGTGGTCGAGGGCGCCATGGGCTCCGGGGCTTTGCTCACGGCCAAGAACGCCGCCGATTACGGCCGCGAGGTCCTGGCGGTCCCGGGTCCCGCCGATTCGCCCATGAGCGCGGCGCCTCACAAGCTCCTACGCGACGGGGCGCGGCTGGCCGTCTCCGCCCGCGACATCCTGGCGGCTCTGCCTCCGGGAGCCTCGGCGGGTCTGCTTCGGCCGCCGCGCGCCGCCCGGCCGGCGCGGGCGGAGGGGGAGGAGGCGCGGATTCTGCGACTTTTGGGAGGGGATTCCCTTTCCTTAGAAGAACTGGGAAAGATGACGGGGCTTGACATGCCGCACCTTTCCCTTATAATGTTCGGGCTGGAAATTAAAGAACTCGTTTCAACCGTTCCGGGACAACGCTATGCCAAAAAAACCGTCTGAGAAGCCTGCCAAGGCCGAAAAGACCGTCAAAACGCCCAAAGCGGCCAAGGCCTCCGCGGCTTCGAAGACGGTGGCCGCTCCGGCCGCCCCCAAGGGGGCCAAGGCGCCGAAGGCCCCCGCGGCCTCCAAATCGGCCCGGAGGGGGCCCAGTCTCCTCGTCGTCGAGTCGCCGGCCAAGGAACGCACGATTTCCCGCTTCCTCAAGGACGATTTCATCGTCAAATCCTCGTTCGGCCACGTGCGCGACCTCCCGGTGCGCAAGATCGGCGTGGACGTGGACGCGAATTTCGCGCCGCAGTACGTCGTCCTGCCGCGCGCCAAGAAGATCCTGGCGGAGTTCAAGAGCCTGGTCTCCAAGGCTCCGTTCGTCTACCTCGCCACCGACCATGACCGCGAGGGAGAGTCCATCGCCTGGCATTTGGTGGACATGCTCAAGCTGAAGCCGGAGCAGGTCAAGCGCATCACCTTCCACGAGATCACCCCCGGCGCGATCAAGGAGGCCATCGCCGACCCCCGCGCGATCGACGAGAATCTGGTCCACGCCCAGCAGGCGCGGCGCGTGATCGACCGTCTGGTCGGCTACAAGCTTTCCCCGCTGCTGTGGGCCAAGATTCAAAGCGGCCTGTCCGCCGGCCGCGTTCAGTCCGTGGCCGTGCGCCTGATCGCCGAGCGGGAGCTGGAGATCAAGGCGTTCTCGTCCGAAGGCTATTGGACCCTCAACGCCAATTTGGAGAAGCCGGGCGTCGCGCCGGCCTTCGACGCCAAGCTGTCCCTCTGGAAAGGAGAGAAGGTCGAGTCCACCCGCACCTACGATCTCTTCTCCGAGCAGTACCGGGTCAAGGCCACCACCTTGCACGGGCCCGAGGACGTGGACAAGATCACCGTCGCGCTGAAGAACGGCGAGTTCAAGGTCCTCAAGGTCGAGAAGAAGGAGGTGCGCCGCCGCCCGCCGCCGCCGTTCTCGACGTCCACCTTGCAGCAGGCCGCCTCCCAGAAGATGGGCTTCGCCGCCGAGCGCACCATGCGCGTGGCCCAGTCGCTCTACGAAGGCGTGGCCGTCGAAGGCAAGGAACCCGCCGGTTTGATCACCTACATGCGCACGGACTCCTTCTCCATCGCGAAATCCGCGGCGGTCGAGTGCGCGGACTACGTGCTGGAGAACTACGGCGCCGCGTTCCGGCCCGCCGAACCGCCGACGTACCAGACCAAGTCCCGCGGCGCCCAGGAGGCCCACGAGGCCATCCGCCCCACCAGCGTCCTGCGCACGCCCGACGAGGTGCGCAAGTTCCTCAACCCCGACCAGATCCGCCTGTACGAGCTGATTTGGAAGCGCTTCGTCGCCTCGCAGATGGTGGAAGCCGTGTACGACACCGCCTCCGCCGACGCGGCCAACGGCGAGGCCGTGTTCCACTGCACGGGCCGCACCCTGAAGTTCGAGGGCTTCCTGCGCGTGTACCGCGACGCGCCGAAGAATCCCGACGAGCTTCCCGACGACGAGCCCGAGGACGAGGAGGGCAGCCGCCTGCCGCCGCTGGTGGAAGGCGACGTGCTCAAGCTCAACGAGCTGATGCCCGAGGAGCATCGCACCAGCCCGCCCCCGCACTACAACGAGGCCAGCCTGATCCGCGCCATGGAAAAGCACGGCATCGGCCGGCCGTCCACCTACGCGCCCACGATCAAGACCATCGTGGACCGCGGCTACGTGCGGCGCAACATGAAGGACCGCAAGCTGATCCCGTCCGAGCTGGGCATGCTGGTGACCGAGAAGCTCAAGATGCACTTCCCGGAGGTCGTCAGCCTGACCTACACGGCCCAGGTCGAGGAAAAGCTGGACTCCATCGCCGAGGGCAAGGCCGCCTGGGAAGGCGTGGTCCAGGACTTCTACGGCCCGTTCGTGAAGGCGCTGGACCTGGCCACGACGGAAATGACCACGTCCCGCATCGAACCCAAGATGTCCGACGAGCTGTGCCCCATCTGCACGGCCCCCATGCTGATCCGGGAGAGCCGCTTCGGCAAGTATCTGTCCTGCTCGACCTTCCCGAAGTGCAAGGGCAAGATCCAACTCACGCCCGAAGGCCAGAAGGTGGTTCTTGAGAAGACGGGCGAAGCCTGCGAC
Source organism: Elusimicrobiota bacterium (assembly GCA_028871595.1). The sequence continues at coordinate 17,975 of JAGWMT010000016.1, forward strand.
CTGTGCGGCAAGGACATGGTGATCCGGACCGGACGCAAGGGCCGCTTCATGGCCTGCTCCGGCTATCCGGACTGCAAGAACACCTTCTCCCTCGACGCGGAAGGCAAGAAGATCGAGGGTTCGCGGCCGCTGCTCACCACGCGTCCATGCAACAAATGCCAGAAGCACATGTGGCTGCGCGTGGGTAAACGCGGTTTCTTCCTGACCTGCCCCGGCTATCCGAAATGCCGCAACCTCAAGCCGGTGTCCAAGGAAGAGGGCGAGAAGCTGCGGGTCGAGGGTGAAGCCCTCCGTGCCGAGCAGATCGCCAAGCGCCTGGCCGCCGAGGCCGCCGCGGCGGCCGCCGCGTCGTCGGGGTCGACCCCGGCCGCGTGAAGCTCCAACTCGAAAAATTCTTGACGCGTCTGCGCGCGGCGAAGAACTACTCGCCGCACACTTTGCGCGCCTACCGGGCGGATTTGGAGGCCTTCATCGCGGCCTTCCCGGGTCTGGAGGCCGGAAATATCGACCGGGCGCACGTGCGTCGTCATCTGGCCGCTCTGCAGTCCGGGGACGCCTCCCGGGCCACCGTCCTGCGCAAGGCCTCGGCGCTGCGCTCCTTCGTCAAGTTCCTGCGCGCGGAGGGGGAGCTTAAGCGCGACCCGTTCCTGGGCGTGCCCATGCCCAAACGGACCCGGCCGCTGCCCAAATTCCTGACCGAGGCGGAAATGGAGCAGGTGCTGACGGCGCCGACGGGGAACGACTCCGAGGCGTCGCGCGATCGGGCGCTGATCGAACTCCTCTATTCGTCGGGCCTGCGCCGCGCCGAGATCGGGGTGCTCAACGTGGGCGACGTCGATTTCCTCTCCGGGACCGTGCGCGTGTTCGGAAAAGGCTCCAAGGAGCGCATCGTTCCGGTGGGAAACACCGCGTTGACCTGTCTGCGCGCCTACCTGCGTTCGCGTGGAGGTCCCGACGACGGCGAACCGCTGTTCTCCAGCGCGCGGGGCGCTCGCCTATCGGACGAAGGCGTCGTGTTCGTGGTGCGGCGCTGGGTGAAGCGCTCCTCCTTGCTCAAGAAGGTCACGCCGCACGTGTTCCGCCACAGCTTCGCCACGCACCTGCTCAACCGGGGCTGCAATATCCGCGAGGTCCAGGAGATGCTGGGCCACGCCGACCTGAACACCACCCAGGTGTATACCCATATCTCGCTCCAGAAGCTGCAGGACGTCTACAAAGGCGCCCACCCCCGAGGCCGTTGATGAAGGAAAAAATCGAGCTTTTAATGGAGGAAATCGGCTGCGACCGGGGCGAGGCCGAGCTGGCGCTGGAGATGTGCGGCTACGATTTCGAGGAGGCGGTCCGGCAGATTCCCCGCCTCCTGCGCGACATCTGCGCGCTCAAAGGCAAGTTCGTGCTCCCCGAGGCCGATCAGCACGGCCTGGTGCTGGTGGTCCTGAACTTGAAGTCGCGCAAGGTCCTGCGCTCGCGCGCGGTGATGTCCTACGACCCGGCGGTGTGCTCCATAGGCCTGGAGGAGGACTGGTTCGCCTTCGAAAAGCACCTCTACGGCTGCCGCCTGTGGGACGGGAGCCTGCCCGCCGAGAGCCTGGAGGTCGAGCAGGGCCTGATCGCGCATTTCCGCTCCGCGCCTCCCGCGGTGTACGACCGCCTGCGCGACATGTCCTCCGAGGAGGCGGCCGACCTGTTGGCCGCTCCCCTGCGCGGGTACTTCCACGAGCCGCGTTTGAGCCTGCGGCTCAAAAAGGATATCCTCGACCTCGGCCAGTTCCAGTCCCTGCGCAAAGCCCCCGCGCCGTCCGCGCGTCGCGACAAGCCCGCGCCGCGCACGCCGCCGCCCGAGGACCTGCTCGTGCTGAAGATCGCGCTTGAGGAGGATCCCGACGGTCCGGCGGCGTCGGAGCTTCACGCCGGGGACCTGGTGTCGGCCAAGATCGTGGACGGGCGCGACATCGCTCAGTACCTGGCGCGTCTGTTCGGCGGGCTGACCGCGCAAGGGCCGGTGGCCATCGAGGCCCCGGTCGAGGCGATCGAGTCCGTGGACGGGGGCGTGCTGGTGCGCGCCCGCTTCGCCGTCGGCGTGGCCGGCGACGAGGTCGTCCCGCCGGAACGGCGGCTGAAGTCCGTCCGCGGCGCCGCTCACGGCCGCGGCGACGGTTCGTGGTGGCGCCGATTTTTTAAAGGATAGTGTCAGGCCTACGGTTAATACGGTTATTCGATCCCAATAACCATATTAACCGTAGGCCTGACACCGGAGTTGCGGAGTTCAAAGGAGAATTGCATGCCGGCATTGGTGGTCGTGGGCGCCCAGTGGGGCGACGAAGGGAAGGGGAAGATCGTCCATTTTCTGGGCGAGGGCGCGGACTGGGTGGTGCGCTACCAGGGCGGCGACAACGCCGGGCACACGGTGGTCTTCGACGGACAGAAGTACGCTCTGCACCTGATCCCATCGGGTATCCTGCAGCCGAAGGTCAAGAACGTGATCGGCGACGGCGTGGTGGTCAATCCGCGCGCGTTCGTGGACGAGATCAAGATGCTGGAAAAGCGCCGGATCAAGGTGAAGGGGCGTCTGTTCCTGAGCCTGTCGGCCCACGTGATCCTGCCCTACCACGTCTACCTGGACACTTTGCGAGAGGAGGGCGGGCGCGGGATCGGGACCACGAAGAAGGGCATCGGCCCGTGCTACGAGGACAAGGTCGCCCGCATCGGCATCCGCGTGGCCGATTACCTGGACGCCGAGGCGTTCCGCAAGCTGGTGCGCCGCAACCTGAAGGTGCGGGCCTCCGAACTGGCGAAGGTCAAGCCGCTGAAGGCCATCGAGGCCGAGGTGTTCGACGGCTACGAGGAGCGCCGGCGCTTCCTGGCCCGCTACGCCGCCGACACGGGGCTTTTGCTGGACCAGGCGCGCCGCAAGGGGGAAAAGCTGCTCCTGGAAAGCGCCCAGGGATCCATGCTGGACCTGGACCACGGCACGTATCCGTTCGTCACCTCGTCGAACCCCGTCGCGGGCGGGGCCTGCGTGGGCGCGGGCGTGGGGCCGACGGTGATCACCGCGGTCAACGGCGTGACCAAGGCCTACACCACCCGCGTGGGCCTGGGCCCGTTCCCGACGGAGGTGGACGGCCACCTGGCGCATTTCATCCGCGAGGTCGGCAAGGAGTACGGCACCACGACGGGCCGCCCCCGGCGCATCGGCTGGCTGGACGTGCCGCAGCTCAAGGCCGCCATCCGGATGAACGGCCTGAGCTCGCTGACGATGACCAAGCTGGACACGCTCTCGGGCGTGCACCCCATCAAGGTCTGCGTGGCCTACAAGCTCGACGGCAAGCGCGTCACGGAGTTCCCCGTCTCGCGGCGCGGCCAGATGGAGGTCGAGCCGGTGTACGAGAGCTTCGCGGGCTTCTCCGGCGACCTGAAGGGCGTGCGCAAGTTCGAGAACCTGCCGCTCGGCGCGCGCCGCTACGTGCTGGCGGTGGAGAAGCTGCTGGGAGTGCCGGTCTCCATCGTCTCCGTCGGGCAGAGCCGGGAGCAGACCATCGTGCGCGACGCGAGGCGGCTGTGGAGCTAGGTTTCTCGACGGCGCATGGACTCGTCAAGGCCGTGGGCCTTGACAAAATTCACGCGTCTGTTATACTGCGATTGTCGGAAGTTGGAGCGATAAACCGGCAAACCGACCGCAAGGTCGGGGCGCAAAGCGAAGGGCCTCGGGACCACGAGGTCGCCTGGCTACCGAAACCAAACATGCTGAATCAAGGCGTGCCGACGCGATTTCGCCCGGCCTCAACTCACCATCGACGGGATAGAGGGGTTCGATGGTTGGTGGGGCCGGGCCTGTTTTTGGCCCTGGCCGTCCTGGCCGGGGCGGCGCGCGCCGAGACCGCGGTGGGGCTGGACGCCCGCGGGGTGGACCCCATGGCCGCGGTGGACAACCGCCAGGGCCTGGACGTGCGCGATGCGCTGGGCCGGCCGGTGTCCGCCCAGATCGTCCTGAGCGAACTCAAGAAGGCCTCGGTGGCCCGCGTCGCTCAGATCGCGTTCACCTCCGGTTTGCCCAAGGCCAAGACCATCCTGCCGGCCCTGGACATGGCCGCCGGTGCCGCGGTCTGGCTGGTGCGGCTGGCCGAGGCCGTGCCTGGCCCCGCCGCGTGGGCGGCTTTGCCCACGCCCGGCCCCAAGCTTTCGCTGCTGGTCCTCGTGGTTTTGGGCGCAGTCCTGGCCCAGGCTTCCTCCGCTTTCCGGCCGCGGGCGCTGCTCCCGGCCCTGTCTTCCTGTCGACGCGGCCTCGAAGTGCTCCGCTGTTAAGGCCTCCGCCAACCCCCCCTGCCTCCGTCGACTCACGGCCATAGGACCGGCTTCCGGCAACGTTTCCGTAACCCGGTCTTCCTAGGATACCGTCACACTTGGGGTTCATATGCCCTTTTACGGGTGCGGTCCGTCCGATTCTTCCATTACGCGCGCGCGATATAGAATGCCGACTTTGTCGGCGTTCTATCTGGCGTGCGCCCTTGTCGCCGGCGCCGGGGGCGCGGCGGCGCAGGGGGTGGACGTGTCCTCCACGACCCGGCTCGACGGCGTGATGGCTTCCATACGCGCGCGCGACCCCAAGGCCGGGGCCGACCTGGCGGCGAGGTTCGACGCGGAGCCCGCGGCGGGAATCCGCGCCTGGATCGTGCGCGGCGAGGCCGCTTTGAAGGCGCCCCAGGGTCCGGCTTTGTTCAAGAAGGCTCTCGCCGACGCCAGCCCGTTGGTTCGCGCCGCGGCCGCGGAGGCGCTGGCCCAGTCCCAGGGCGCCGTCGCCGTTCCCGACTTGGCCGCCGCCTTGGCTGCGGAGGCCAATGCCGGAGTGCGGCTGACGATCACATTCTGGTTGGGGACGATGAAGACTCCGGCCTCATCGTCCGCGCTTGGGCGGGCGCTGGTCGGGGATGCGGACGCCAACGTCCGGGTCCAGGCGGCGCGTTCGCTGAAGCAGCACGGAACCCGAGAGGCTCGCCGGGCGTTGAAGGCCGCGAAGGGCGATCAGGACGAGCGCGTGAGGGGCGTGGTCAATGAGCCGTAAGACCCTCGCCGCCGTTTTCGCTCTGGCCGCATTCACGGCCGGCGCCCTCGTGCCCAGGCGGGCCGCCGCCGCGCCTCTGACGGTGTCCGGCGCCAACACCACGAGTTGGCCGGGCAGCCGCAAAGTGGTCTTCAGTCAGGGCTACGGCATCACCTGGGTCTTTTACGCGAACGCCTCGGGATTTTCCTACCAAGCCTTCAACTCCGCCGGAGCGATCTCAGGTACGAGCGGCGTCGCTATTTCGATCGTCGAGGGCGGCGGAAGCGCAAATCAGATGTACGGAAGCGTCTATTATGTGGAAGGTTCGAGCGACGTTTATGCCATCGCCAACGACCCCAAGGCGTATTTAAACGTCGCGCCCTTCAACTCCGTCTATCTCAAAAAGGGCCATTTGAACCCCGACGGAACGAT
>JAGWMT010000017.1 GCA_028871595.1 Elusimicrobiota bacterium
TACAGCGAGAACTGCGTGGACGGCTACATCTGGGGCGACGGCGCCGCCGCGCAGATCTGCTCGATCCGCCACCCGGGCCGGATCAAGATCGAACCGATCGTGTTCGAGTCCGCCTCCGAGGGCGCCACCGACGTGATCGTGGACGGCACCAAGCACTTCTGGCAGGACGGCGGAAAGGTCCGCGAGTTCTCCATCCGCAAGACCGTGGAAACCTTCGAGGCGATCGCCGCGGCCAAGAAGCTGTACGCCGACGAGGTCTACACCGTCACGCACCAGGCCAACAAGGTCATGATGGACTCCATCCTGGGCCACCTGCGCCTGCCCGAGGAGCGCCACATCCACAACGTCGCCGAGCAGGGCAACATCGCGGCCGGCGGCATGCCCTCGGCCGTGGCCCAGCGCCTGGACAAGCTCCACAGGGGCGACAAGATCGTCTACGCGGTCCTGGGCGCCGGCCTGGCCTGGGGCGGCGGGTACATGGAGGTGCAGTGATGTCCGATATCGCGGTCGTGACGGGCGCGTCCGGCGGCATCGGAGCCGCCATCGCCAAGATGATTTGCCAAAAGTCCGAAGGACAGCTGACGTTGTGTCTTCATTACAACGGCAACGCCGAAGCCGCGAAGAAGGTCTCGGCCGAGATCCCGGGCTCTTTCATCGTCCAAGCGAATCTCTCCACGGCCGAAGGCCGCAAATCCCTCCTGGACGCCGTGCTCGCCAAGGGTTCCCCCTTTTGCTTGGTCAATAACGCCGGCATCGACAAACCGCACGAACCCGCGCTCATGATCGACGAAGCGTCGTACGACAAGATCATGGACACGAATCTTCGTGGTCCGTTGTTCTTGATGCGCGATTTCGCGAAAGAAATGGCCCGCAACGAGTCCGGGGTCATCGTGAACATCTCCTCCGTGCTGGCGAGAAAATCCGTCATCGGTTCCGCCGTCTACCGCGCGTCCAAGGCGGCGCTCGAGGCTCTGACCCAGCAGTTCGCGTTCGAACTGGGCAGCAAGGGCGTCCGCGTCGTCGCCGTCGCTCCGGGCTTCATCGAGACGAGCATGACCTCCGGCATCCCTGAGGATCAGCGTTCCGGCATCAAGCGGGATGTTTCATTGGGTAGATTCGGCGAACCCGAGGCGGTGGCGGAAACGGTATGGCACGCCATCGAGAATCAATATCTCACCGGCGCCGTCATCGCCGTCGATGGAGGAATGGCGCTGTGACCCCCGCCGAAATCCTCAAGCTTCTTCCCCAGACCAAGCCCGCGCGTTTCATTGACGAAGTGCTGGAAGTGGACGCGGAGCACATCGTCACGAAGTACGCCTGGACGGAGGAGGACTGCGCGGGGCATTTCCCGGGCAACCCCGTGGTTCCGGGCGTGAAGATGCTGGAAATGTCGTCCCAAACCGCGATTGTCGCCTGGGGCCTATTCAAGAACGGCGCCGGCGCGGCCGCGCAGGACGCGTTCTTCACCCAGGTGGACCCGGCGATGTTCAAGATGAGCGTGCGCCCCGGCGAGACCGTGGTTTGCCGCGCGACCGTCGCCGCGGACGGATTCTTGAGCGTCGAGAGCAAATTTGCGGGCGGGCCGAAGGACGGCGAGACCATCTTCGCCGGCAAAATCAAGGGCGTGTGGGTGCCCAAGGACTCGGAGAACCTGGTATGAGCCGATTCGCGAAGCGCATCGTCGTGACGGGCATCGGCGCGGTCGCGCCGAACGGTTTGGGGATCGAAGCTTATCGTGCCGCCCTGCAGGCCGGCAAGTCGGGCATCTCCTTCCACGAGGAGCTCAAGGCGCTGAACTTCGCCTGCCGGATCGGCGGCAAGCCGCCGGTCGGCCCCGACGAGGCCGAGGCCCTGATCGCCGACGCGGACCTGGCCAAGCTCAACGAGGCCATGGTGTACGCGACGATGGCCGCCGTGGAGGCCGCGCGCATCTCCGGCGTGAGCGTCGACCTCAAAAAGGGCTACGCGGAAACGCCGGTGGACTGGGCGACCGGCGCCATCATCGGCTGCGGCATCGGCGGCATGGACACCATGTTCGACGAGCTGGCCCCGGTCCTGGCCGAGGCCGCCGGCCAGGAGCCCGGCATGGGCTGCCGCCCCATGGGCACCGACATCGTGCCCAAGATCATGGAAAGCTCGGTCTCCGTCGCCGTGGGCAAGTTCCTGGGCCTGGGCGGTCAGACCACCACGAACTCCTCGGCCTGCAACACCGGCACCGAGGCCATCTTCGAGGCCTTCAAGCACATGCAGCTGGGCTACGCCGAGTCCATGTACGCGGGCGGGGCCGAGGGCACGCACGCGGGCACCTGGTCCGGCTTCGACGCCATGCGCGACGTGCTGTGCTCCAAGTTCAACGACATGGCCGAGAAGGGCTCCCAGCCCATGGGCGCGGGCGCCTGCGGCTTCGTGCCCGCCGGCGGCGCCGGCGTGGTGCGCCTGGAGACGCTCGAGCACGCGCAGAAGCGCGGCGCCAAGATCCTGTGCGAGCTGGTCTCCGCCTACTGCAACTCCGGCGGCCAGCGCGACGGCGGCACCATGACCTTCCCGAATCCGGACGGTGTGGCCCGCTGCATCCGCCAGGTGATCAAGGACGGGGAATTGGATCCGAAGCGGATCTCCCTCATCAACGGACATCTGACCTCCACGGGAGCCGATCCCCGGGAAGTCGGGAGCTGGATCAAGGCCCTGGAACTCCCGCTGGACAAGTTCCCTCTCATCCAGTCCACGAAATCCATGATCGGCCACACGCTCGGCGCGGCCGGCGCGCTGGAGGCCGTCGCGGCGATCGATCAGCTCGTCAACGGATATGTGCATCCCTCGATCAACAGCGAGAACGTGCACCCCCAGATCCCCATCGGGAACAGCATCCCGCACCAGATGGTGAAGAAGGAGCTCGAGTACGTCATCAAGGCCTCGTTCGGGTTCGGAGACGTCAACGGCTGTCTGCTCTTCAAACGCTGGGACGGCAAGTAGTACAATCGTTTTAGATTAGGAGGAACGAAACTCATGGCATTCATGCGCAAGGCGGCGGTCGTCGAAGCGACGGATCTCAACACCATCACCCCCCAGGACGCCGAGTCCCGGATCACGGCGGGCGTGAAGAAGTACGCCACCAACGAGGCCAACTACGCGAAGGCCGACGGCAACACCCCCTACCTGGGCCACATCGTGGGCATGGGCATCGAATCCTCCAACCTGGCCGACATCACCATGTCCATCGAGCGCCAGTTCCTCACCAAGATGACGACCAAGACCCCGGTCGCCGAGGGCTCCGCGGACTACAAGCTCACCGCCGGCGAACTGGGCAAGCTGCGCATCCTGGACGGCCAGGACGCGCTCGCCGCCACCCCCGGCCTGTCGGTCAAGATGCTGATGGACCTGGGCCACATGCCCAAGAACGACGCCTATCTGGCCAACGTGGTCTCTTTCGCCTACATCATGGCCACCGGCGACGGTTGGAAGATGGCCGACGCGCTCAAGAAGATGGCCGCCAAGATCGAGAAGCTGGCCGGCCCCGAGCGCGCCGAGGCGCTCGCCAACGTGAAGACCCTGACCTCCCAGGCCAAGGACTACGACGCCGTCCTGGCCGACGCGGCCAAGCTGGCCGCCGCCAAGCAGAAGACCTTCGCGGCCGACAAGGCCTCCTGCGACGCGCTGAACAACGAACTGTCGGTCACGCTCGACAAGATCAAGGGCCTCTCCGCGGGCGGCGACGCCGCCGCGCTGGCCAAACTGCGCACCGAGGAAGCCGAAATCCGCACGCGCCTGAAAATGAGCCTGGCGAAGCTGCGCGTCTCCCAGGAGGTCGCGGAGGCCGCCGGAAAGCGCCGCCCCATCGAGGAGACCAAGGTCGCCGACGTGCGCAAGGCCCTTCAGGACGCCGTCGCGTCCGCCGAGAAGCTCGCTTAAGATGGCGCTGACGCCCGAGGACATCAAGTCCCTCGCGCGCCAGCGCCTGATCAGCCGCGCGCTCGCCGTCCCGCTGTCTTTGTTCGTCGCGGCGAGCGCGCGGCTTCGCTTTCGGTACGGCCTGGCCGGGGACATCGAAGCGATTCGAGAGGGCCTCTGGAAGAAGCTGGACGCGCACGACGGCCCCGTCATCTGGGCCGCCAACCACCTGACCCTCATCGATTCGTTCCTGATCTACTGGGCCATCGTCCCCCCCTCCCGCGTCGCCGAGCACCGCCTCATGCCGTGGTCCACGCCCGAGTACACGAACTACTACAAGCTGGGCGGAAAATGGAAGTCCGCGTTCATCCGGGCCCTGCTCTACACCGTGCGCTGCATCCCGTTCCTGCGCGGCGGCGAGGACGAGGCGTCCGAGGCGTTCCGCCAAAAGGCCTACGACAAGTGCGTCTGGGTCCTGCGCGAAGGCGGCGCCGTGTTCGTCTATCCGGAGGCGGGCCGCGCGCGCTCCGGCTGGTTCGAGGCCAGGCGCCCGAAGGACTTTCTCGGCAAGATGTGCCTGGACGTGCCCAACGCGAAAATTCTGTGCGTGTACATGCGCGCCGACGACCAGATCGGCACCACCGTGCGCCCTCCCGAGGGATCGATATTCCGGGTGAAGTGCGATCTCATCGACGGCGCCCGGCCGGGCGAGACCAATCCCCGCGTCGTCTCCCAGCGCATGTTCGACAAGATCGCCGAGCTCCAGAATGAGTGGTGGAAGGACTGCCCGCTCCCCAAGAACTGCGCCGGCAACGATGTCGTGGATATGAAGGCCCCGCTCCTGCGCGAGAACTTCTCCGACGACCTGTCCGAGGCCGACCCGGAATGGCTGGAGCGCCATCTGACCCGCAAGGAGCTGGACTATCTGCGCGGACAGGAGACGTTCCGCACCTTCTGGCGCTTCTTCGCGGCGAAAGAGGCCTGCCACAAGGCGCTGGCCCGCACGGGACTGGTCGTGCCCAACGGCGCGTTCCACGAGCTGGAGGTGGACCTGTTCCGCCGCAAGGCGACCCACGTCTCCACCGGCCTCCAGCTGGACTTCCGCTTCACCGACGACGACGCGGACAAGCTGCATTGCGTGGCCGTCCTGCGCGGCGGCTTCTTGGGCGACGACGAAACCCCGGGGGACGCCGTCTGGGACGTCGCCGAGGTCCCCGACGGCGCCTCGCCCGGGAGCTTCGCCCGCGAACGCGCCTTGGACTTCATCGCCTCCTGCAACGACGAGATCGGCTCCTCCGCCAAGCTGGCGCTCTCCGAGGAGGGCGGACTGCCCACCGTGCTGTGGAAGGGCAAGCCCCAGGACTGGAGCCTGTCCTTGTCCCACTCGGGCCGCTACGCCGCATGCTCGTTCATGGTTTCCTGATAACCACCCCCGCTCGTACCACTCGCTCTCCCTCTAAATTCATCTATCCAACGAGATAAATTTAGACGGGTGCAAATGGGAACTAATTCGGGGGGCGTTCCGTATGGATGGTGATGGGACGCTACACCAAACTGCCCTTGCCGCATCGCCAGGCCTTGAACCGCACCTTGTTGTTCATGAAAAAAGCCCCGCGGGACATCGCTCTCGAGCCCGGCTTTTATGTCCGCGCCATTCGCTACGCGATCGGGATGACCCAGGCCACTTTGGCGAGCCGCGCCGGGCTGCACCAATCGCACGTCGCCGAGATCGAAGCCGGGCGACGGGACGTTCACGTCGGCACCTTGCGCCGCGTGTTCGAAGCGATGGGTTGCGGGCTCATCATCGCGCCGCGCGCCGAGATCAAGCCGAGCGAGATTCTAGGCCGCCGTTTGGCGGAGAACCCGGAGCGGCCCTGGCGGCGGACTTTCTGCTAAACTTCCCCCCGTGATTTATCTGAACTCCGGCACCCATTCCCTCACGCCGAAGCCCGTCTTTGACGCGCTCCAGCGCTACGAACGGGAATACGAGTCAAACCCCACCGCCGAGCTCACCCGGGCCTTCGAACGCCTGTGGGCGGTTCAGAAAAAGCTGGGGGCGTTCCTGAACGCCGATCCCGCGTGCCTGTTCCTGCGGCAGAACGTCACCGAGGCGATGAACGCCTTCATTTTGGGGATTCCGCTGCCGATGGGCGCGGAGATCCTGCTCTCGGACATGGAGTACCCGGCCGTGGCGAACATCTGCCGCTACCGCGCCGAGCGAGACGGGCTGACGGTGCGCACCTTTTCCCTGCCTTTCACGCCCGAACAGCTCCGCCCCGAGACCGGGCTGCTGGTCTTGAGCCACGTGTTGACCGGCACCGGAGAGGTCTTGCCGGTCGCCGAGATCGCGGCCGCGACGCGCGCCCAAGGGGTGTTGTTGGCCGTGGACGGCGCGCACGCCGCCGGGGCGCTGGAACTGGATTTCCGGACGCTGGGAAATCTGGACTTCTACGGCTCCAACCTCCACAAATGGATGATGGGGCCCAAGGGCACGGGCTTCGGCTGGGTGTCGCCGCGGCATCACGAGGCGCTGCGGCCGCTCGAGGCAGGCTGGGCGACGTTCGAGTCTCCCAACGATTACGCGGCCTTCGGCGACGGCGCCCGCTTTCCGGCCCGGATGCTGATGCAGGGCTGCCGCAACTTCGCGCCGTTCTTCGCGATCGAGGACACGCTCGCGTATTGGGACGCGGCCGGCGCCGCGAAGATCCGAAGCCGAATCTGCGAACTGCAGCGGCGCGTCGAGGCGGAGCTGACCTGGACCCTGCTTTCTCCGCCGCTGGACGGCGGCGCGCGCGGCCCCCTGACGACATACGAGCTCCCCGCGCGCTTGGAACAGGAAGGCTACGGGCTGATGAAGCGGGTTCTCGAGGAACACGCTCTCCAGATCGGACTGCCCAGCGTGAAGGGCCGTTCGCGTCTGCGTCTGTCTCCTCACATCTACAACACCGAGGACGAAATCTCCCGGGCCGCCGAAATCCTGAGATCCCTATGAATTCATTCCGCGTCGTGCCCCGCACCGGCGTGATCTACGTGATCGCCGAGGCGGCCAAGCTGGGCTACCGCTCCAACGCCGCGGGCTGGTGCAACCTGGGCCAGGGCATGCCGGAGACGGGGCCGCTCAAGGGCGGCCCCGCGCGCAAGGGCGCCGTGGCCATCGACCCCGCCGACCAGGAGTACGCGCCCGTCTCCGGCCTGCTGGAACTGCGCGAGGCCGTGGCCGCGCTGTACAACGCGCGCTACCGCCGGGGCCTGAAGAGCCAGTACACCGCGGAGAACGTCTCCATCGCCGGCGGCGGCCGCGCGGCACTCACGCGCGTGGCCGCGGCGCTGGCCCAGGTCAACCTGGGACACTTCCTGCCGGACTACACCGCCTACGAGGAGCTCCTCGACATCTTCCACTCGTTCACGTCCATCCCCATCCTGCTGGAGCCCGAGTCCGGCTACGCGTTCGGCGTCGAGGCCCTGCGCCGCGAGATCGAGGGCCGGGGCCTGGGCGCCCTGCTGCTGTCGAACCCGTCCAACCCCACCGGCAAGGTGATCGCCGGCGAGGAGCTGGAGAAATGGGTCGCGACGGCGCGCAAGACGGACTGCGCGATCATCTTCGACGAGTTCTACTCGCACTACGTCTGGAACGGCGACGGCTCGCCGGTGAGCGCGGCGGCGCACGTCCAAGACGTGGACAAGGACCCGGTGATCCTGCTGGACGGCCTGACCAAGAACTGGCGCTATCCGGGCTGGCGCGTGAGCTGGATCGTGGGCCCGAAGGGCGTGATCGACTCCGTGTCCTCGGCGGGCTCCTTCCTGGACGGCGGCGGCTCCCGCCCGCTCCAGCGCGCCGCCGCGGAGCTGCTGGCGCCGAAGAACGCCGGCGCCGAGGCCGCGTCCCTGCAGGCCGCGTTCCGGACGAAGCGCGAATTGATGCGGACCAAGCTGACGGAGCTGGGCGTGGCCCTGGACGGTCCCGGCGACGGGACTTTCTACTGCTGGGGCTCGGTGGCCAAGCTCCCCGCGCCGCTCAATACCGGCATGGGCTTCTTCCGCGCCGCCCTGGAGAAGAAGGTCATCGTCGTGCCCGGCGAGTTCTTCGACGTGAACCCCGGGAAGCGCCGCGCCGGCCGCGGTTCGCGCTTCCGTTCGCACGTCCGCTTTTCCTTCGGGCCTTCCGAGGAGACCGTCCGCGAGGGGCTCTCCCGTCTTCGATTAATGTCATAATTTCCACACGGGAAGGTGACCATGAGCGATTCCTACGGACGCGGCGCGCTGCCTCTCAATAACGGAACCGGGAAAATTCCCGCCCTGGGCTTCGGGACCATGATCCCGGACACGGACGTCACGCGCTTGGCCGTGGTGTCGGCCCTCGAGTCGGGCTACCGGCTGCTGGACTGCGCCGCGCAGAACGGCAACGAGATCCAGGTCGGCTCCGCTCTCAAGGCCGCGATCGAAGGCGGCGCGGTCCGCCGCGAGGACGTGACGATCTCGACCAAGCTCTGGAACACCAACCACCGCCCCGAACGAGTGCGGGCGGCGTTCGACGCCAGCCGCCGCCGGCTGGGAGTCGAGAAGATCGATCTCTATATGCTCCACACGCCGTTCGCGTTCCCGCCCGAGGACGAGGACGCCTTCGGCGTCACCAACGGCGACGCCTCCTACGACCTGAACGTGACCTTGCTCGACACCTGGCAGGCGCTGGAAAGCCTGGTGGACGAGGGCGTCTGCGGCGCGCTGGGCATGGCCAACGCCGGCCTGGACAAGGTCGGCATGGTGTACCAATCGGCGCGCATCAAGCCCGCCGTCGTCCAGGTCGAGGCGCACCCGTACCTGCCGCAGGACGGGACCCGCACGTTCTGCGCGGAGAGGAACATCGTCCTGCAGGCGTCCTCCCCTCTCGGCCACGGCGTGGACCCGCGCCTGCTCAACGATCCCGTCGTGTACGGCGTCTCCCAGAAGCTGGGCAAGACCCCCGCGCAGGTCCTGCTGGCCTGGGCGCTGCAGCGCGGGACCGCCCCGGTGGCGATGTCCACGTCGCCGGATCACATCCGGGAGAACCTCGACCTCGTCCCGCTCCCGCAGGACTTGTTCGCCAACATCAACATGGGCATCACGACCCGGCACCGGTTCAACAGCGTGGTCGAAAACGGAGTGCCCTACTTCGCCGCGAAGTCATGAGCGCGAAGGTCTGCGCGCTGTTCGCCGGGCAGTCCGTCCAAGAGACGGGGATGGGCGTCGAACTGCTCAAGAAACCGGCCGCCCGCGCCGTCATCGAACGCCTGAAGCCCTCTTTGGGCGCCGACCTGGAAGCGCTGCTGACCGTCGTTCCCGACGCCGAGCTGGCCCTGACCTTCAACGCCCAGCGCGCCATCCACGCCTCCCACGTCGCGCATTGGCTGGCCTACCGGGCCGCGCATCCGGGCCTGGAGCTGGACGGCGCGATCGGGCATTCGATGGGAGTGGTGGCCGCGCTGGTGGCCGCCGAGGCGCTGACCGTCGAGGACTCCGGCGCCTTCATCGCCGCGCGCGCCAAGGCCTTCTCGGATTGCTGCAAGGCCTTCGCCGAACCCATGGGCCTGGCCGCCGTGTCCACCGAGGATTTCCAGGACGTCGTGGATTCCGCCGCCGAGGCGCCGGGCGTGTCCGTCGCCCTCTGGAACACCGCGGGACGCGGGACCTTGGGCGGGACCATGGCCGCGCTCGAGGCCTACGCCGAGAAGGCCCGCGCCGAGGACTGGCCGGTGAAGGTGAAGATTCTGAAGGTCGAAGGGCCGTACCACACGGACGCGTTCGCGGGCGCCCAGGCGCCTATGCGCGCCGCGCTCGACGCGATCTCCGTGCGCGCGCCGAAGGTTCCCGTCTTCATGGGCACGTCCGGGAAGGCGGAGACCGACCCTTCCCGCATCCGCGAGCTGCTGGTCGAGCAGGCCGTCGCCTGCGAGAAGCATCTGGAGGCGGTGCGCTCCGCCTACGCCGCGGGCTGCCGCCGCTTCGTCGAGGTGTCGTTCAAGCCCCAGCCCGTGACCTGGCTCAAGGAGCAGGTCGATGGCGTCAGCGGCGAGGGCGTCCCGACGAGCGAGCTTCCAGCCTGAGCGCGGTCAGCGCGTCCGTCAGCTCCGCGCACTTGCTGCAGTCCCCGCACGGCCGTCCGCGGCGCGGCTGAAGGCAGGAGAAGGCCAGGTCCAAGCGGAACGTCCCGGCGCGCCGAAGAACCTGCAGCTTGTTCAGGCGCGCGTACGGCGCCAGGAGCTTGATGCGCGTCGCGAAGCCCAGATTCAGCGCCTTCTCCGCCGCCGCCCGGAAGCGCGGCGTCGCGTCGGGAAACGGATTGCCTTTGAGCGTGCCGATGGCCACCGCCTGGGCGCCCGTCGCCGCGGCGTGCAGCCAGGCTTCGGTCAGCAGGACCATGTTGCGCCCCGGAAGGTACACCGAGTCCCAGGCCGCCTTCGCGTCCGGCACGCCGCGCCCGGTCACGCTCCAATGGCCGCGCATCAGCGGGCGCATGGGCGCGTGCAGGACGGCCAGCGGCTTCAGGCGCGGCCCGCGCAGGCTGCGCAGCGCGGGGCGAAGGCGGGCCAGCTCCTCGGCTTCCCAGCGGAAGCCGCAGCGCACGTAGAGCGGCAGGACCGTCCAGCCGCGCGACATCAGTTCCGCCACCAGAATCTCGCTGTCCGCCCCGCTCACCAAGGCCGCCGCCGTCCGCTTCATTTCCCCTCCGGGCGCAGATCCGCGAGCACCTTGGCCAGCTCCGGGTCGGGGCGCGCCTCCAGGCGCGCGTCCAGGTAATAGGCCAGGCGCCGGGTGTAAACGGTCTCCGGCCAGCGCGTGCGGTCCACCAGGCGGCACGCGGGAGGCAGCCCGTCGGACTGGAACGGAGCCAGGAGAAGTCCCGAGGCGTCCATCAAATCCTTGTCCTTGGCGCGGTCGGCGTCATAGGCGTCATAAACGGCGTCCACTTTCTTTTCGTAGACGGTCGGCGGCCAAAAGCGGCGGTACGAGCCGACCGCCGCCTCGCCGTAGAGGCGCGCGACCAGACGCGCGACCAGGCCGCGGACCCAATGCTGCTGAATGCAGTCCTCCGGGTTGGTCATGCCGCTCATCCCGCGACACACTTCGGCGGCGGGCTTGACCACGGGACGGCAGACCTCGTACACCGCGTAGGTCATCGAGAACACCGCCTCGGGCAGCGCCCCGGCCGCGAAGACCCAGGGGGGATCGGCCGCCGGAACGGCCCCGTCCCAACGCGGGCCGTACATCACCACCACGTCGGGACGTCCGGGCTTCTCCTCGACGACCCAGGAGCCGCCGCCGCCGTGCTGGAAGAACGGGCTCACGTACACCGTCCACGAGGACCAGGGCTTCACCCCCAATTCCCGGACCAGGCTCGCGGACAAGTCCGTGCCGTCCCGCGACAAGTTCACGGCGGCCAGTTCCGCCTCGCGGCGAGGGGCGCGTTCCTTCTCCCACTCCTCGAATTTCGTGACGCGGGCGAAATCCGAGGCGGCGGACAGCCATGCGTCCAGGGCCTCGCGCCCGCCGGCCAGTTGGACGAAGAAGTCCGGGGCCGGCAGGACCTCGTGCAGGGCGGGCGGCGTGGACAGGTAGATCGCGTACTGGAGCGGATGGTCCCAATCGAAGCCCGTCGCGCGCATCTTGCCCAGCTGGACGACGGCCGGGTGCTTCTTCCAGCGCGCGAAATGCGCCGCGGCCGCGTCGGCTTCCGGGTTGTCCGGGGAATGCGGATCGCCGGACAGCTTCTGCAGAAGGCCGACCAGGTCCAGGCGCGCGTCGGCCTTGATCGCGGGTTCGACGGCCCGGGCCGGCGCCGCCGCCAGCAAGGCCGCGACGATCAGTCCGTGAAGCGCGCCCAAAGGGCCTCCCCGTCGAATTCCAGCGCGGTCACCCGCGCGTCGCGCAGGAGCAAGGACAGCTGGGCCGCACGCGGGGCGAACGACGCCGCCAGGTCGCAGCGCAGGAACAACGGCCACGGCGCCGGCCGCTCCAGGATCAAGGTCCACGACCCGCCGCCCCGCCCGAAGCGGACGGCGGCGATGGGCTCCAGGGCGTGGAAGGCCTTGAGGGCGGAGGCCACGGGCTCCTCGAAGTCGCGCGCCGAGAACGGACGGCCGCCGCGCTCCCGCGCCGGCGCCTCCACGCGCAGCAGCGGCGCCTCCCCTCCGCGCAGCGCCCCCTCCCACTCGCGTCCCTCCGCGATGCTTTCCTGCAGGGCGCCGTAAGGCCCCGCGGGATCGCAGGCGGCGAAGGCCACCAGGAGGCGGCGGGCGTAGACGGAGTTCACGCGGCTCCCTCGGCGGGCAGCGGGCGTCCCGCAGGGGCGAAGCGGGCGCGCGGCACGCGGTCCAGCAGATCGGCCGTCTTGTGCAAGGACGTGCCGCCGAGCGCGTGCTGGAGGCGGTGGACCTCGCATTCCGCGCGCTGTTCGGCCACCAGCGCGTCCGGGAACCACAGCGTCGCATGGCGCAGGAGCCCCAGCTCGCGCCACATTCCCAGGACGAATTCGCGCCCGAAGGCCGTCAGCGAGGAGTGCTCCACGACCCCCTTCATGGCCGTCTCCACCTGGAAGAGCCGGCGCGCCACGTTGCTCATCACCTCGAGCTGCTGCTCGTCGGTGTACTCCTCGCGCTGCAGGGAGCGCGTCAGGTAGCGCCCCACATTCAGGAAGGCGTGCGCGCCGATCAGCAGGCCGCGCAGGCGCCGCGCGTCGGGCCGCCACGGGGAGTAATAGATCTGGCCGCTCTGCCCGGGCAGAAGGACCGGGTCCGCCGCGAGCAGCTGGTTCATTTTCATGTGGCAGAATTCATGGATCAGGGTCTCGGCCTGGAGCAGAGGGTCGTCCGAAGGCGACAGGGCGATCAGCCCGCGCAAGGTCGCGTACGACGAGGAGACGCTCCCGTGGTTCATCGGGTTCTCCAGCGGGACCAGGACCTGGAGCAGGTCGGTCATCTCCGCGTGGAGCAGGGGGTCGCGCGCGGCCATGTCGCTGATCGCGCGGCCGATCACGTCCGCGAAGCGCCGTCGCGGTTCGTCCTCCAGCCGGTTGAGGCCGTGCATGGTCACGCCGTGCACCTGCAGCCAGCCCCGGTCGTCCACCACGATGCCGGGCGCGGCCTCGTCCAGACGGCGCAGGGGTCCGCCCGGGACCGCGCTCTCCGGCGCGAACACCGCCTCCAGCCCCTCGCCCCCCAGGCGCAGGACGCCGCCCTTCACCGTGACGGAGACCGGGGCGCGTCCGGCGGCGGTGAAATCCAGAACCCACGGCGTGCCGTGCAGGAAAAAGCTCCCGTCCGGATCCAGCACGGCGTCGCAGGACAGGCTCTTTCCCTCGCGCAGCGCCAGCGCCGCGGCGAAGCCGCCCAGCAGTCCGAACTGCAGGTGCCAGTCCTCCTCCGGGCACTCCCGGGAGAAATGGCTGAGCCACAGCGACAGCCAGTAGTCCAGCGCGGGATGCTCCAGCGCGCGGTCGGCGCGGGGCCCGCGCGCGGCCTCCAGGAAGCGCAGGGCCGGGGCGTAGCGGCGCGCGCGGACCGACGACGGGGCCTCGCGCGCCAGGCGCCGGGCGGCGTCGCGCAGGCCGGCGCGGGCCTCGTCCAGGCGGCGGCGCCGCACCCACCGCCATTCGTCGGTGCGGCCGCCCCCCAACACCCAGCGGCGCTCGT
Organism: Elusimicrobiota bacterium; assembly: GCA_028871595.1. The sequence continues at coordinate 13,554 of JAGWMT010000017.1, forward strand.
CGAGCTTCATGCGTTCAATAGAGCCTGCGCAGAACGTGCCCCTGAAGGACCACGGTCAGAAAGTACCCTAAATATATCCAGTTGGCAAACGAGATCGTGGGCGCCAAGGGCACCGACTCGATCCCGTTCTCCTCGCACCACAGACGCAACGCGGCGGCCTGGCGCGGCGTGAGGCCGTCGGCGTAGAAGGCTCCGAATTCGCCGTGGAAATCCTCGTCCTCCTCGATCTCGCTCACCAGGCCCGGCCCCAGGTTCATGTACGGCTTGATCTGATCCGGCCGCACGCTCTCGTAGGACTCCGAATCCCACAGGCGCACGAACACCATGGCCAGGCCGAACATCAGCCCCATGAACGCCCAGACCGCCAGCCCGCCCAGCGGGCCCGCGGACGGGAGCGACACGTGGAGGCCGGTCAGACGGTTCCAGAGCGCTTCGAAAGGGATCAAGGTCGGAATCAGGAACAGGAACGGCAGAAGCATGAACGCCGACTGCCCCGCCAACGTCCGGAAGGCGATCTGGATTCCGAAGAACAGGCACAGGCTGAACACCGAGATGTGGCCGAACGCGAAGGTCAGCCCCGCCCAGTCCACGCGGCCCTTCCAGGCGACCAGCGCGGCGAAGGTCGCCGCCGTCAACGCCAGCGCGCGGCGCTGGCCCAGGTTCGCGGCGAAGCGCGACCAGCCGAAGAAGATGCCGAAGCAGATCACCGTGCGCACGAAGGTGGAGGCGATCTTGTCCTCCAGGTAGTACGAGACCAAGGACATCACCGCCATCTGCGCGACCCACGAGGCGATTCCGAACAAAAGCGCCCCCGGCGCCTCGCGCGCCTGGTCGCGCCAGCCGATCAGCTCCGCGACGATGGCGCGCCCCCCCTCGCGCGTCTTCTCCCAGACGAATCCCGGAGCGCGGTGCAGGCCCAGCTCGCGCAGGAAGCGCGCCTGCCGCGCAAAGCGCGTGCTCCACAGATAAAAGACGGCCATCAGGAAAAGGTAGAACGCCGCCGGGACGAAGGTGTTGATCAGATTCTCAAGAAAGAGCGTCCCCCCGCGAAACGAGCCCGGCAGGCGCGTCAAAGGCGTGAGGAACGAAAGCAGGAAAAAAAGCTTGGTGTCGCCCGCGGGCCACACCCGCAGATTCCACAGCAGGGCCGCGGCGGCGCCCGACGCCGCCACGTGCCAGGCCAGTTCCTTCCACCAGCCCGCGTCGGAGCCGCCCAAAGCCGCCCGCGCCGCCAGCGCCGCGTACGCGGCCGCGGTCAGGGCCCCGGCGGTGACCAGATAGACGTGACGGATGCGCTGCTCGTGCCAGTCGATCCAGCCCATGCGCGCCCAGCCGTAAAGGAAGACGGCCCAGGCGTAATACGGCAGGAATCGGTAGACCAGCACGTTCGAATTCTACCTCATGCGCGCGCGTCTTGCGCGCCCGGAGCCGATCTTCTAGACTGGGGCGTGGAATCCCGGAACACCGACTCCCTCCTGGCGCCGCTGGGACGGCTGTTCTTCGTGGGGCGCTCCTCGCGCCACGACCCGGCCCGGGCGGCGGTGATCCGCGCCGCCGAATTCCAAGCCGGGCTGAAAGCGGCGGGGCGCTCCAAGTCCCCGGCGGCGCGCGCCGCGCGCGGCCGCTTCCTGCGCCTCCTCGGCCGCCTCGACGAGGCCGCCGTCGAACTGGACGCCGCCGCGGCGGCCGGCGACCCCGCCGGGCTGGCGTACCGCTGGGAACTGGCCTCCGCGCGCGCGCGCGGCGCCGCCGACGACCTGGCCCGCGCCGCCGCGGCCGCGCCCGAGACCGCCTGGATCCGCGCGTGGAACGCCGTCCGCCTGGCCGGGGAGAGCCGCTGGGACGAGGCCTCCGCCGAGGCCGCGTCCGCCGCCGCGCTGGACCCGCGCGCCGTCCTGCCCCATTTCATCGCGGGGTTGGCCCGGCTTCTGGGCGGCGATCCCTCCGGCGCCCTGGCCCCGCTCACCGAGGGCCTGCGCCGGGAGCCGCGCACCGAGTGGGCCCATCGCGCGCGCGCCGTCGCGCAGCACCGCCTGGGGCGCGAGGAAGAATGCCTGGACGACTGCTTCGCCGCCATGCGCCTCAACGAGATGATCGGGACCTTGTTCATCCCCCTGGGGCTGTATCCCCGCAACTTGTCCACGCGCGAGAACGTGGACGCGGCCACGCGCCGGATCGAGGCCCGGCCCGGCGCCTTCTGGGCCTACGTTTACCGCTCCGATTACCGCCGGGAGCCGTCGCTCAACGAGAACGACGGCGCCCTGGAGGATCTGCGCGAGGCCCTGCGTTTGAAGCCCGACTGCGCGTGGGCGTGGGCGTACCTGGCCCGGTGCCAGACCGCGGGCGGAGACTTCAAGGGCGCGCGCGAGTCCCTGGAGAAAGCGCACGCCCTGGACCCGGACTGCGGCTGGATCCTGGCCTGGCGCGGGGAGCACCGCCGCCGCGCCGGCGACGCGAAGGGCGCGTTGGCCGACCTGGAGCGCGCCGTCGAGCTGGATCCCGACTATGAGCTGGCCTACGCCTGGCGCGGCGGCGCGCGCCGCTCCCTGGGCCGCGTGCGCGAGGCCGTCGCGGACCTGGACGTCTCCATCCTCCTGGAGCCGACCTACGTGGAGTGGTGCTACTTCGAGCGCATGAACGCCAAGCGCGACTTGGGCCGCTTCGGCGACGCTCTGGAGGATCTGGCCGAGGCGCACCGCCTGAACCCGAAGTTCGTGTGGGAGACGGACCCGAAGAAGTTTCCGGCGGCGCTCAAGGAACTGGCGAGCGTCCCCGCCCGCGACCCCCGCCGCGGACTGGCCCTGGCCTGGACCGGAGACATCCACGTCCGCCGCCGCGACTTCGCGGCCGCCGACGCCGCGCTGACCGCGTCCTTGGCCGCCGACATGACCTCGGCCTTCGCGCGGACCTTGCGCGGCCGCGCGCGCGGCGAGTTGGGCCGCTGGAAGGAAGCCACGGCGGACTTCGAGGCCGCCGTGAAGCTGGCCCCCCATTCCGGCGTGGCCAAGGCCTGGCGCGGACGCGCCAAGCTGATGCGCGGCGACGCGGAGGGCGCGGCCAAGGACCTGGAGGCGGCTCTGGAGTCGCGCACCGAGAAGGCCGCGGCCTGGATCCTGGCCTGGAAGGCCGAGGCCGAGCTGGCCGCCGGGCGGCCCGCCGACGCGGAAGCCTCCGCGTCCCGCGCGCTCGAGGTCCACGCCCGCTACGCCGACGCGCGCCGCACCCGCGCGCTCAGCCGCGAGGCGCTGGGCCGTGCCGCGGAGGCGCTGGAGGACGCCGAACGCGCCGCGGCGCTGGCGCCGGCCGACGAGGCCGCGCGCGCCCTGCGCGACCGCCTGCTCGCCGCGCTGGAGACCGACGACGACGCGGGCCTGCGCCGCCGCGCCGAGCGCTTCGCCCGCGAGGGCCGCCACGAGGAGTGCGTCGCGCTGTACGACCGCCTGCTGGCCGCGCGCCGCGGCGACCCGGAGCTGCTCAAGAGGCGCGCCGAGGGCTTCCGCTGCCTGGGCCTCTACGAGCGCATGGTCGCCGACCTGGAGGAGGCGGCCCGCGCCGCGCCGCGCGACGCGGGCGCGCGCACCCAGCTGGGCGACGCGCGCCGCCACGCGCTGGATTTCGCCGGCGCGCTGGCCGACGCGCGCGCCGCTCTCGCGCTTCAGCCCGAGTCCGGCTACGCGTGGGCCCTGAAGGCCGAGGCCGAACGGAGCCTGGGGCGCTGCGCCGAAGCCGTCGAGAGCGCGTCCCGCGCCGCGGCCGCCGCGCCGGACTGGAGCTGGGCGTTGATCGTGCGCGCGAAGGCGCGGCGCTTCGCCGGAGACCTGGAAGGCGCCGAGGCGGACACGCAAGCCGCCCAAAAGGTCTCGGACGACCATTACGCGCACGGCTGGCGCGCGGAGATCCTGCGCAAGGCGGGACGCCTGACGGAGGCGCTCGCCGACGCGGAAAAGGCCGTGGCCCTCCAGCCCGGCATCGCCTGGTTCCGGGCGCTCAAGGGCGAGATTCTGCGCGGACTGGGCCGTCCCGACGAGGGCTGGACGGAGTTCGAGCGCGCGGTGCGCACCGACGGGCACTGCTCCTGCGCGTTCGACTTCCTGGGCGCGGAGACGCCCGAGGCCGCCGCCGATCCCTCCTTGGCCTGGGTCTTCGCCTGGCGCGGCGGCGTGGCCCGCAAGGAAGGACGGCTGGACGCGGCCCGCGCGGACCTGGCCCGCGCCGCGCGGCTGGATCCGAAGGCCGGCTGGATCGCCGCCTGGCGGGGCGAGTTGGACCTCCACGAGGGCCGCGCCGACGAAGGTCTGGCGGCGCTGGACCGCGCGCTCAAGCTCCACCCGGGCCTGACGCCGGCGCGCGTTTGGCGCGGCCGCGCCTTGCTCACTTTGGGCCGGACCGCCGACGCCGCGCGGGATTTCGGCACCGCGCTGAAGAATGACCCCGACGACGTCTGGGCCTTGGTCGGCGCGGCGGCGTGCCTGGAGGCGCGGGGAGCGGGTTCGAAAGCCCGGGCGCTGTTCGCCCGCGCCAAGGCCCTGGCGCCGGGACTGTTCGAGGAGGCGGCCTGATGAATTTCGAGGTGCGCGGGAAGGACGGACGCACGGCCGTGATCCCCGGCTGGGGCAACCTGCCCGTGGAGCTGATGGCGGCGGTCGCGGGGGTCAAGCCCGTGGTGCACGCCTGGGTGGACGAGGGCGAGATGCCCGCCATCGAGCGGATGTGCCAGGTCCTGGGGCTCCAGGTCCTGGTCTACTCGAAAGGCGGCGTCGGCAGCGGCGCGTCGCGCTGGGGCGTGATGATCGGCCGGGAACGGCCGGCTCTCGAGGCCTGCGCGGCCATTTGGGATAAGCCCATGAACAATCCCGGCGAGCACCTGGGGTATTCCGCATGCTGCGTGGCCGCCTTCCAGTCCTGGATCCCCTCCTACCGAGCGGCCGCGGAGGACTGCGTGCTCAAGGCCTTCCGCGCCACGCCTCCCGCGAAGTCCCTGCCCTGGCTGCTCAACGACGCCTATTACCTGTACTCGCGGCCGTGGTCGCAGGCCGACGTGGAGCGGCGCGAGGCCATGGTGCGCGCCAACCCCGACTGGCCGATGGATCTCCTCAACGTCAACGCCTGGCACCCGTGCTCGTACGCCTGCGCGGAAAGCCTGCGCAAGGCCGGGCTGACCTTCGCCGCCATGGAAAAACATCTGCCCGCCTTGGCCGCGAAGGTGAGCGCCGCTCTGTCTCACCCCGTGGTGTTCTGGGACTGGTGGCGCTTCGCCGCGCTCGACGGCGCTCCCGACGCGAAGGGCGGGGTCCGCTACTCCTCCGTCGCGCCGCCGTTCGCCTTGTTGGAGCCGGAGCTCCGGGCGCTGCTCGAGTCCGGGGACCGGGCGGCTCCGTCGGCCGACGGACTGGCGATCTGGAAGGGCCGCCGGAAACTGGGCGTCCTTCCCGGACATCCGGTCCTGCTGCGCTTCGCCGACGGACGCTAGCGCGCCTTCAAACGGGCCAGCACCGACCGAGCCTCCTTCACCAGTTCGGCGTCGCCCTGCGGCGACGCCAGCGCCGCCGTCAGGGGTTGGGCCGCCTCCTCGCGGCGGCCCAGCGCCTCCAGCGCGGTGGAGAGGCTCAGCGCCGCCCCCAGGAAGCCGGGGCGGAGCTCCAGCGCGCGCCGGAAGTCGGCGACGGCGGCGTCCTTGGCGCCCGACAGCCAGAGCACGACGCCGCGGTCGTTGAGCAGTTCCGGATCTCGGGGGAAGCGCGCCGCGCAGGCGTCGAAATACCCCCGCGCGGCGCGCCCGCGGTCGGAGAGCAGCGGCGCGCGGCAGGCCGCCTCCGCGTCCGCGGCGAAGGCCTGGTCCATGGCCGTCTTCGCCCCGGCCGCGTCGCCGGCCGTCCACCGCGACTCCGCCTCCGCCGCGGCGAACTGCGCGCGCGCGGACGCGGACTCGCCGCGCCTCTCCCTCAGCCGGGCCAGCAGCGCCCAGGCCGCCTTCGTCCCGCCGCGCGACGCTTCCGCCTCCGCCCAGCGCACGCCCGCGTCGGGATCGCCCGCGTGGAAACCGGGCAGGGCCTGCTCCGCCGCGGCGTGATCGGCGGCGGCTCCGGCGGCGTCGCCCGCGTCGGCGCGCCGTCCGGCGCGCCACGCGTACGCGCGGGCCGCCGCCGCCGGGGATACCCCGGTGGACACGGCCACGAACGCGTCGGCGACGGCGAGAACCTCCTTGTTCCGGCCGAGCTTTTCCAGAAGCGCCACCTCGCGGCGCCGCGGCTCCAAGTCGGACGGCGCCGCCGCGGCGGCCCGCCGCAGGTTCTCGAGCGCGGAGTCCGGCTTGCCCAAGGCCTCGAACATCCCCGCCCGGGCCATCAACGCGGCGGCGCGCGCCGCCGGAGGCAGCGAAGGCGCCCGCGCCGCCAGCAAAGCGTCGAACGGCAGCGCCGCCTCGGGACGCCCCTCGCGCGTCAATTCCTCGACCACGTCCGCCACGGCCTTGACGGCGCCGGCGTCGCCTTCGGGCGCGGCGGACGCCGCGTCCAGCAGGCTCCGCGCGTAGGCCTTCGCGGCCTCCGGGCGGCCCGCGCGGGACAGAGCCCCCAGCCGCGCGCGCACCTCCTCCCGCGAGGCGGGATCCTCCGCTAAAGACTCCAGCACGTCCCGGTCGGCCTCGGCCTGGCGGCCGCGCGCGGCCAGGACCTTCGCGCGCAAGGTCAGGGCCGCCGCGCGGGCGCGGCTGGGCGTGGAGCCCACCACCGAGAACAGGTCCCGGACCCGGGCCTCGGCGTCGTCGAAGCGCTCGTCCTCCAGCGCGAAGAGAATCAACTGCTCGTGCGGGTACAAGGACGCCGGAGACAGCTCCCGCGCGCGCTCCAGATCGCGTTCGGCCTCGGACCGGCGGCCCGCGACCTTGAGCTGACTGGCGCGTTCCATCAGGGCCTCGGCACGGTCGGAGGCGGGTGCCCCCGCGGTCGCCTTCACCAGCCTCTCGGCCAGGGCCAGCCCCTCCTCCGGGGACCGGGCCGAGCGGGCCGCGTCGCGCAGCACCGCCGGCGACGACGGCGCCAGGCGCAGGGCTTCCGCGCGGTCCGCGGCCGCGTCGGCGTCGCGCCCGGCGGCGGCCAAAGCGCGCGCGCGGAGCATGCGCCCCTCGGCGCGCAGGATCGGCGTGGACTCCGCCGCCACCGTCAAGTAGCGGTTCGCCGCCAATACCGCGTCGGCGGTCCGGCCCTCTTCCAAAAGGACCTCGGCCAGCGCGCGCAGCGGCGAGGCGGCGTCGGGCTCCACGGCCAGAGCCGCGCGCAGGTCCGCCTCGGCGCCCGCGCGGTCGGCCTTCAGGCGCTTGACCTGCGCGCGCTGCTCGAACAGGACGGCGCGGCGCGTGGGAGGGGCGTCGCTTCCGGCGGCCACCATCTTGTCCGCCTCCGTCAGCGCCTCGTCCAGGCGCCCCTCGGCGCGCAGGCGCTGGACCCGCGCCTCCAGCGCCACGTGGTCGGCGGGGTCCGAAGCGACGGCGGCGTCCGCGTCGGCGCGCGCCCCCGCGGAGTCGCCCAGCGCGTCGCGCACCTGGGCGCGCTGGCTCAGCGCGCGCGCCTTCTCCGCCGGGGTCGTCGCGGCGGCCAGCATCTTCTCCGCGTACGGCAGCGCCTCCTTCGCCCGGCCCGCGCGCAGGAGCACCTGGGCCATCAGCCACAGCGACGGCACGTCCCCGGGCTTGTCGGCCAGCGCGCGCCGCACGTCGGCCACGGACTCGTCGTAGCGGCCCAGGCGCATCAGGGTCTCCGCGCGCTGCAGCCATTTCTCCGCGCGGTTCTTCGCCTCGATGCCCTCGGTCACCGTCGCCAGCTCGTCGGCGACCGTCAGGGACTCCGCGTAGCGGCCGCGCTCGCGCAGGAACTGGGTCAAGGTGCAGAGCACGTCGAAGTTCCGGGGCGAGGCGGACAGCGCGGCGCGAAAGTCCGCCTCCGCGCGCGGAAAATCGTTGATCTCGGCGCGGCTGCGGCCCAGGTGCTCGAGCAGCACCGCGGCGCGGCGCCGCGTCTCCGCCGCCATGTCCGGCCCCGCGCGCTTCGCCCGGAAGCCGGCGCCGCGCGCGGGCGGCGGAGTGTTCTCCACCCGCGAGCTCAGAAGCACGTCGTACGGCAGGGCGGCGTCGGTGCGTCCCTGCTTGGATATCTCCTCCAAAGTGTCCACGGTCGTTTTCAGCGCGTCCTCGTCTCCCGCCGGCGCGGCCGCGGCTTCGTCCAGCAGGCGGCGCGCGTAGGACAGCATCTTTTCCTTGTAGCCCTGCCGGGACAGCGCGCCCATGCGGGCGCGGATTTCGTCGTTCGACGACGGGTCCTCCGCCAGCGCCGCCAGGAAATCATCGTCGGACTCCTTCTGGCGGCCGCGCGCGGCCAGGACCTTCGCGCGCAGGGCCAAAGCCGCCGCGTGCGCCCGGCTGGGGCCCGGACCGGCCGCCGCCACCAGCTCCCGCGCCCGCGTCTCGGCCGCGTCGTCGCGCTTCTCGTCCAGCGCCAGCAGCACCAGCTGCTCGCGCGCGTACAGCGCGTCCGGCGCCAGGGACTGCGCCTGCAGGTAGTCGCGCTCCGCCTCGCGCAGGCGCCCCACGGAACGCAGCAGGTTTCCTCGCTCCATCAGCGCGTCCGCCCGGTCCTTGGGCGGCGCGGATTCCGAGGCCGACACCAGCCGGTCCGCGAAGGCGAACGCCTCCTCCTCCTTCGCGGCCGCCCGCTCCGCGTCGCGCAGCACCGTCGTCGAGCGCGGCGCCAGGCGCACCGCTTCGGCCCGGTCGGCGGCGGCCTCCGCGCGCCGACCGTCCTTTTCCTCGGCCTGCGCGCGCAGGATGAACCCCTCCGCGCGGACCTCGGGGGCCGATTCGGCGACGACGGCCAGATAGCGCGTCGCCTCGGTGCGCGATTCCGCCGCCCGGCCCTCGCGCAGCAGGATCTCGGCCACGCCCCGCAGGGCCGCAGGGGAATCCGGCTCCACCGCCAGCGCCGCGCGCAGGTCCGCCTCGGCGCCGGCGTCGTCGCCGCGTTCCTTCTTGACCTCGCCGCGTTCGGCCAGGAGCATGGCCCGGCGGGTCGGGGGCACGGAGGAGCCCGCGTCCACCATGCGGTCGGCCGCGGCCAAGGCCTCGTCCAGGCGTCCCTCGCCGCGCAGGCGCTGCACGCGCGCCTCCAGGGCCACGTGGTCGGCGGGGTCGGCGGCGTACGCGGCGGCGGCATCGGCCGCCGCCCCCGCGGCGTCGCCGAGCGCCTCGCGGACCTGCGCCCGTTGGCTGAGCGCGTGCGCGCGCTCGGCGGGGTTCGACGACGCGGCCAGCATCTGGTCCGCGTACGGCAGGGCGTCCTTCGCGCGGTTCGCGCGCAGCAGGACCTGCGCCATCAGCCACAACGACGGCACGTCCCCGGGCTTGTCCGTCAGCGCCCGCGTCACGTCGGCGGCCGCGTCGCCGGTCCGCCCCAGGCGCATCAAGGTCTCCGCGCGCTGCAGCCACTTCTCCGCGCGGTTCTTCGGCTCGATGCCCTGGGTCACCGTCGCCAGAACCTCCGCGGCCTTCAAGGATTCCGCGTAGCGGCCGCGTTCGCGCAGGAACTGGGTCAGGGCGCACAGCGCGTCGAAATTCTTAGGCTGCGCGGCCAGCGCGGCGCGCAGGTCCGCCTCCACCGCGGAGAAGTCCCGCTCCCCCGCCGCCTCGCGCAGGCTCGCGCGCTCGGTCAGCGCCTGCGCGAGGTCGGCCGCCGGCGCGTCGCCGACGGCCGCCACCAGGCGCTCGGCGAACGCCAGCGCCTCCGTCGGGGACTTCGCCGCGCGCGCGGCCTCGCGCAGCGCGTCGGCGGACTCCGGCGCCAGGCGCAGGGCCTCGGCGCGGTCCGCCGCCGCCGGGCCCGTCCGC
>JAGWMT010000292.1 GCA_028871595.1 Elusimicrobiota bacterium
TGAGCTCGATGAAGCTCACCTTGGTCTGCCTGGCCCTGCTGATGGTCCTGGTGGTCGCCTGCACCCTGCTGCAGGTCCCGCTGGGCACGCACATCGCCGTGGAGCGCACGATCCGTTCGTTCCTGGTTTGGTGGACTCCGGAGGGAAGCTCGGTCCGGATCCCCGTTTTCCCGGGCGGCGGACTGGTCGGCGGCGTGCTTCTGCTCAACCTGCTGTTCGCCCAGTTCCTGAAGCTGGAGCGCAGCCGCCGCAAGGCCGGCCTGTGGCTGGCGCATTTGGGGCTGGCGCTCCTGTTCGTCGGCGAGTTCTCCACCGCGTTGTTCCAGGTCGAGAGCCAGATGCCCATCGAGGTGGGCCAGACCCGGAACTACTCCGAGGACTCGCGGCGCATGGAACTGGCCGTCATCGACGCCACCGACCCGAAGACGGACATCGTCACCTCCATTCCCGATTCCCTGTTGGTCCCGGGCGCGGTGCTGTCCGACCCGTCCCTGCCGTTCAAGATCTCGGTCAAGCGTTGGTACGAAAATGCCGCGCTGGGGATGCGCCAGCCGCAGGACGCGCCCTCGGAGGCCAGCGCGGGCATCGGCCCGAACTTGGCGGTGCGCGAGGCGCCCCCGGTCACGTCCGACGACGCGCAGAACTCCGCCGCGACACTGATCGAGCCCGTCACGGACGGCGGCGGCCTGGGCACGTACTGGGTCTCCAACGCGCTGGGCGCTCCCCAGGGCTTCGTGCGCGAGGGCCGCACCTGGCGGTTGACCCTGCGCCCGCGCCGCTACTATCTCCCGTTCTCCGTCACGCTCAAGGAGTTCAAGCACGACATCTACCCGGGCACGGACATCCCCAAGAACTTCTCCAGCCTGATCCGCCTGCGCGACGCCGACGGTTCCGAGGACCGCGACGCGCTCATCTACATGAACCACCCGCTCCGCTACGGCGGCAAGACGTTCTACCAGGCCAGCTTCGGCCAGAACGACACCTTGTCCGTGTTCCAGGTCGTGCGCAATCCCGGCTGGCTCATCCCGTACCTCTCCTGCGTGATGGTCGCGCTGGGCCTGCTCCTGCACTTCGGCGTCAAGTTGGCCGCTTCGCTGCGGAACGTGAAATGAAGATCAAGACCCGGTTCGTTTTTTGGGGCGCCTTCGCCGCGGCGCTGCTCATCGCGGCGTGGCCCCTGCTGGCGCCCGCGCCCAAGTCCGAGTGGCCGCTGGCCGGGTTCGCGCGCCTGCCCGTCCTGGAGGGCGGCCGGGTCAAACCCATGGACTCCTTCGCGCGCAACTCCCTGCTGATCATCCGGGGCACCCAATCCCTCCCGGTCGAGGGCAAGAATTTGTCCGCCGTGCAATGGCTGCTGGACGCGATGTTCCGCCCCGAGGCCGCCGACACCTACAAGGTCTTCCTGATCGACGATCCCGACGTGCTGGGCCTGCTCAGCCTGGAGCAGAAGGACCGCCGCTTCGCCTACTGGCAGATCGAGCCGAAGCGCGACGAGGTGGGCAACCAGGCCCAGCGCGCGGAGGCCGTGGAGTCGTCCCGACGCTCCCGCTTCCAGCGGGCCGTCATCAACCTGTCCCGGCGGCTGGACCTGTACGAGCAGATCAAGAACACCGTCATGATCTCCGGCTCCGACGACCCGACGGTGGAGATGTCCGTGTTCGCCGAGGTGATTCCCGGAGCGCTGCGCGCCGCGCACAACCCGGGCCATGCCTCCGGCAAGGACCGCGCCTCCATGAAGGCGTTGGCCGAGTTGCTCGAGCGCTACAAGTTCCTGGCCCGCGCCGCGGCCTTCCGTCCGCTGGCGCCGCGCGCCAACGAACCGGCCGACGCCTGGACCTCCTTCGGCGAGTCCATGCTCCGCCCGACCGCCGGCACGGACCCGCACCCCGGGCTGGCGGCGTACGCGTTGATGGCGCGCTCCTACCGGAAATCCGCCCCCCCGGCCTTCAAGGACGCGCTCGACGAATACGCGGCGTGGCTGCACCGAGAGCGCCCCGCCGAGACCCGCCTGGCGCGCTGGGAGGTCCTGTTCAACACCGCCCAGCCGTTCGTGTCCGGCATGACGCTTTACATCCTGGCCCTGTTGGCCGTCTTCGTCTGGTGGGCGACGCGCAAGGCCCAGGCCCAGGCCGCGGCGGGCGGTCTTTTCCTGGGCGCCGTGATCGTCCACACGCTCGGCCTGTTCGCGCGCATCGTCTTGCAGGGCCGCCCTCCGGTCACCAATCTCTACTCCTCCGCCGTCTTCGTGGGCTGGGTCGCCGCCTTGCTGGGACTGTTCGCGGAGCGCGTGCACAAGAAGGGCTTCGCCGTCGCCGGCGGCGCGCTCCTGGGCTTCTGCACCTTGCTGATCGCCCAGCATCTCGGCGCGTCGGGCGACACCATGGAGATGATGCGCGCGGTCCTGGACTCGAACTTCTGGCTGGGCACGCACGTGGTCACGGTCACCATCGGCTACGCGTCCACCTTCCTGGCCGGGGCGCTGGGCATCACCTGGGTCCTGCGCCGGCATTTCGTCTCCGATCCCGATCCGGAGACCACGAAGGCGCTGGTGTCCTTGGCCTACGGCGTGGTGGCGTTCAGCCTGCTGTTCAGCTTCATCGGGACCACCTTGGGCGGCATCTGGGCCGACCAAAGCTGGGGCCGCTTCTGGGGCTGGGACCCGAAGGAGAACGGCGCGCTCCTCATCGTCCTCTGGAACGCGTTCATCCTGCACGCGCGCTTCGCCGGCTACGCGCGCGAGCGCGGCGTGATGGTGATGACCGTGTTCGGCAACGTCGTGACCAGCCTGTCTTGGTTCGGAGTCAACATGCTGGGCATCGGCCTGCATTCCTACGGCTTCATGGACCAGGCGTTCTACTGGCTGTTGGCGTTCGCCCTCAGCCAGTTCGCGCTGATCTGGCTGGGAATGATGCCGCCGGGATTCTGGCGGGAAGAAGACGCCTAAGGGGCGCGCCCGGCGCGGACCGTCAACCCGTTGTGCAGGGCGCGGAACGCGTCGTCGGCGACGCCCCGCTCGCGGCGGCTGGCCTCAAGAGCCCGGACCGGGTCGTCCATCCCCTCATCGGTGAGACGGAACGTCCCGAAGTGCATCCCGACGCTGACGCGGGAACCAAGGTCGAGATGGGCGAGCACGGCCTCGTCGGGATTCACGTGCTGATCTTTCATGAACCAGCGGGGCTCGTACGCGCCGATCGGCAAAAGGCTCAGATCCGGGGAACCGAGGCGCTCGCGAATCAGCTTGAAATGGTCGCCGTAGCCCGTGTCGCCCGCGAAGAAAACGCTCGCCGGCCCGCGGCGCAGATAAAATCCGCCCCATAAGGCTCGTCGCCGGTCGAACAGCCCGCGCCCCGACCAATGCTGAACGGGAACCAAGGTGGCCGTCGCGCCGTCGGCGAGCGGCGTCTCCTGCCACCAGTCCAGTTCCACGGCGCCCTCGATTCCCGCGCCTTGTAATGTGCGCGCGTTGCCCAACGGCACGACGAAGCGGGACTTGTCGCGGCGGTGCAGCCGGGACAAGGACGGAAGGTCCATGTGGTCGTAATGGTTGTGGCTGACGAGCACGACGTCGATCTTCGGAAGCGCGTCGTAGGCGAGCCCCGGCGGCCGCACGCGCCGCGGACCGGCCCAGGACACGGGGCTGACGCGATCCGAGAAGACGGGGTCCGTGATCACGTTCAGCCCCTGGAACTGAATCAGGTCGGTCGCGTGATTGATCCCGGTGACGGCGATCTCTCGGACGTCCAAAGAACGCGGGAGGTCCGGAAGAAATTCATTTTCGGCGCGCTCGGGCCAAAGACCCATGGGGCGCTTCGAGAACCGCCATTTGAGAACATCGCGGAAGCCCTTGCGGACCGTCTTGGAGCGGTCCAGGTTGTGGAACCGCTCGCCGTCGAAATGGCTCCCCTCCGGCCGCGTCATCCCATCGGCTCCGCCGCGTCTCCCGCCAGCGCGGCTTCCGGGATCAATCCCATGCGCGCATAGATCGGCCGCACGGCCGAATGGAACGCTTCCAGGCGGCCGGAGAACCAGAGGGCGATCCCCAGGCAGCACAGCCCCTCCAGGATCACCGTGGTCGGCGCGCCGATGCGGTCGGCCACCGCGCCCACGGCCAGGCTGCCCAGCGGCGCCGTGCCCAGTACGGCGAGCATCAGGAAGCTCATCACGCGCCCGCGCTTGTCCTCGTCCACGATGGTCTGGATGATGGTGTTGCTGGCGGCCAT
>JAGWMT010000293.1 GCA_028871595.1 Elusimicrobiota bacterium
AGGGACGTCGGATGCTGGGCCTTGAGGTCCTGATACTGCCGCATCACCGGCGTGTCGGGGAGGACGTTCTCCGTCGGGGACATGTCGTTGATTCTAGCAATTTACGGGGAATCCCAGACCGCTTGGCCGGGGGCGCCGCTGTCCGTTCGGACAGCAGGACTCGCGCCGGCGCGAGTCCCGTTGCTCGTTCGAACACCGCTTGTGACCGGTCCGCCCTTGAAAAAGCGTCGCGCTCGGCTACACTGGGGGCATGCTTTTGGAAATGAAGAAAGTGCACCAGGTCCCGGGCGAGCCGCGGCGGCGGTGGTTCTCGTCGCGCGGCCTGGACCTGATCGTCTGGTACGGCGCCGGCGGGGAGATCTCCGGCTTCCAGCTGTGCTACGACCGGGAGGACGACGAGAAGGTCCTCAGCTGGAAGTCCCCGGACCGGTACTCCCACATGGCGGTGGACGACGGGGAAGGCCGCGCGGGACGCCATAAGGCCTCGCCTATTTTAGTGCCCGGAGCGGCGTTCAAGCCCGGCGCCGTGGTCGAAAAGTTCCGCGGCGAGGCCAAGGAACTCCCGTTCGAGATCGCGGACCTGGTGCTCCGGACGATCGCCGCGTATCCGGGTTAGTCGTGCGTGAAGCCGCCGCTACGGCCGCGCCAGATCGCCCGGGCCAAGAACACGAAAAAGAGGACGAACACCGCGAAGGCCGCGGCCAGGGGGCCGGGACGGCGCAGGGCCTCTTGCCAGCCGGGCCGGTCTTGGTCGAGGACGACGCGGGCGCCTTCTTCTTCCGACGGCGGGGACGGGTGGGCGAACAGAACGGGGTGTTCGCCGAGCGCGCGGGGTTTACGGGGACGGCCGTTCAGACCCGGGGGCTCTTCGTCGAGGGCGCCCTTCGTCACCAACATGGAGTCGCCCGCCCGCGACGGCACGGGGCGGCCGGACGGCGCGGGCATGGCCAGGTCGGGCATGGCGCCTTGGATGACGGGAACCGGAACGGGTTCGTGACGGTGCGTCCAGTAATAGAACCCGCCCCCGGCCATAGTCGCCACGGACAGCTCGAGGAGAAGACGTCTCACCGTTTCTTCCCCGGCGCGTTTCGGCGGCGTAGGACCGCGGCGGCGTCGCCCAGCGAGAGTCCGCGCGAGCGCAGCAGCACCGTCAAGTGAAAGACCAGGTCGGCGGCCTCGCCCAGAAGCGCGTCGCGATCCTTATTCTTGGACGCGATCACGGTTTCCACCGCTTCCTCGCCCACTTTCTGGGCGATGCGGTCGGGGCCGTCTTTGATGAGGGAGGAAACGTACGACCCTTTCGGGCGCTTCTTGAAGCGGTCCGCCACGAGGGCGTCCAAATCTTTCAGAAAATCGAGGTCCGAGTCGAAGCACGATTTCGCGCCGGTGTGA
This sequence comes from Elusimicrobiota bacterium, assembly GCA_028871595.1. The sequence continues at coordinate 1,393 of JAGWMT010000293.1, forward strand.
CACGTGGGACCCGCGGGCACGGCGCGGATCAGAATTGCGTCATGATCGCAATCCAGAGCGACGTGCTTCACCGAGAGATAATTTCCGGAGGATTCGCCCTTCGTCCAAAGACGTTTTTTCGAACGGCTGTAAAAAGCGACTTTCTTGGTGCGCGTCGTTTTGGCAAAAGCGGAGCGATTCATGTAGCCGACCATGAGAATAGCGCCATTAAGATCACTCTGCACCACCGCGGGAATCAATCCGCCCATCTTCTTCCAATCCGGCTTCATGGCCTCACCTCGATCCCGCGCGACCGAAGGTCGCGCTTCAATACGCCGATCTCCAGCTCCCCGCGGTGGAACGCGCCCGCGGCGAGCGCGGCGTCCACCCGCGCCTCTTGAAAGACGCGCGCGAAATGCGCGGCCGTCTTCGCCCCGCCGGACGCGACCAAAGGGACGCCCAGCACGGAGCGCGCGGCCGCCAGTTGCTCCACGTCGTAGCCGTCGCCGGTGCCGTCGGCGTCCATGCAGTTGAGCACGATCTCGCCGGCGCCGCGCTCCTGCGCCTCCACGATCCAGTCCAGCGTCCGCCGCTTCGCGGGGACGGTCTTCCCGGCGGAGCCGGTGTATTGATAGACGGCGTAGTCGCCGCCCTCGCGGAGCGTGTCCACGCCCACCACCACGCATTGGGCGCCGAAGCGCCGCGACAGCTCCGTGATCAGTTCGGGACGCTCGAGAGCGGGGGAGTTCACGGAGATCTTGTCGGCGCCGGCGTGGAGCAGCGCCTCGGCGTCGGCGACGGAGCGGATGCCGCCGGCCACGCAGAAGGGGATGTCCAGCGCGGAGGCGGTCTCGGACACCCAGTCTCGGGAGACGCGGCGCCCCTCGGCGCTGGCGGCGATGTCGTAGAACACCAGCTCGTCCACGCCCTGGTCGCGGTAGCGCAGGGCCAGCTCGACGGGGTCGCCCATGGGCTCGTGGCCGCGGAACTTGACGCCTTTCACCACGACGCCGTCCTTGACGTCCAGGCAGGCGACGACGCGTTTGGTCAGCATACGTCCAGCGCCTGCTTGAGGTCCAGCGTCTTCTCGTACAGCGCCGTGCCCACGACGGCGGAGTGCGCGCCGGCGTCGCGCAGCGCCATCAGGTCGTCCACGTGGCGCACGCCGCCGGAGGCTTGGACCTCCAGCTCCGGGAAGGTCTCGACCAGGCGGCGATAGAGCCCGGCGTTGGGCCCCTCGGCCGCGCCGTCGCGGGAGATGTCGGTGCACAGCGCGCGCGCCAGGCCCTTCGCCCGGAAGCGGCCGACGACGTCTTCCAAACGCGCGTCGGTGGCCTCGCGCCAGCCCTTGATGGCGGCGCGCGCGACCCCGTCGGCGCCGATGGACACGTCCACGGCGAGCGTCACGCTCCGGGGCCCGAACTCCGCCAGCAGGGCCTCGACCAAGGCCGGGTCGGACACCGCGGCGCTGCCCAGCACCACGCGGTCCGCGCCCCAGGCCAGCAGCTGCTCGGCGTCGGCGCGGGCGCGCACGCCGCCGCCGACCTGGACCTCCAGGCCGGAGTTCTTGAGCAGCGGCTCGATCTTGTCGCGCTGGCGCGACGCGGGGTCGCGCGCGCCGTTGAGGTCCACCAGGTGCGCGAAGGCCGCGCCCGCGGCACGGAACGAGGCCAGGACGCCGGCCGGGTCCTCGGAGTACACGCGCACGCGCGCGTAGTCGCCCTTCGTCAGGCGCACCGCGCGGCCGTCCAGAAGATCGAGGGCGGGGTAAAGGATCATAGGGCCAGGAAATTCCTCAGCACGCGCGCGCCGGCCGGGCCGGAGCGCTCGGGGTGGAATTGCACGCCGAGGAAATTGTCGCGGGTCACCACGGCGGGAACCTCGCCGCCGTAGTCGCAGGCGGCGCGGACCCAGGGTCCCGCCGGGGCGGCGTACGAGTGCACGAAGTAGAAGTGCGTCCCGTCGGCGACGCCGTCGAGCAGGGGCAGGTCTCCCCGCGTCCGCGTCACGGCGTTCCAGCCCATGTGCGGCACGGTGCGCCCGGCGGGCGCCAAGCGCTTGACCACGCCGGGCAGGAGCCCCAGGCCCCGCGCCGGGCCTTCCTCGGACTCGTCGAAGAACAACTGCATGCCCAGGCACACGCCCAGGACCGGAACCTTGAGCCCGCGCACGGCCTCGCCCAATTCCCCGCGCAGACGCGCGGCGGCTTCCGGCGCCGCGCCCACGCCCGGCAGGAGGACTCGCTCGGCGGCGCGCACGCGCGCGGGATCGGACGTGACCTCGCCCGCCGCGCCCAGGCGCGCCAGCGCGTTGAGCACCGAGGCCAGGTTGGCGCCGCCGGTGTCCACGACCGCGATCACAGCGCTCCCTTCGTGGACGGCAGTCCGCGCGACGCGCCCGCCCGCGCGGCCTCGCGCAGGGAGCGGCCCACGGCCTTGAAGCAGGACTCGACCATGTGGTGCGAATTTTCCCCCGCGACCTCCAGATGCAAGGTCGCCCCCAAGGCGTCGGACAGGCTGCGGAAGAAATGCGGCACCATCTCGGTGGACAGCCCGCCGACGTTCGCGCGCGGAAACTTTCCGCGGAATTTAAAGAACGCGCGGCCGCTCAGGTCCAGCGCGGCCGACGCCTTCGTCTCATCCATGGGAAGGCTGAAGCCGTAACGCCCGATGCCGACCTTGTCGCCCAGCGCCTGGCGAAGCGCCGCGCCGATCGCCAGGCCCGCGTCCTCCACGGTGTGGTGTTCGTCGATATGTAAATCTCCGTCGGCGCGCAAGGAGAGGTCGAAGCCCCCATGCTTGGCCAATTGCTCCAGCATGTGATCGAAGAACCCGATGCC
>JAGWMT010000018.1 GCA_028871595.1 Elusimicrobiota bacterium
AGGTCGGCGAGCGCCTGGCACGGATGGCCGCTGGCGGATTCCAGGTTGATCACCGGCACCGTCGAGTACTTGAGAAACGCCGTCAAAGGGAGTTCCTTCTTGTCTTCTTCCCACGAACCGCCGGCCGGGAACGAGCGCAGCCCCAGCGCCGCGCAGAAGCGGCCCAGCACGGGGACGGCTTCCTTCAAGTGCTCCGCGGCCGTCCCGTCCATCACGACGCCCTCGACGGATTCCATTCCCCAGGTTCCACCCGTGCCGCCGCCCAGGCTTAAGGTGATCGGATGACCGCCCAAGGATGCGGTCGCGACCTCGCTGGAGACCTGGGTGCGCAGGGAGGGATTCATGTAGCAGAACGCCAGGCTCTTGCCGGCCAACGGAGCGTTCGTCGGAGAGGATTTCTTGAGCGCCAACGCCGAATCGGCCAAGGCGAGGAGCTCCTCGCCGGTCAAATCTTTGAGATGAGTGAAGTGTTTGAGCTTATTCACGGAATTCACCGGGCAACCGTCGGCGCCAACGGTTGTTCCTGGGCGAAAATCTCCGCGAGCGCGTCGCGGAGCATCTTGATTTCGGCCGCGCCCACCGTGAGCGGCGGGAGGAGGCGGATCACGTTGGGATCGTCGGCTCCGCCGACGAGTATATTTTTGGCGAGCAAGGAGGCGCGCGTCGCCTTCGACGGCCGGTCCAGAACGATGCCTAGAAGAAGTCCTTTCCCACGGATCTCGACGATCTGGGGGAATTGGAACGTCTCTCGGATCAACGCTTCCATGGCCGCGGCGTTCACCCAGAGTTTTTGATCCGTAATCGCTTTCAGCGTGGCGGTGATCGCGACGGAGGCCAGCGGGCCGCCGCCGAAGGTGGAACCAAGGGCACCCGGCTTCACTTTCTTGGCGACCTCCGGAACGGCCAAAACGGCGCCGGCCGGGACGCCCGACGCCAACGCCTTGGCGAAGGTTTGCATATGCGGCCGCGCGCCCCAGGCGTGGCGGGCGGAGCGGGCGCCGACGCGTCCCAAGCCGGTTTGGACCTCATCAAAAATCAGCAGCGCTCCGTGTCTTTCGCACAGGAGCTGCAAGCCCTTCAGGTAATCGCTCGTCGCCGTGGCGGCCCCTTGCACGCTCTGAATAGGTTCCAAAAGAAACGCGGCGGTGTTCCCGTCGATCGCGGCTTCCGCCGCGGGGAGGTCGCCAAACGCCACATGCACGATGTCGGACCCGAGTCCGGAGAGGCCATTCCGGTATTTGGCGCCGGTCGCGGCGACCGCGGCGGCCGTGCGGCCATGAAAGCCGCCCTCCGCCGCGACGACCTTGGCCCGGCCGGTGACCGAGCGCGCGATCCGCAATGCGTTCTCGTTGGCCTCGGCGCCGGAGTTGCAGAAGAAAACCTGCGAACCTTCCTCGCCGCAGAACTCAACCAGGGCTTTGGCCGCCTCGGCGCGGGCGCGATTATAGACGAGGTTGGAGTAGAAGAGTAATTTCTTGGACTGGGCCGCGATCGCGTCCGAAATTTCCCGGGGGCTATGGCCCAACGCCGCCACGGCGTGCCCGCCATAGAGGTCCAGATATTTATTCCCGTTTTCGTCCCACACATAACACCCCTCGCCGCGCTCCAGCGCGAAAGGGAACTTCTCGTAGGTGGGAAGGACGTAGGTGTCTTCCAGCGTCATGGATTCTTTCATCGTCGGTCTCAGGGATAATGTCCGGCGAAGGCCAGGCCCTCGCTTTCGTTCCAGCCCATCATCACGTTCAGGTTCTGGACGGCCTGCCCGGACGCGCCCTTGACCAGGTTGTCGATGGCGGCGATCACGCCGATGCGGCCCTCCGAGACGGTCACGAACACGTCGCAGTGGTTGCTGCCGTTGACCGCGTTCAAGGACGGCGGTTCGGTGACCAGGCGCACGAAGGTGCATCCTTTATAAGCGTCCCGGTACAGGTCCAGGACCTTCTTCTCGGTCCAGCCCTTGGGCAGGTCCACCTGGCATACCGCGTAGATGCCGCGCGCGAACGGGCCGGAGATGGGGATCAGGGACAACTTGAGATCGGTGCCGCCGGACAGGCGGTCCAGGATCTGCTGGACCTCGGGCACGTGCTGATGGACGAAGGGCTTGTACGCGCGCAGGTTGGCGTGGCGCGTGGGGTGGTGGGTGATCACCGACGGCGACGCGCCGGAGCCCGACGAGCCGGTCACGGCCGTGACGGAGACGGTCCCGGTGATTTTTCCCTTGGCCAGCGGCCCCAGGGCCAAGGCGGTGGCCGTGGCGAAGCAGCCGGGATTGGCGACCCAGCGGGATTTCGCGATCTCGCTGCGGTTGAGCTCCACCAGGCCGTAGGCGAACTTTTTCAGCAGCGCCGGGGCCTTGTGCTCGCGCGTGTACCAGCGCGGATAAAGCTCCGCGTCGCGCAGGCGGAAGTCGCCGGACAGGTCGATGAGGCGCAAGCGCGGGCCGGTCTCGGCCAGGATGGCGGGGACGTTGCTCATCGCGTCGCCGTGGCCGCCGGCCAGGAACAGGCAGTCCAGCTTCGAGTAGTCCAGCTTGCGGGTGAACGACAGGTCGGTGCGCCCGCGCAGGTTCGGATGCGCCAGGAACACCGGCTGGCCGGGAAAGGTCCCCGACGTGGCCGCCGCGATCTCCACCTTGGGATGGCCCAGCAGGAGGCGGATCAACTCCCCGCCCGCGAAGCCCGCCCCGCCTTCGATGCCGACCTTTATCTTCTTCATGCCCTCGCTCCCGCGAACACGGAGTCCTCGACGAACTTGCCCAGCAAGTCGTATTCGATGCGCGCGTTCATCGCCCGCACGCCGATCTTGTTCTCGATGAACTCCTTGCCGACCGCGTTGTCCGTGGCCGGGCCGGAGATCAGGTCCACGCGGCGTTTGAACGTATTTTTGAATAATTCGACGGCGCCCCAGGCCGCGACGGGATCGTTGGCGCACATGATGTGCGCCGATCCGGCGTTCATCAACTCATCGTCGTGCAATATTTCCTGAACGCCGTACTCTCCCAGGATGCCGTCGCCCAGCTCGATGACCAACACGTCGGGCTCTTCCTTATTGAGCGCGTTGATCAGTCCTTTGGCCACGGGAACCGAGACTTTGCCCGTGGTGGACACCACGCCGGCGTCCGTGAACGAAAGGCTTTTGATCGCGCCCCGATCCACCATGCTCATCGTGTCGCGCAGGAGCGAGACGCCGGTCAGCTTCGCGCCGCAGACCTTGTAGCCTTTGCGCGCCAGGTAGCGGATCACCTCGCCGCAGGCGAACGTCTTGCCGGCATTCATACACGTTCCGGCCACGTAAACGATCGGCGCGGAATTTTCCAGCTTGTCCGCCCACGGGATCGCTCCGGTCATGATCGAGGCGGGGACTCCCACGCGCTCTCCCAGATGAGGGAACGAAAGGATCTGACCGAGAACCTCGGCCTGCAGCGGTTTCCCCAATTCGAGATTCACCGACGTGCACTTGCCGATGACGCCGCCCAGATTCAAGACGTCCAAGCGGTCGCCGACCTTGATGCCGGCGGGGACGACACCGGCGTACCCACGGAGAGCCCGGCGTGTACCGAGAACGGCCGCGATGATATCTCCGTCGTTAAGGCCGATCATGCGGCCGTAAACGTCTTCGACCTGGTTGTAGACCGTCTTCGTTCCGTGGATCCGCACCGCCAGGACGTTCCCTTCCTGGGCTTGGATGACGTCGGAGAGCAACACTTCGCGCGGGATGCGCGCGTTGCGCGTCACGGACGCGATCTTATCGAGGGTGACTTTCATGCGGCGCTCCCGGCGGTCTCCGGCGTCTTCTCGCCGCGCGCGTGCGCGCGCGCGGCCAAAGTCATGGGCAGGGCGTGCAGCTTGGCGAAGCCCGCGGCCTCCGGTCCCGTCCACAATCGGGTCGTCTCGCCGTAGGTGGCGGCGCCGGCGACCATGCTGTACGGGCTCTTCACGCCCGTGACGTCGAAATGCCCGGCGCGCAGGCGCAGGCGCGCCTCGCCGGTCACGGCCTCCTGGCTGGAGGCGATCATGGCTTCGATGTCGCGCATGACGGGGTCGAAGTACAGGCCCTCGTGGAGCATCTGGCCGTAGAACTCGCCGATGTGGTTCTTCCAGAACACCTGCCAGCGGGTCAGCACCAGCTTCTCCAGCTCGTTGTGCGCGGCGATCAGCATCAGCGGCGCCGGCGCCTCGAAGGCGATGCGGCCCTTGATGCCCAGGATGGTGTCGCCCATGTGGATGCCGCGGCCGACGGCGTACGTCCGCCCCAGTACGTGAAGCGCCTGGACGAGGGACACGCCATCAAGCTTCTTGCCGTCGAGAGACACCGGCACGCCCTTTTCGAAGCCCACCACGACGTCTTGGCCTTGAGCCGGCGCCTTCTCCGACGCGGAAGGGAACGCCGAGTCGGGGACTTCCGTCCACGGATCGTGCGTGGCGCCGCCGCCGACCGTGGTTCCCCACAGCCCGGCGTTCACGGAGTACGACACCGTCTTGGCCGGCACCGGCACGCCGAATTTCGCGAGATAATCGGTTTCCTGCTGGCGCGACCAGCCGAGGTCACGGATCGGCGTGTGAACCTTTACATTAGGAAGCAATACCTGGAAAACGGCGTCGAAGCGGACCTGGTCGTTGCCCGCTCCCGTGGAGCCGTGGGAGACGCCGTCCGCGCCGACCTCGCGGGCCACGCGCGCCACCACCTCGGCCTGGAGCACGCGCTCGGCGGAGACGGACAGCGGGTAGGCCCGGCCGCGCAGGATGTTGCCCTGGATCAGCGGCACGGCGAAGCGGGAGAACACCTCGGCGCGCCCGTCGATGGTCCGGTGCGCAATCGCCCCCAGGGACTTGGAGCGCGCCGCGATGGCGGTTAATTCCTCGGGACCGAAGCCGCCGGTGTCCACCGTGACGGTGAGCACGTCGGCGTTGAGCTCCTTCTGCAGCCAGAGCACGCAGAACGTGGTGTCCAGTCCGCCGCTGAAGGCGAGGACGATCTTGGGCTTCTTCATATCAGTGGGCCATCCTTGTTTCCAGGAATTCGACGAGCTTCTTCTGCGCCGCGCCGGAGTCCGACGCCACGAACACCGTGTCGTCCCCGGCCAAAGTCCCGACCAGTCCCGTCATGTTCAAACCGTCCAGCACCAGGCCCACGCGCGGCGCGGCGCCCGTGTCGCAGCGCACCACCGTCAGGTTCGGCCCGGCCGCGACCACCCGACGCACGAAGGTGCGCAGGGGCATCTCGGGGTCGGCGGCGCCGCCTTCGGCGGTCGCGGCCTTGTACGCGCCGCCCGCCTTGATCAGGCCCAGCTCGGCGATGTCGCGCGAGATGGAGACCTGGGTGGCGGGGATGCCGCGTTTTTTAAGCGCCCGCACCAGGTCGTTCTGGGTGGAGACCTCCTCCTGGGAGACGGCCTCCAGGATGGCGGTCTGGCGGGCGGACTTGCGGTCCTCGCGTGTCGCATATTTATTCATATCTATGAATAATTATACATAACCGGCCGCGCGCGTCAAGCGAAAAAATTCCGCGGGCGGATTATTCGCCGGCGTGCGGGCGGTGGAGGTCGCGCAGGAGCGCGTCCCGCTGCTCGAGCAGATCCACGATCAGCGAGCCGGCGAAGACGTCCAGCGTCAACGCGTCGCAGAGACGGCGCAGGCGCCGCAGGCGGGCGAGCTGCGCGGCCGAGATTTCCGGCTCCCCGACGATCAGGACGCCGTGGCGGACGCAGTCCCGAAGGAACTCCGCGTCCACTCCCAATTGCCCGGCCAGGAGGCGGAACTCTTCGTTCGGATCCCGCTTCATGACGACGCCTCCTTCAGGTCGCGGTAGATCTTCTCCAGACGCTCCCCGGAGACGTCGGGGATGTCGATGCGCACCGCCGCGCGCAGGTCGCCGCGGCCGCCTCCTTCGCGGCCCAAGCCTTTTCCGGCGACGCGCAGGACGCGGCCCGAATGCGTTCCGGCGGGAATCTTGATCCGCACGGTTCCTTCCAACGTGGGCACGGAGGCTTCGCCGCCCAGCGCGGCGATCCAGGGCATGACGGTCACCGAAGTCTCCAGATCGGAGTCGGCGATCTTGAAATCCGGATGGGGGAGGAGGCGGATGCGCAGGTAAAGGTCCCCGGGCTCGCCGCCCGGCGCCTCGGATCCCTGACCGCGCAGGCGCAGCTTCATCCCGTCATGGACGGCGGCGGGCAGGCGCGCGGTGATGGTCCGGGGGCGCGTGATCTCGCCCACGCCGCCGCAGTTCGCGCAGAAGCCGCGTCCGCTGCGGCCCGTGCCGCCGCACACCGGGCACACGGCGGGGACGTTCAGGGTGATCTGCTTCTCGCCCCCGCGCACCGCGTCCTCCAGGGAGAGCGGCATCTCCGCCTCCACGTCCTGCCCTTTGCGCGGGCCGCGCGGAGCGGCGCGGCCGGAACCGTACCCCTCGCCCCCGTAGAGATTTTCGAAGAAATCGCTGAAGCCGGAGAAGCCGCCGTCGGTTTCGCCTCCGCGCCCGGCCGGGCGCGGCCGGCGCGGGGATTCCTGGGCCGGCTCGGGGCCGCGTTCCCAGTCGGCGCCGTACTGGTCGTACTTCGCCTTCTTCTCGGGATTGGAGAGCACCTCGTACGCCTCGTTGATCTCCTTGAATTTCGCGGAGGCCGCGGCTTTCTTGTCCTCGGGGTGGAGGTCGGGGTGATGGAGCTTGGCCAGGCGGCGATAGGCGGCCTTGACCTCGTCTGGGGAGGTTTCTTTCTTGACGCCCAGCACCGCGTAGTAGTCCTTGAAGCCGCCGGCCATATCGAAACTGAGCATAGTAAATACGCGGGGATATTCTAGAATGACGCCATGTTCCGGCGGCTGGCGGTCGCGGCGTTGATTTCGCTCACGGCGGTTCGCGCGCGCGCGTTCGCGCCGGCGGACGAGAAGGTCATCGACGCCGGCCTGGCCTCGCTCTACGCCAGCGATTACGACGGAGCCGAGAAGGCCTTCTCGGACGCCATGGCCGCGCGGCCCGGGGACGCGCCCATGTCCCTGGGCTACGCGGTGGCCACCTGGTGGCGCATGGAGAACGATTTCGCCCCGGTGGGCGGCCCGGAGGAGGCGCGGTTCCTGGCGGCGGTCAAGACCGCGATCACCGACGGCCAGCGCGCGACGTCGGCGACCGGGAGCGCGGAGTCCTACCTGTGCCTGGGCGCGGCCTACGGACTGCGCGGCCGTTTGGAGGCGGCCCGCAAGCAATGGTTCCGGGCGTACCGCGACGGCCGCCGCGCGTACCGTTCCGAGCAGCATGCCGTCAAGCTTGACCCCGAGCTGGACGACGCCTACCTGGGCCTGGGGGCGTTCGACTACTATTCGGCCACGCTCTCGCGCTTCATCCGCTTCTTCGTCTTCACCAAGCCGGACAAGGCCAAGGGTTTGGCCGAGCTGGAAAAGGCCAAGCGCGGGCATTTCAGCGGGATGGCCGCCCAGCTTCTCCTGGTCGGCATCGATTGGACGTTCGAAAAGAAGCCGCGCGAGGCGTGGGACATCCTGGAGGAACTGCGCGCGCGCTACCACGACAGCCCGCTGATCGAGACCATGCGCCTCATCGGCCTGTTCCACCTGCGCGACGGCGAGGGCCTGTCGCGCGAGGCCAAGCTGTTCCTGGCGAAAGCCGACGGCGGCGCCCCGTTCTACCGGACGCTGGACAAGGCCGCCGGGCACTATTTCCTGGGGCTGGGAGAGCAGCTCTCGGGCCGCTGCGAGACCGCGATCGAGCAGGACCGCGCCGCCCTGGAATTGATCCCGCCGGGCCACCGCACGCTCGGCCTTCCTTGGCTGTTCATCGGCGAGTGCCAGGACATCCTGGGCCGCCGCGGCGAGGCCAAGGACTCCTACCGTCAGGCGCTGGCCAATCCGCCGTTCTGGGGCGTGCCGCGCTACGCGAAGTACCTTTTGAAGCACCCGTTCCGCGCGGGCCAAAATCCCCTGCCGGGCCGCAACGACGAGCTGGAGTAGGCTTCTTTCACGTCTGGTCGAGGACTTCCCGGACTTTGTCGGCCAGGGAGCCCGGCGTCAGCGGCTTCTGCAGATAGGCCGCCTTCGGGCCCAAGACGTCTCGCTCCAGCATGTCCTGGTCGGTGTAGCCGGACATGAAGATCACCTTGACTCCCGGTCGCCGGCTCGCCAGCAGCTTAAACAGCTCCGGGCCGCGCAGGCGCGGCATGACCACGTCGGTCAGGATCAGATGGATGTTTCCGGAATGCCGTTCGACCGCGGTGAGCGCCTCCTCGGCCCCGCGCGCGTCCAGGACCTGGTAGCCGCTCTCGATCAAGGTCCGGCGCGCGAACTTTCTGACCGAGTCGTCGTCCTCGACCAGCAGGACGGTCTCCCGCCCGCGGAGCGGAGGGGGCGGGGTGGGCGGCGGCGGAGGGGCGGTTTCGAGGTTCTCGACGCGCGGCAGATAGATCTTGAACGTGCAGCCCTGGCCCGGCTCGCTGTAGACGTAGATGTTGCCGCCGCTCTGCTTGACGATCCCGTACACCGTGGCCAGCCCCAGGCCGGTCCCTTTGCCCGGCTCCTTGGTGGTGAAGAACGGCTCGAACAGTCGCGACTGGACGGCGGCGCTCATGCCATGCCCCGTGTCGCTGACCGAGAGCATCACGTAGGGGCCCGGGCGGACCTCCAGGTGGAGGCGAGCGTAATCCTCGCCGAGGCTGGCGTCGACCGTCTCGATGGCGATATTCCCGCCCTTGGGCAAGGCGTCGCGCGCGTTGACCACCAGGTTCATGATCACCTGTTCGATTTGCCCCGGGTCGGCCTTGACTCTCCCGATTCCGCGCGCCAGCGTCGAGCGCAGTTCGATGTGCTCGCCGATCAGGCGCTTGAGCATCGGCTGGAGGGAGGCCACGACGGCGTTCAGGTCGATGAGGCGCGGTTCCAGGATCTGGCGGCGGCTGAAGGCCAGGAGCCGGCGCGTCAACGCCGCGGCGCGCTCGGCGGCCGCCACGATCTCCTGGACGTCGTCGCGGCGCGGATCCCCGACGGGGATGCTTTGGAGCAGGAAGCCGCTGAAGCCGCCGATGGCCGTCAGGATGTTGTTGAAGTCGTGGGAGATGCCGCCGGCCAGGCGGCCGACCGACTCCATCTTCTGCGACAGGAGCAGCTGCTCCTGGAGCTTCGCCGCCTCGGCGGTCCGCTCGCGGACGCGGGATTCCAATTCGTCCTGCGCGGCGCGCAGGCGTTTGTTGGCCTCCTGGAGCTCTTGGGCGCGAAGGTAGACCTCGGCCTCCATCTTGTCGGCACGCGCCTGCAATTCGGCGGTCAGCTTGCTCTGCTCGCTGCGCTGGTGCCTGAGACGTATGAACTCGGTGACGTCCTCGACGCGATGGATGATGTAGGCGACGGTTCCGTCGGCCGCGAGCACCGGCGTGTTGACCGGGCTCCAATGGCGCACCTCGAACCCGCCTTCCGCGTCGGGCCGGCGGATGTCGTATTTCTGCACGGCCATGGTGTCCGGTTCCCGCCGCCGTAGGACGCGATCCAGGGAGGCGCGCAGGTTGCGCGTTCCGGTGGCGGCGGGATCGTCCGGGTTATCGGGGAATACCTCGAAAAGGCCGCGTCCCAGGATGTCGGCGCGCTTCGTCATGGTCGCGCGCAGGTAGTCATCGCTGACGGCGACGATGTTCAGGTCGGGCGTCAACGCCAAGTAGGAGCCGGGTGCCGCCTCGAAGAGGGCGCAATAGTCCGGAGTCACCCGCACAGTATAATAGGCCAACATCAAGAAATCCTCAAACGCGGACGCGGGCCGACCTTGCTACAATGGGATCTTCCTTGCCCTCATCTCTCGACCACGGAGCCGAATCTTGAAACTCGCCTTTTCGACGCTGATTCTCGCGGGCCTGGCCTTCGCCGCCCGCGCACAGGCCGCGCTCCCGCCGTCCAATCCCTTCGCCGCGCCCAGCGTGCTGCCCGACCAGTTCCCGCCGTTCGACAAGATCAAGGACGCCGACTTCACGCCCGCCTTCGAGGCGGGCATGGCGGAGCAGCGCCGGGAGGTGGACGCGATCGCTCATGATCCCGCGCCGCCCACCTTCGAGAACACCATCGTCGCGCTGGAGCGCTCCGGGCGCCTGCTCACGCGCGTGTCGAAGACCTTCTTCAATCTCAACGCGTCCAACACCGACGACGCGATGCAGGCCGTCGAGCGAGACATGGCGCCCAAGCTGGCCGCCCACCAGGACGCCATCAGCCTGGATGGCGCGCTGTTCGCGCGGATTTCGGCCCTTCACGATCAAGCCGCCTCCCTGGGCCTCGACGAGGAGTCGGCGCAGCTGCTGGACCGCTACGACAAGCAGTTCGTGCGCTCCGGCGCGCGCCTGTCGGAGAGCGACAAGACCGCGCTGAAGGCCATCAATCAGGAGCTGTCTTCGCTGACCACCCAGTTCGAGCAGAACCTGCTGAAGAACGCGAAAAGCGGGGCCGTGGTCGTGGACGACGCGGCCCAGCTGGACGGCCTTTCCGCGCAGCAGATCGGCGCGGCCGCCGAGGCGGCCAAGGCCCGGGGACTTTCCGGCAAGTGGGTCATCGCCCTGCAGAACACCACCATCCAGCCCGTGCTGGAGCAGATGAAGAACCGGGCCCTGCGCGAGCGCGTGTACCGCGCGTCCGTCGCCCGCGGCATCGGCGGCGACGGCGACAACACGGCGCTGGCCGCCAAGATCGTGGCGCTGCGCGCCAAGCAGGCCGCCCTCCTGGGCTACCCGAACTACGCCGCCTATTCCTTGGAGGACGAGGCCGCGGGGACTCCGGCGGCGGTCAACACGATGCTGGCGCAGCTGGGCAAGGCCGCCTTGCTCAAGGCGAGAAGCGAGGCCGCCGACATCCAAAAGCTCATCGACGCGCAGGCCAAGGCCGGGCACACGAAGCCGTTCAAGCTCCAGGCCTGGGACTGGGCGTTCTACGCCCAGCAGGTCCGCGCGGCGCGCTACGCGTTCGACGACGCGCAGGTGAAGCCCTACTTCGAGCTGAACCGGGTCCTCAACGACGGCGTCTTCTACGCCGCGCACCAGCTGTACGGCGTCTCGTTCAAGGAGCGCGCCGACCTGCCGGCCTACCGCCCCGACGTGCGCGTGTTCGAGGTCTTCGACGCCGACGGCTCCTCCCTCGGCCTGCTGCTGCGCGACGACTTCAAGCGCGACAACAAGAACGGGGGGGCGTGGATGGACTCCTTCGTGGACCAAACCGGCCTGTTCGGCACCAAGCCCGTGGTCATCAACAACCTGAACATCCCCAAGCCGCCCGAGGGCCAGCCCGTGCTGATGACCTTCGACGAGGTGACCACGATGTTCCACGAGTTCGGCCACGCGCTGCACGGGCTCCTCTCCCGGGTGAAGTACCCCATGCTGGCCGGCACCGCCGTCCCGCCGGACTTCGTCGAGTATCCTTCCCAGTTCAACGAGATGTGGGCGCGGGAGCCGGAGATCCTGGCGCACTTCGCCAAGGACTACCGCACCGGCGCGCCCATGCCGAAGGCCCTGCTCGACAAGGTGATCGCCGCGCAGGACTACGGCGAAGGCTACGCCACCGCCGAGTACGTGGAGGCCGCGTTGGTGGACCAGGCCTGGCACCAGATCCCCGCGTCCGCCGCGCCGGCGGCGTCCGGCGTGATGGCGTTCGAGGCGGCGGCGCTGCGCCGCGACGGCATGGCGTATGCTCCGGTCCCGCCCCGCTACCACACGCCGTATTTCGCGCACGCCTTCAGCGGCGGCTACGCGGCCGCCTATTACGCCTATATTTGGAGCGAGGTCTTGGCGCGCGACACCGGGGCGTGGTTCCACTCCCACGGCGGAATCAGCCGCGCCAACGGCGACTTCTTCCGCGCCAAAATCCTGTCCCGCGGCCGCACTCTGGAGCCCGGCGTGCTGTTCGAGCAGTTCTACGGCCGAAAGCCCGACGTGGAGCCCCTTCTCGAGTACCGGGGCCTGGAAGCGTCGAAGGCTCTCAGACCGCGGCCGGCGCCTTGAACGCGAAGGCGAAGAACGCGGCGGCGGCGAGGCAGACGAACGCCGCCAGGTAGTTCCACGCGAACTTCTCCTTCAGGAAGGAGACCGCGAAGACGATGAAGACGGTCAAGGTCACGCACTCCTGGATGATCTTCAGCTGGAATCCGGTGAACTCCCCGTAGCCGAGCCGGTTGGCCGGCACCGCCAGGCAGTACTCCAGCAGGGCGATGCCCCAGGAGACCAGCACGGCCTTCCAGAGCGGCCAGTCGTGGCCGTACTTGAGATGTCCGTACCAGGCGAAGGTCATGAAGACGTTGGACGCGCATAAAAGGAGAACCGTGGTCATACGGAATTATATCGTTGCGGCGGCGCCTTGGGGTATTGAAATTGGAGTGAAGGGCCTGTTACCATACGGAGAGTGATGCTCCCTCGGACAATTTACTGCCGCTGTCGCGCCGCCTTTCGCGGAGTCGCCCTTCCGTTGGGGCTGGTCTTGCTCGCGTCGAGTGCCGTCCAGGCGGCGGCGACGCGCTACGACGTGCTTTACCTCTGGCACGGGACGCTGCCTCAGGCGCAGCAGCGCCGCAAGGCCGTGGCCGGCGTCCTGGGCCCGCGGGTCGCCCGCGATCTGCGCGTGATCTCGGCCGACGGCGCCTACGGGGTCGTCTACCTCCGCGAGGGCGACGCGAAAACGGCCGCCTCGGCGGCCGCGGCCCATACCCGAATCTTGCGACGCAAGCATTTAGGCAAGGCGTGGCCCGCCCCGGCGCGGTCCTGGGTCGTTTTGTCGAATGACGGCCAAAACGTTCCTCCGGTCGTCGAGGAGACGAAAACCGCGGCGGCCGGTCAAAGCGCCGAACGCCGCGAGCTCGAGCAGCAGCTCGACGAGCATGTGAAAATGCTGCGCCGGCGGGGACGGCTGGCCCCGGACGAACGGACGGCCTGGTCGGTCTACGATTTCACCACCGGCGAAACGCTGGTGGAGATCAACGCGGACCTCGAGCTGCAGTCGGCCAGCCTGGTCAAGCCGTTCCTGGCGCTGGCCTTCATGAAGCAGGTCGAGAAGGGCAAGCTGGTCTACGACGCCGAAAGCCGACGGCAGATGACGCGCATGATCCAGCTCTCGGACAATCAGTCCGCCGACTGGGTGATGCGGCGGCTGGGCGGTCCGGCCGCGGTCGAGCGCCTGCTGCACGACGAGTTCGGCTCCGTGGTGCCGGGCGTCGAAATCAAGGAATACATCCCGGCCAGCGGCCGCACCTACCGCAACAAGGCCACGGCCCGGGACTACAGCCGCTTCCTGCTGGCGCTCTGGCGCGACGAGCTCCCCGGTTCGGCGGAGATCAAGCGCCTGATGGCGTTGCCCAAGCGAGACCGCCTGCACTCCGGCGTGCCGCTTCCTCACGACGTGGAGGTGTACAGCAAGACGGGCAGCACCAGCCATCTGTGCGGCGACATCGGGGTGCTCACGGCCAAGGGGCCCGACGGGCGGCAGTACGCCTACACGATCGTCGGCATCATCGAGAAGCAGAGCCCGGCGCGCCATTACATCAGCTGGCTGCGTTCGCGCGGCAACGTGATCCGCTACGTCTCCTACCTGGTCTACAGCCGCGTCAGCGCGCTGCACGGCGTCGCCGTCCGCTAAGCCCCTTCGCCGATCCGTCGGGCCGCGATCTTGTATTTCCCCAAAACCCCGCCTATACTCCGTGGTAGCTGGACAACGACCCTGCCCGGAGGCCGTATGATCAATCGATGCTCGTCCTCGACCCTCAAGACTTTCGCCGTCGGCGCTCTGGCCGGCGCCGCGGCGTTCCTCGCGCTGAGCGCCGGCTCACAAACGGTCCTGACCGTCGCGCAGGTCGACCAGAACGTGCGGGCCTACATCGGCACGACGGCGCAAGTGACGGGCCTCGTCCAGTCCGTGCGGTCCGCGACGAGAACCGTGAAGGGCCGGAGCATCCCGTACGTCCAGCTCAACCTCTACAAAGTGGACGCCAAGGGCCGAAAAACCGGCCGCTACATCTACGTGGCCCTCCCCTCGTCGTCTTTCCAATCGATGCCCGTGGAAGGACAAATGATGTCCGTCACCGGCCCGCTCAAGTGGGGCAACGAGATCGCCGCGATCGACCCTTAAGGCGCTCGACCAAATCTTCGCCGAGGCGCGCTTCTTGTTCATCCAGCTTAAGCTGATCAAGGAAAGGAGTAGGACGCTCCGCCCGCGCCGGGCATCTTGACCAGGATCACGTTTGAGCGCTCCTTCACGGGCGACTGACTGCCGCCGTCGGTCACGTGGCGCAGGCTGCCGGCCGCCACGAAGATGCCGATGGTTTAGCCCACCCGGGGCTGGCGGCAGCGCATCGGGCCCCATGCCGGGCCGTAGAACCAGTTCTTCGCGTAGTCCGCCGGGCCGCCGCCGCTCCTTTCCAGGCCCCTCCACAATTGGATCGGCGCCGAGGCGTACCATTGGCCGTCAATGTACTCCGCCATTCCCAGCGAATATTGGAGCGGGCCGGTGGGCCCGAATGTGTCGGTCTCGTCCGGCCAGCTCCCGTCTCCGTCGCGCTTCGAGAACGCGACGGCGATGCCGTCCGGCGTCATGTCCAGTTCGGTGATCCGGGTGGTGATCGGCCAGTCGGCCAGGTCTCCGGGGGCGTCCACCATCGTCGCCTCGCTCAGGTCCAGGTCGTCCCCCGGCCGGAGCTTCAGTTTCGGCGCCTTCGGGTCGGGCGCGGGGGCCCGGGGGCGCCGCCGGTGCGGACGCCCGCGCCGCCCGCGGCGCGGCGGCGAGAGCGGCGCTCAGCAAGGCGGCCATGAAAAGATTCATGTTCATGACTCCAGTATGTGGCCCGATCCGGTGAAACGCACTCAATAGAAACCGGCCCCATTTACCCTCAATTTTCCGACGCGTCGTTAAGCCGCGGCGGTCGGAACGCGCCACCGGATGAGAGCGACCTTCAGCGCGTCGTTGACGAGCAGGCACGCGGCCGCCGAATACGCGAGGATCACGAGCGTCAGCCGCCAGGGCAGCGGCATGAGTCCCGGCAGCCCCACTTTTGTCAAGACGGTGCCCGTGAGCGCGTCCGCCGCGAGCGCCGCGAGGAGCGTCTTACTCGGCGTCGTGGACCAGAACCAGCGGCGCTCCCGCGCGGACACGATGGAAAAGACCGCGAAGTACAGCAAGGTCAGGAAGCTGAAGGTGCACAGCGCGTCGTTGTTCGCCGCCAAGCCGAAGCGCGTCCAGCCGATCCATAGGAAGAAAAGCGACTCGGCGAGCATCGCCACGCCCAGCGCGACGGACACCGTGATGAAGCCTCCGATGTTCCACGTTTCCGGCTTCTGAGACGGCCTCACGTGATCGGTGGCCAAGGCGATCTTGGCGAAGTCCGTCATAAAGGTGAGCAGCAGCATCGCGAAGGCGGAAACCACGAACTTCCCGGTGACCACGAACGCGACGGCCACGAAGGCCGCCTTCAGTATGGTCCGGCTGATCTTGTTGACGATCCACGTGAGGATGCGCTGATAGATCGTCCGTCCCTGCTCGACCAAGGTCACGATATTGGTCAGCCCGGGCTCGGTCAGGACCACGCTCGCGGCGCCCTTGGCCACGTCGGTCGCCGTGCTGACGGCGATGCCCACCTCGGCCTGGCGCAGGGCCGGGGCGTCGTTGACGCCGTCGCCCGTCATTCCGGTCACGTGACCGGCCGCTTGGAGGCTTTGGACCACGACGTATTTATCCTCGGGATAGACTTCGGCGAAGCCGTCGGCGCCCGCCGTCACGTCCGCCTCCTTGCGTCCGGGCTGGGAGAGCGCGGCCTTCAATTCCGCCACGCGCCGGATGTCGGGCAGGCCGACGCCCCGCGCGATCTCCCGGGCCACGGGCAGCGCGTCTCCGGTGAGCATCTTGACGGAGATCCCCAGCCCCCGGAGCGCGGCGATAAGCTGGCCGGCGTCCGGCCGCGGCGGGTCCAACAGGGTCACCAGGCCGAGCAGCGCGGGCGCGCCGGTCTCGGGTCCGCGCGCGACCGCCAGCGTCCGGTATCCCTTCAGCGCCGAATCGTTCGCGCGCGCCTCCAAGGCGTCGATCTCGGCGGGCTGCAGCCCGCAGGCTTGCGCCACGGTGCGCACGGCCCCCTTCATCACGCGCAGCCGCCGCCCGCCCTGTTCGACGACGGCCTCCGTGCGCCGGTTCTTCGCCTCGAACGGCGAGAAGGAGACCGGCGCGGCGGGAGGGGCGCCGTCGAAGACGCGGCGCTCCTTCGCGGCGGCCAGGAACGCCAGGTCGATGGGGTCTTGATTGGCTTCCTGCGACGCCAGCGCGCCGGCGGCCAATACCTCGGCGTCCGTCGTCCCCGGCTGCGGGACGACCCCGGTCACGGTCAGCTGGTTCAGGGTGATCGTGCCGGTTTTGTCCACGCAGAGCACGTCCATTGTCGCGGCGTCCTCCGCCGCGCTCAGGCGTGTGACCATCACGCCGCGCTTGGCCAGTTCCTTCGACCCGAGGGCCATGCTCACGGTGAACATGACGGGCAGGGCGACCGGGACGGCGCTCATCAGGAGAACGAGCATCAGGGAGATCATCTCGATCAGCGGCGTCCCGCGCGCGAGGGACAGGCCGATCACCAGGGTCAACAAGGCGCCGATGATGACGAAGAGCCAGCGCACCACCTTGGCCACGACCGCCTCGATATGGAGTTTCGGGCGCGCCTTCTGCACGAGTTCCGTGGTGCGGCCGAAATAAGTCTTCGCGCCCGTGAGCATGACCACGGCGTTGCCTTCGCCGCGGCGGACGATGGAGCCCGACGAGAGCACGCCGCCGGGGGCCATGTCGGCCTCCTTCGACTCGCCGGTCAGAGCCGACTGATCGAGGCTCAGTTCCCCGTCCAGCAGCTTGAGGTCCGCGGGTATGATGTCCCCGGGCCGGACGCGAACGATGTCGCCGGGGACGAGCTCCCGGGCGGGAATCGTCCGCCACGTCCCGTCGCGCAGGGCGCGCGCGCTGACCTGTAATCGTCGCCGCAGCGCCTCGACGACGCCCGCGGCGCGCCGTTCCTGCAGAAAGCTGAGCACGGCGTTGACCACCAGCAATGCGCTCACCACGACGAGATCCGAATACTTGCGGAGCACGGCCGACAGAATGATGATCAGCTCCAGCATCCAGGCGGAGACGCCCCAGAATTTGGAGAGGAATCCCAGAAGCGGATGCTCCTTGCGCTCCGCGACCTCGTTGTAGCCGTGCTCCTTGCGGCGGGCGTCCACGTCGGCCGAGGCCAGCCCCGCGGCGGGATCGGCCTTCAGCGCGGCCAAGGTGTCGGGGATGGACGCGGTGGAGATTCCGGGGGGAGCGGTCTGCGCGGGCATGGGGCATCCTAGGACATTGTCCTGCCGGATGTTGCGAACAATTTGTCAGGAAAAGACGGCGGGGTCGTCTTGACCCTTTGAGGGTCCTGGATGCGGTATCGCGACTGGAGGATCCGAGCCGGAAAAGAACTCTTGACAAAATCATAATACATGTATATACTTACATCGTGAACAGCAGATCACTTTCGGCGGAGGCCCACGGCACGGAATGCACCTCCCTCAAGTTGCGGATGGCGTCCCGCGCCTTGACCCAAGTGTACGATGAGGTGTTTCGCCCTCTCGGGATTAAGTCGACGCAGTTCTCCCTCTTGCGCATGATCCAGCACCACGGGCCGATTACTTTTCAAGGATTGGCGGAGAAAATGGTCCTGGACCAGACGACTTTGCCGCGGAGCCTGCGGACCATCGAGAAGGACGGTTACATACTCATCGAAAGGGGCGAGGACCGGCGCGAGCGCCTCGTGTCGATCACATCGAAGGGGACCGCCGCCCTGGAGCGGGCCGTGCCGCTGTGGCAGAAGGCCCAGGGTCTCGTCCGGGCGAAATTCCAGGGAGAGCGCCTCGATCAGTTGATGGCGGATCTTGATCGGCTGCGCCGGGTGATCGCGGAATAATTTTTTTCCTTATACATGTATATACATCTATATGACGACGGGGAGGACAAGACGATGAGCGAACGGGGATGGGTGGTCGCGGCGGTCATCATGTGGGCGGCGGTCGGCGCGCGGGCGGAGACGTCCCGCGCCACCGTGGTCGGAGTTCGCCAGGCGATCGCGGCCGCGATCGAGACCAACCTTGCGAGCAAGCTCGCGAGGGCCGACAGCGAGGCCGCGCGGGCTCAGGTCGTGCAAGCCGCGTCCAGATTGCTGCCGAGCCTCTTGGGAACGGCATCGCAAGGGCGGACTTATGAGGAGAACCTGGGCGCCGCGGGGCTCGGCGGCGGACCGATCCCCTCGATGATCGGTCCTTTCGACACGTTCGACGCGCGTCTGCATCTGACCCAGACGCTGTTCGATCTCTCCTTTGTAAGGCGCTACCAGGCCGCGGGGGCGGCCCGGGAACTCGCGGCTCGCCAGGAAGAGGTCGTTCGCGAACAGCTGGCGGCGGCGGCCGCCCTGAGTTACGTGGAAGCGCAGCGCGCGCGCAAATCCGTGGAGGCCGCGACGGCCGACGACTCGTTAGCGGCAAGCCTGCTGACGCTGGCGCAAGACCAGAATCAGCAGGGCCTCGCGACGGGCGTCGACGTCGTGCGCGCCAAGGCGCGCGCTTCCAGCGCGGCGGTCGCGCTCCTCCAGACGCAAGTGGCCCGGCGCAACGCCGACCTCAAGCTCAAGCGCCTGGCCGGGTGGCCGCTTTCGGAGGAGATCGCGCTCAGCGACGAGCTCCGGCCGACCCCCTTGGAATTGCCGGCGCTTGAGCGCGCGCTGTCCGAGGCCGCGAGCGCGCGCCCCGAGATCGCCGCGGCGGAGGAGGAGTTGCGCTTCGCGAATCTCACTTTAGGCGCGTCGCAGGCCGAACGCGCGCCGTCGCTCGTCGCGGGCGCGCACTTCGGTCTCAGCGGCAGCCTTCCCGATGGAGGGGCCCGTCGGACGGGCGGCGTGGGGGTCGGTCTTTCGCTCCCGCTGTTCACCGGCGGTCGGATCCAGGGGCGAATCGACGAGTCGAAGAGCCGGCTGCATCGCTCCGAGGCCCGATTGGCGGATATCCGGGCTCAAGTGGAAGAGGACGTGCGGTTGGCGTACCAGGACGCAACCGAGGCGCAGGAGCAGGTCGCGGCGTCGGCCCAAACCGAGGACCTGGCCGAACAGGAATTGCGCATGGCGCAAGACCAGTACGCGGCGGGGACCATCGACAACGTGGCGGTGACGACCGCGCAGACGGAGCTGGCTCAGGCGCGCGACGCCTACGTTTCCTCGCTGGCCAGGGATTACGACGTGCGCATCAATCTTGCGTCCGCGCTGGGGGCGGCGCAGAAATTCGGATTTTGAGGGGGAGTTATGGAAAGAACGGTCAAGCCGACGAATGGGACGGTCGAATTGAAAGACGGCATGCAGCCGCCGATGGGGATTGCGCCGTCGCCCGTCAAAGTCGCAGGAGCTTCGAATCGCGCGAAGGCGGTCATCGGCGGCGTCGCATTGGCCGCGATCGCGACCGGGGGGTTCCTCTTGGCGAATCGGGGCTGGGAGTCCACCGATGACGCGTTCATCGAGGGACACGTCGTCACGATCAGCCCCCGTGTGGCTGGGCATGTGGTTCGTGTCTTGATCGATGACAATCAGATGGTCAAGAAAGGCGACATTCTTGCCGAAATAGACCCGCGCGACTACGCCACCAAGGCGGACCAGGCCCGCGCCGACGTCGAAGGAGCCCAGGCCGCCGTCCGTAAGACGCAAGACGACGTGAGGCGCTACCGGGACCTCAACGCCCGCAATGAGGCCTCCGGCCAGACGCTTGATCACGCCCGGGCGGACGCCCAGGCGGCGACCGCGGCGTTGAACGCCGCGCACGCGCGGCTGCGCCAGGCCGAACTCGATCTTTCCTACACGAAGATCGAGGCGCCGCAGGCCGGCCGCGTGACGCGCAAATCAGTGGAGGAAGGCGCTTATGTCGCGGTGGGCCAGTCGCTGCTGACGCTCGTTCCGAGCGAGGTCTGGGTGGTCGCGAACTTCAAGGAAACCCAGCTCAAGCGCATGCATCCCGGCCAGCGCGCCGAGATCCGCGTCGACGCCTACGACGGCAAGCTCGGCGGCCGTGTCGACAGCCTGCAATCAGGTACCGGGGCCCGCTTCAGCGTCCTACCGGCCGAGAACGCGACCGGCAATTACGTGAAGGTCGTCCAGCGCGTGCCGGTGAAGATCGTTCTCGACCGGACCGCCGATTCCGCGCGGCTGTTGGCCCCCGGGATGTCCGTCGAGGCTGAAGTCGAGGTGAAGTGACATGAATGATCAATCGGCCGTAGACGAGGTCAGGCCGCTGATCAATCCCTGGATTATCGGGATTACGGTCACGTTGGCGACCTTCATGGAGCTGCTCGACACGGCCATCGCCAACGTCTCCCTGCCGCACATCGCGGGCGGCTTGGCGACCAGCTACGATGAGACGACGTGGGTTTTAACCAGCTATCTTGTGGCCAATGCCGTGGTCTTGCCGTTATCGGCCTGGTTGAGCCGGATGTTCGGCCGCAAGAACTACTACATGTCATGCGTGGCTCTTTTCACCGCCGCTTCCCTGCTCTGCGGACTGGCCCCGAGCCTGCACTGGCTCATCTTCTTCCGCGTCCTGCAAGGAATCGCGGGTGGAGGGCTCGCCCCCGTTGAGCAAGCGATTCTGGTCGATACCTTTCCCGCCGCCAAGCGCGCCGCCGCGTTCGCGCTCTACAGCATGGCGATCGTCACGGCGCCCGTCATCGGACCGCCTCTCGGCGGCTGGATCACGGACAATTGGAGCTGGCGCTGGATTTTCTTCATCAACATCCCCATTGGGTTGATTTCGCTGTACCTGACGAGCCGCGTCGTCCATGATCCGCCCGAATTCCGCAAGGAAGTCGAGGCGGCGCGAGCAGGAGGCTGGTCCAAGATCGACTTCGCCGGCATCGGGCTGGTCGCCGTGGGCTTCGCCAGCCTGGAGGTCGTCCTCGACAGGGGCCAGAGGCTTGATTGGTTCGAGAGCCCGTTCGTCGTGACGTTTCTGGCCGTCGCGTTGATCTCCATCGCCGCGGCCATCTGGTGGGAGTGGCGCCATCCCGATCCCGTGGTCGAGATCCGCTTGTTGAAGGACCGGAATTTCGCGCTGGCGGGGATCTTCTACACGCTGTTCGGCTTCGTGCTCTTCGGCAGCACCGTGTTGATCCCGCAGATGCTTCAAGCCCTGTACGGCTACACGGCGACGGACGCCGGCCTCGTGCTCGGTCCGGGCGCGATGGTCATCGTGATCCTGGCTCCTCTGGTCGTGCGGCTGCTGCCGAAGATCGGCATTCAGCCGATGGTCCTTTTCGGCTTCACGGTCTTGGGCCTGGCGATGTGGCGATTCGCCGGCTTCAACCCGGCGACGGACTACGCCCACTTCGCCCTGGCGCGGGCGCTGCAGGGCCTGGGCTTGGCCGGGATCTTCGTGCCGATCTCCCAACTCGCCTACTCGAATCTTCCGAGGGAGAAAAACAATAAGGCGTCGAGCCTCACGAATTTGTTCCGAAACCAGGGCGGGAGCTTCGGCATCGCCTTTGTCACCACGATGCTGGAGAGGCGGACGGATTACCATCAGAGCGTTCTGGCGGGCGCGTCCAGCGGAAGGCTTGACGGGGTTATTTCGCAGTTGGCGGCGCGTTTCGTCGCGCGCGGGGCGGCTCCCGCCGACGCGGCCGTGTCGGGGCTGGCGGCGGCCTATCGGCTCCTGCAGCAGCAGTCCGCCTTGCTGGCGTCGCTGGACTGCTTCCGCCTCCTGGGCTGGGCCGCCCTGGCGGCCATCCCCGCGGCGCTTTTTATTCGACGAGCGCGAGTCGGCTCCGTGTCGGAGGGAGCGCATTGAGGCGGATCGCGAGACATAAGCGTTATGGATTCATCGTCAGCGCGAAAGGATTCGAGCGCTTCGCGTCCATGGTCACGCTGAGTCGAATGGGACGTCCGGAGGAGACCACCGGCCCGGCCCACGGACGGCGGATCGCCTATTGCAAATGCAATGCATATGCACTATAATAGGGGTAAACCAATGACCACACTTGAACAGTTCGTGGAGCGATCAGGCGGGCGCGCCAAAGCCGCGATCCTTATCGGGATCGCGGAAACGACCCTTTGGCGCTGGAAGCAAGGCCGGTCCCAACCGCGAGGCCTGGCGCTGCGGCGCTTGGCGGATCTCGGTATCGTTTGGGAACAGGGCGCCACGACGGAGGAAATCGTGCGTGTCGTGCAAGTCAGGCCGGCCGCCGAGGCTTTCGCGAAGAACGATGAAGAGATGCTGTTGGGGATGCTGTCCATGTCTCCCAGCGCGCGCGTCCGCGATGTGGATTTATTGCGGGTTCGGTTGGGCGGCCTCGCTCAAGGCGGAGGCAAACCGACGGCGATGATCCGAGCGGTCCGAGTTGTGCGGAGAGCCGATGCTTAACGAGCAGTCGGACGATTTCGCCCAGCTCGTGTCGGCCTTGAACCGACACGAGGTCCAGTTCGTGATAGTCGGAGCGCACGCCGTGGCTTTCCACGGCTATGCGCGTGGCACCAAGGATCTGGATATCCTCATCCGGCCGACCCCGGCGAATCTTCCAAGAGTGCTTGCCGCGCTCAAGGACTTCGGGTTCGGTTCCTTGGGGCTCACGGAATCGGACTTTGCCGGGGACAATGTGATTCAACTCGGTTATGCCCCGAACCGCGTCGACTTATTGTCCGGGATCAGCGGGGTCGCCACGGAGAAAGTGTGGAAGACTCGGGTCAAGGGAACTTATCAGGGACTTCCCGTTCATTATATTTCGCGTGAATGCTTGCTGAAAAATAAGCGAGCCGCCGACCGCGGGCAGGACCGCCTGGACGTGCAGAAACTGGACGAGCAGGCGCGGCTCGCCCGGGGGAAGAAAGGAGGAGGCCGCCGGGCGGGAGGCTGAAGAAGGCGGTCGCTCTGAGGAAGCTGGAAGCGACAAAAGAAGACCCGGAGGCGCGATCGGCGCGCATCCGGTTCTCTTGTGAAGACTGCTCTCGAAAGTGGCGGGGCCAACGGGATTCGAACCCGTGATCTCCGCCTTGACAGGGCGGCGTGTTAGGCCAGCTACACCATGACCCCAGCGCGACAGTATAACACATTCGCGCAAGTCCCGCCAAACCCGCGCGGCGGCTCAGGCCGCGGCCTTCTCG
>JAGWMT010000294.1 GCA_028871595.1 Elusimicrobiota bacterium
AAGTGCAAGGCGAAGAAGGGGACCGTGGAGATGCCGAAGGCTCCCGAAGCCGCCGCTCCGGCCGTCGTTCCGGCCGCGAAGTAAGTCGATCCGAAAAACGAAGGCCGGCGGGGAACTCCCCTGCCGGCCTTCCTTTTTTACGTTTCGTTATTCGGGGCGTCCTTCGATTTTCGCCAAACGCTCGTGGTGCTGCGTGAGCGTATCGGCGTGGACGGCCCATCGTTGTCTCGAATCGAGGAGTAGGCCGGCGAAGCCGTCCATGCGGGAGTTCAGTCCGGAGATGTCGTCCTTGGTCGCCATCGAGCGCCGCATCTCGTCCATATTTCCGTCCACGCGGGCCATGTGGAGCATGGTCCGGCGGAACATCGCCTTTAAATCCCGCATCTCGCTCTTGACCCCGTCCAGTTCCTTTCGCATCGTCGACGACATGATATCAGCCTCCGCCGGGCCTCACAAGGGTCTTTGGCCCTATGTACATACGATTGAGGGCCCCAAATAGTTCCATCACGCGGCACGAGGGTGGTCTTAGTAACGCAGGCGGTGGTAGGTAGGGACGCCGCTGCCCAGACGCACGACGAACAGATTGTCGAAGTCCTGGGCGCCGATCGCGACCTTGGTGCTGACGCCCAGGTCGATCAGAAGATCCGGGATGGTGTCGGAGTGGCCCACGACCAGGACGTCCTCGGACGCGGGGAGGGCCCTGAGAGTCGCGGCCAGGCCCTTCACGTCATCCGAATTGGTGACCGTCGGCTTGAGTCCGTGGGCGGCGGCCGTGGGGGCGGCGGTCTGGCGGGTGCGCTCGTACTCGGTGCAGTAGACGGCCTTGAGCGGGATGTCGGTGAGAACGCGTTTGAGGACCAGAGCTCGCTTGAGACCGGCGACGGATAAAGTCGATTTGTCCATCTGCGGGTTCTTCTTCTCGGCATGACGAACGATGAATAGATCGGCGGACGCAGGGATGCACGCCGTCAGGGCGAGGACCGTCAGGAACGTCTGGCGGCACAACATCACTTCTTAAGACTGCGCGCCAGCCAGAGGTAGGCCGCGGCGGCGAAGGTGTAGAAGGCCGCAAATAAGAAGAAGGCGTGCGGCCCGAACAGGGCGAAGAGTCCGCCCCAGACGAGGAAGCCCACCACGTGGGTGGCGTAGGTGAGCGTGCGGATCGCGCCCACGGCCATGTCCTTCTCGCCCTTCGGGATGTTCGACTTCATGATCACGTCCAGGTGGTTGGACGCCATCTGCGCGGTGAAGCCGATGGCCAGCAGGGCCAAAGAGACGGGAAAGATGGGCCAGATCACGGTCCCGATCTGCATGGGAAGCGTGAACAGCCATGAGCCCAGCAGGGCCGCCGCGGCCCAAGGCAGGACCTTGGCCGCGCTGGCGATGTACAGGCGGCGCTCGCCGGCCTTCCTCTCGCCTTCGGGCAGCGCCTGCGCCTTGTTGTCGATGCGCGCCGCCATGCGGTCCATGACGACGGAGCCGACCAAAGCGCCGGCGCCGTACACCGCCGTCAGGGAGCCGGCCACCGCCGCGGCGTGTTGGGGATCCGGAGCGGCGTAGGCGCCGAACGCGGTCGCGGTGATGTAGTACATCATGTACAGAAAGCTGTTGACCAAGGCGAAGCCGGCCAGCGGCTTAAAGATGCCGGGATCGCGGAAGACGGTCTTGAAGCCGTCGCTCCACTTGCCGGGCTTGCGGTCCGGCGCGGCCTTGGGCAGGTTCAGCGCCAACGCGATCAGCGCGGCGACGGCGAAGGCGGGCGCCGCGGGGTAGATCACGGCGGCGAAACCGAACTTCGCCACGGCCAGCGCCATGGCCGAGCCCACGAACACGGAGCCGTACTCGATGAAGTCCCGGAAGGAGCCGAAGCGGCTGGAGGCGGCCTCGGAGTTCTGGAACCAGGCGACCTGCAGGCTGTGCTCCGCCACGCGGCCGATGGAGTGGAAGAAGTAGTCCAGGCTGAACAGCGGGATCAGCGCGGCCAGCGCGATGGTGCCGGTGGCCGGGTTGAAGAGAAGGGCCATGGCCGTCCAGATCAGGGCGCGGATGGCCAGCACCGAGCGGTAGGAGGTCCGGATGCCCAAGCGCTTGATCACGCTGCCGCCGAAGAAGCTTCCCAGTGTATAGGCCGCGTAGCTGACGCTGGTCAGCGCGGCCAGGGCCATGAAGCCCTGGGACAAAGGCTGGGTCATCTGCGAAACGGCCAAGGACGTGGACTCCACCACGGTGGAGACCAGGACGAAGGTGGACAGGAAGCCGACCACGGCCTTCGAGAACAGCTTGGGGGCGGGCTCCGCCGCGGGAGCGGGAGTCTCGGCGACCGCCGCCGGAGCGGAAGGAAGGGGGGCTAGATCGTCGGCCGTCGGCTGCTGGTAGTCGCCGCGGGCGCGGACGATCTCGCCGTTCGCGCGCTTGATGCGCAGGACCATGCGCCGGGCGGCGGACAGCGCGGCTTCGATGGCCTCGCGCCACGTGGCGCCCTTGCCGATGACCTCCGCCCACTCCTCGTACGCGTTGCCCTTCGCGGCCACGATGCTGTCGCCGGGAGAGACGAACGAGCGCGCCAGCTCCACGCCGGGGAGTTTCTGGGCGGCTTTCAAGCCCTCGACGTCCACCAGCGTTCCGTTCCGGCTGGAGGCCAAGAAGATGTAGTGGAGAACGCCGTCGGCCGCGTGGCCCGGATCCACCGGGAGCCCCAGCACGGCGCGCAGCCCTTGTTCGACCAGATTCATCCCCGTGAGGCTCTTGACCGCCTGCCAGATCGCGACGCCGCCCATGAAGGGATTGATCTCGATGACGCGCGGGCCGTCGGGAGTGGTCATCATGTCCAAGCGCGCGTTGCCGTTGACGATGCCGATGGCGTTGAGCGCGTGCTCGGAGGCCGCGATCAGCGCCGCGTGATCGGCCGGGGGCTGTTGGGAGGGGAACACCATGATGCCGCCGGCCAGCTCGCCTTTCGGCCCGATTCCCTTGGTGTCCGATACGATGGCGAACGCGGCCTTGCCGTTCTGCATGACGACTTCGACCGAGGTCTCCTCGGTGCCGGCCTTCTTCTCCAGCATGCGCTCCATCATGATGCCGGGATGGGCGCTGAACGTGGTCTGTTTCGCTTCGGGGCGGGAGACGAAGTCCCGCACGGCGGCGTCCATCTTCAAATATTCGGCGACGGCGGCTTCCTCGGAAGCGATGCTCATGGCCAGGAAGCGGCTGTTCTCTCCGCGGATCGTCTTGAGAACGACTTTATACCGGCCTTCACCGGAAATCTCGTGGTACGCCTTGCGCGCCTGCGCGACGTTCTTGACCTCGCGGAACGGCACCCTCAACTCGGACACCGTGTTCAGGATTTTTCTCGCCGTGGGCTTGTCATCGGCCGCGGCGACCGAGACGCCGGGGATGCCGCGCGCGCCCAGGCGGTCGGTGATCTTGCCGGTCAGGTTCGCGTAGAGACTCATGAAGCCGACGACCGCGTGGGCCTTCGCGCCTTCGGCGTGGGACGCCACGGTTTCGGCGATCTTGCCCATGGTCTTCGCGTCTCGCGTGTTGATGGGGGCGGGGATGAAATGGGAATCGGGGACGACGTCCTTGGAGTTCGCGCGGTTGGCGGGATCATCGACCAGAACCAGGTTCAAGCCCAGTTCCTTGGCGACGCGCACGGCCTCTTCCATAATAAAAGGGCGAGAGCCCTTGGTGCCCACCATCACGACCGTCTTGCCGCGGACCGATTCTTCCGTCTCCAGCGCGGGCGCGGCGGGAGCGGCGGCGAGCGCGGCGGCGGGCGTCGCCGCCGGTTGGGCGTTAAGCGCCGCGGCGGGCGCGGCGGAGAATCCGGCGGCGTGCGGCGCGAGCGCCGCGCTCAGGGCGGGCGCGGACAGCGGCGCGGGCGCGGAGCCGATCGCGTCGGCCGGAAGCGCCAAGCGAGACGCGGCGGCGTCCGGCGAGTAGATCGCGCGCGCGACCTGCGACCATGCGGGAAACGGCGAAAGGATCAGCGCGAGAGCGAGAAGGGACGAGAGGATTGATTTCATCGCGTGTTGATGTTAGCACGCGAGGTCCGAGCGGACGTACCGTTAAAGGTCCCAATATGTCCGAGGCAATCGCACTACCGCGGCGGGGGTCCATCGCACCCGCGCGGAGGGGTCCATGGACCTACGCGCGCGGCGCG
>JAGWMT010000295.1 GCA_028871595.1 Elusimicrobiota bacterium
CACCAGGAATTTCCGCTCGATCTCTTTTCCCATGAATCCGACTTTACCAGATCGCGGCGGCTCTTGATATTATTGAACGAACAGTCTATAATAAAATCATGGGCCGACCGAGATCGTTCGACGCCGACGTCGTTCTCGACCAAGCCGTGGAGGCGTTCCGCGTCAGAGGCTTCGACGGGACGTCCGTCGAGGATCTGGAAAAGGCCACGGGCCTTCGCCGTGCCAGCCTTTACGGCGCCTACGGGGACAAGCGGGCGCTGTACCTGGCCGCCTTGCGGCGCTACGACGGGACCCGCGCGGTAAGGATGCTGGAGCGTCTCAACGGTGAAAAGACCGGGCGTGCCGCGCTGGAACGGCTGTTCATGATCGTGATTGAGGAGGCGTCCGCGGATCCGGGCGGGTGCCTGATCGGAAACGCGGCGACGGAGCGCGCCTCCCATGACGGCGGCGTGGCCCGCTGCGTGGCCGACAACCGGCGACGCATCGAGGGCGGCCTCACGGCGGCGGTTTTGCGCGGACGCGCGGACGGGAGCCTGCGGGGAGCGGGGGACGCGCGGGAGACCGGGCGGTTCTTGTTCGCGGCCGTGCTGGGCATACGCGCGCTGGCGAAGTCCGGTTCTTCGCGCGCGGAGTTGTCGGGCGTCGCGCGTCGGGCGCTGGCGGCCGCGAGCGCCTGATTTTTTGCGGTTTATTATTGACTGAATATTCAAATAAAGGAGATCGAATATGAGCGCACAGAAGCTGCAGGGCAAGGTGGCGGTGGTGACGGGAGGCGCGCGAGGAATCGGAGCGGCGATCGCGGCGCGGTTGGCCGCGGACGGGGCGGCGGTGGTGGTCAATTACGCGAAGTCGGCGAAGGAGGCGGAGGCGGTCGCCGAGGCCATCCGCAAGGCGGGCGGCCGGGCGTCGGCGCACAAAGCCGACATGAGCGACCCCGCGCAAGCCAAGGCCCTCGTCGAGGCGGCGTTCAAGGAGTTCGGGCGGCTCGACATCCTGGTCAACAACGCCGGACGCGCCGATTTCGCTCCGCTGCAGGCCGTCGATGGGGGGCACGTGAAGGGCCAATTCGACTTGAACGTGAATGGACCCATTTTCGCCACGCAGGCCGCGGCGGTTCGATTCCCGAAGGAGGGCGGACGCGTGATCAACGTGAGTTCGGTGGTGGCGACGGGCGCTTTCCCGGGCGCGTCGGTGTATGCCGCCACGAAGGCCGCGCTGGAGGCGTTGACGCGCGTGTGGGCGGCCGAACTGGGTCCGCAAGGCGTGACGGTCAACGCGGTGGCGCCCGGACCGGTGGAGACGGACATGCTCAACTCGGTGATGAGCCGGGAGATGAAGGACGCGCGCGCCGCCGTGACGCCGTTGGGACGTCTGGGCGCCCCGGCGGACATCGCCGACGCCGTGGCGTTCTTGGCGTCGAACGATTCCCGCTGGGTGACGGGGCAGACGATCCAGACGGCCGGCGGAATGAGGGCGTGAATAGAGGAGGAATTATGACTGAACTTCAATTGACGGACGCGTCCTTCAAGAAGGAGGTGCTGGGAGCGGACAAGCCGGTCCTGGTGGACCTCTGGGCGCCGTGGTGCGGCCCGTGCCGCATGCTGTCGCCCGTGGTGGACGAACTGGCCGCGGAGTACGCGGGCAAGGTCGTGGTCGGCAAGCTGAACACCGATGAGAATTCAGAGACCATGACCGCCTACCGCGTCTCCGCCATCCCGACCTTGCTGTACTTCAAGGGCGGTAAACTGATCGACCAGTCGGTCGGCGTCCAATCCAAGGCCGCCATCAAAGCCCGCCTCGACGCGCTGTTAACTTGAGGAAGGGGTGTCAGGCCTATAGTTATTTCAGTTATTAATAAATAATTGAATTAACTATGGGCCTGACACCGCCGTTTTGGGGAAGAATAAGTTGATTTAGTTGAAGCCTGACCCCCCCATTCCTTGTTATCATCGGGGCATGAACGCCCGATTCGTCGTGCCCACGCCCGTCAACGAGCCGATCCTCGGCTACGCGCTCGGAAGCCCGGAGCGCGCGAAGTTCTTCGCGCGCTTGAACGCGATGAAGGCCAAGGTTCTGGACGTCCCCATGGTGATCGGGGGCGAGGAACTTCGGACCGGCCGGAAGGCCGAGATCCGCTCTCCGTACGACCACGCGCAGTTGATTGGTCGCGCGCACCTGGGCGGGCCGTCCGAGGCGGGGAAGGCGATCAAGGCCGCCCTGAAGGCGCGCAAGGATTGGGCCGCGATGCCGTTCGAGTCCCGCGCGGCGATTTTCCTGAAGGCCGCCGATCTCCTGGCGGGCGATTGGCGCTGGACCTTGAACGCCGCGACCATGCTCAATCAGTCGAAGAACATGCACCAGGCCGAGATCGACTCCGCCTGCGAGTTGATCGACTTCCTGCGCTTCAACGCGGCGTACGCCGAGAGAATCTACGCCGAGCAGCCGTTCAGCCCGCGCGGCGCGTGGAACCGTTTGGAGCATCGTCCTCTGGAGGGCTTCGTGTACGCCGTGACGCCGTTCAACTTCACGGCCATCGCCGGGAACCTGCCCGCGGCCCCGGCTCTGATGGGCAACACCGTGGTGTGGAAGCCGTCCGCGCTGGCCATGTACTCCGGGCACTTCCTCCTGAAGCTTCTGGAGGCCGCGGGCCTGCCGCCCGGCGTGATCAACATGATCCACGGCGATCCCGCCGCGATTTCCGACGTGGTTTTGGCTCATCCGGAGTTGGCCGGGGTCCATTTCACCGGCAGCACGGCGGTTTTCCGGGGCATGTGGACTAAGATCGGGGCCAATATCGGCAATTACCGATCATACCCCCGGCTCGTCGGCGAAACGGGCGGCAAGGACTTCGTCCTGGCGCACGCGTCGGCCGACGCGGATGAAATCGCCGCGGCGCTGGTGCGCGGCGCGTTCGAATATCAGGGACAGAAGTGCTCCGCGGCGTCCCGCGCCTACGTCCCCGCGAACCTGTGGCCGAAGGTGCGCAAATCCATGAAGGACATGATCGCGGCCATCGAGGTCGGCAGCCCCGAGGATCCGGGCTGCTTCGTCAACGCCGTGATCGGCCGCAACTCGTTCGACAAGATCGCCGGATACATCGCCCGCGCGAAGAAGAATAAATCCAACAAGCTGGTGGCGGGCGGGACCTGCGACGACGCGAAAGGGTTCTTCGTGCATCCGACGGTGATCGAAAGTTCCGACGCGAGAAGCGAGACGATGTGCGATGAGATCTTCGGGCCGGTGCTGACGGTGCATCCTTACGCCGAGAACAAGTGGAAGGAGACGCTGCGGCTGGTGGACGAGACGTCGCCGTACGCGCTGACCGGCTCCGTTTTCGCGAAGGACCGGCGCGCCTTGGCCGAAGCGTCCGCGGCTTTGGTCAACGCGGCGGGCAACTTTTACGTCAACGACAAGCCCACCGGCGCCACCGTCGGTCAGCAGCCGTTCGGCGGCGCGCGCGCCTCCGGCACGAACGACAAGGCGGGCTCCTACTTGAACCTGATCCGCTGGGTCTCCCCGCGCACCATCAAAGAGACCTTCGAACCGCCGCGCGATTTTCGGTATCCTTGGCTGGGACGGGATGAGGCATAACATGAAAAGTCTTATTTTCTCCGCCGTTTGCGCCGTTTCCGTCCTGGTCTCGACGGCCCGGGCGCAGGCCTGGCGCCCGTACTTCCATGAATCCCTGGCCGCGCGCGTGGCCTCGGTCTGTCCCCAGGTCAGTCCCGTCATGATCGGCGGGACCCAGGGCTACGCCGACAGCCTGTCCTCCGGCCATTGCTTCGTGTCCATCGACCCCACCGACTCGACCGGCCTGGTCTACCGCGCCCACGCGTTCTTCGACGACGGTCTGCTGATGGTGTTCAACTCCTACGGCGACGGCGAGGGGAATCCGAACCTGACCTCCGCCCGGGAGTACTTCTTCTTCCCGCGCCGCGGCGCGCCGGAACTGACCATGGACGCCGCGGCCGGCGTCGTGTCGGTGCGAATGAGCGACGGAGGCCGCGTGAACTTCAATCCGGCCACCGCGCAGATCGCGTCCCTGGAGCGCGGCGCCGTGACCGTCGTCTCCCGAATCGATCCCGCCGACCGCGGGGGCGTGGAGATTCCGCGCTACGCGGGCCTGATGCTGGACGCCGGCTTCCGGCTGGGAGAGTCCC
>JAGWMT010000296.1 GCA_028871595.1 Elusimicrobiota bacterium
AAGCGCGCGAGGTGCCGGCCCGCGTTCTCGAACATCTCGGCCGTGAATTCGGCCTTTCGAGATTCGTCTCCGTCCCACCAGATCGTGTCACGACGCTCGTACCAGCGCGCGTCGTCCTCCGGGTGCTCGAAGACGAGCGCGATCCAGCGTTCGAACGAAAGATCCCGGATCATGGGCATGACGCGACCTCCGCCCGAGCAGAATAACCCCGATTCGCCTCCGGCGCAAGAGGTCCCCGGGGTCCGGATCAGTCGAAGCGGGCTTCGAAGGTCAGGCGCTTGCGCGCCACGTCGGCCCGCAGGCGCCGCAGAAATCCATCGTCGGGCGACGACGCCAGGCCGCGGTCCAGCCAAGTCCGCGCGGACGGAAAGTCGCCGGCACGCGCGGCTAGGTACGCGAGGACGCGGTCGGTGAACACATCGGAGGGCTGCAGCGCGGCGGACGCGCGGAAATAATCCGCGGCCTTGCCTTCGTCGCCGAGGCGCAGCGCGCAGAGGCCCAGCCAGCGCTGCAGGGGCGCGCTCTCCCAGGAGATGGTTCCCGGCGGAGCGTACGGGACGTAATGGGCGAGCACCAGGTCGCGCCGGGTGGAGCGCAGGGCCAGGCCTTGTTCGAACGCGGCCTGGGCTTCCGCGGTGCGGCCCGCGCGGAACAGGGCCTCGCCTTCGCCCTCCACGGCTTTCGCGCTCCAGGGATACGCGCGGACCAGGCTGGCCCATAGGCGGGTTTCGCTGGACCAATCCTGGATGCGGATCAGTCCCAGCAGACCCCAGAAAACGAGGAGCAGGCGCAGACGACGCGGCTCCTTGCGGAGAAACCAGGCGATCACCGTCACGATCCCGACGGCGGGAAGATACAGCCAGCGCTCCGCCATCAGGCGCGTGCTCAGGACCGCGGTGGGGAGAAGATTCGACGTCAGAAAGAGAACGGGCAGGGGCCAAAGGAGAAAGAAGGCCAGCGCCGGGGTCTTCTTCCGGGCGCGCCAGGCCAGCACGGCGATTGACGCGATGAGAGAAACGGCGGCGAGAAGCCATGACAGATAAACGAACGGCGACGGGGCCGGAAGAGCGAAGTAATCGATGCGGAGGTTCACCGGAGCGAAAACGGTCATGACGGACGCAACGAAGCCGTGAGCAGCGTAATACATCCGTTCCGTCCAGGGTAATGCCGCGGACAGGTTGGCTTCGCCGCCGGGGCCTTTCAGGGGGCCGAAACGAGTACACAGATAAATCAGGCCGACGCCGCTATACAGCGCGCCGTTCTTCCAGCGAGCTCTCAGCTGCCGAAGCCCGCCTTCAAGATAATCCGACAGCGGAACCAGGACCAAGCCCAGCATGCCGGACTCTTTCGTTAAGACCGCGAACGCCAGTCCGGCCGCCGCCGGGAACGGACGGCGGCGGCGATGCAGCAGCAGCATCAGAATTATGCCCAACGTCGAGAGTATTTCTTTGTTGAACGTCACCGTCATGAGCGTTTCGATGTGGACCGGATTGATCAAAAACAGAGCGGCGGCGGGGACGGCGACCTCCGCGCCCAGGCCGAAGGATAGGATCAGGAGAGCGAGGAGAACGCAATTGAGAACGTGCGCGATGAACATCGTCAATCGGAGAAGGTATGGTTTCCGACCGAAGGCGCGGATCGCGGACGCGTAGCTGAAGGTCGCCATCGGCCGCCACGTCAGTTCTCCGGTGAAGGAAAAATAATCGGGCGAGACGTAGCGGCGCAGGGGAATCGGCCGGTCGTACTCCGGGACGTTGATCAGATAGGGGCGGTCGTCCCACATCAGCGGCGCGCCCAGGCGGGGGAGGTAGATCAGCGCGGCCAGCGCCAGGGCCAGGAAGGCGGTGCGGCGCGGGCTTTTCGGGACTATCGCGCGGCGGGCGCGGCGTCGGGAATCTTCGCGGCGGGCACGGTGAAGTGGAAGCGGCAGCCGTCGCCCAGGCGGCTTTCCACCCAGATGCGGCCGCCGTGCGCCTCGACCAGGCCCTTGCAGATGGCCAGGCCCAAACCCAGTCCCTGCTTCTTCTGCGGGTTGTCTCGCGCCTGGTAGAAGCGCTCGAAAAGGTGGGGCAAATCGTCGGCCGCCAGGCCGGGGCCGGTGTCCATCACGGCGAAGCGCACGAAGTCTCCGTCGCGCTGGGCGTGCGCGTCGATCACGCCGCCCTCGGGGGTGAACTTGAGCGCGTTGCTCAGCAGGTTGGCCAGGACCTGGGAGATCTTCTTGGGTTCGGCCAGGATCATCAAAGGGTCGCCCACGGGGCTGCGCCAGCGCAGGCGCACGCCGCGCCGGGCGGCCTCCAGCTCCGCGGACTCCACGGCTTCCTGGAGCAAAGCGGCGCCTTCCACCGGCCGCGTCTCCACGGCGAAGCCCGACGACTCCAAGCGCACGGAATCCTGCAGATGGTCGATGAGTCCCACCACGCGCTCGGCGTTGGCCAGGATGGCGCGCACGGCCTTGCGCAGCTCGGCGGCGCCCACGTCCTCGCGCGACAGGAACGAGGCGTACCCGTGGATGACGGACATCGGGTTCTTCAGCTCATGCGCGACGTCCTGCATGAGCCGGGTCTTGGCGTCGAGACGGTCCTTCAGCTCCGCGACTCGTTCGTGGGCGCTCATAAGGAA
The DNA here is from genome assembly GCA_028871595.1 of Elusimicrobiota bacterium. The sequence goes on from JAGWMT010000296.1 coordinate 2,623, forward strand.
TGTAAGAAGATTCTAGCACGGAAAGCGGGCGTTTTGGTAAGATTCGCCCATGATTGACACCTCGCAGTTCAAGCTGGGCATGGTCTTCGAAGACGAGGGCCAGATCGTTCAGATCATCAACTATCAGCACCACCGCAAGTCGCAGTCGGCCGCCGTCTACCGCACGACCTTGCGCGTGCTCGCGACCAACAACGTCATCGAGCGCTCCTACGCCTCCGGCACCAAGTTCCGCGAGGTCCCCGTCACCAAGCGCGAGAAGACCTACAGCTACGACGAGGGCGAGAAGGCCGTGTTCATGGACAACGAGACCTACGAGCAGGTCTTCTACCCGAAGGAGCTCCTCGGCCCGTCCGTGAAGTTCCTCAAGGAAAACATGGAAGTCCTGGCCGTCTACGTGGACGACAAGCTGACCTCCATCGAGCTTCCCGCCAACGTCATCCTCACCGTGACCTCCACCGTCCCCGGCGTCAAGGGCGACTCCGTCTCCAACATGGTCAAGCCCGCCACCATGGACACCGGCCTGGAGATCAACGTCCCGCTCTTCGTCAAGGAAGGCGACAAAATCCGCGTGGACACCCGCACCAGCAGCTACGTCGAGCGCGTAAAAGAATAAAGGAATCGGAGAATGGGTGTCAGGCCTACGGTTAATATGGTTATCGTGAAAGGCTTCGGCCGGAATAACCGTAATAACCGTAGGCCTGACACCCCACTCAAATGATCAGGGCTGTCATCTTCGACATCGACAACACGTTGACCGACTTCATGAAGATGAAGCGGGCGGCGGTGGACGCGGCTGTCGAGGGGATGATGGACGCGGGGCTGCCGGGGTCGAAGGAGGCCTTGGTCACGGAAGTGTTCGACGTGTACTGGAAGGAAGGCATCGAGGATCAGAAGATCTTCGACAAGATCCTCAAGGCCAAGCTGGGCCGCATCGACTTCAAGATCCTGGCCGGGGGCATCCTGGCCTACCGCCGCGCGAAGAACGGGACGATGACGTTGTATCCGCGCGTGAATCAGACCTTGATCGAGCTGATGCAGCTGGGGATCAAGCGCACGGTGATCTCCGACGCGCCGAAGATGGAGGTGTGGCTGCGCATCGTCAGCCTGGGCCTGCATCACTACTTCGACGACATCATCACCTCGGAGGACTTCGGCGTCAAGAAGCCCGATCCCAAGCCCTACCGCCGCGCGCTGGAGCTCCTGGGCACGAAGGCCGAGGAGACCCTCATGGTCGGCGACTGGCCGGATCGCGACATCAAGGGCGCCAAGGGCGTGGGCATGCTCACCGCCTGGGCCAAGTACGGCGACACGTTCGGCACCAAGGAGTCCGGGGCCGATTTCGTGCTGGACGACATCCACGAGGTGGTGGGCATCGTGAAGCGGGAGAACGGAATTGCGACAGCTTAAGACCGCCGCGCCGCTCGTCTTGTCCTTGCTCCTGTCGGTCCCGGCCTTCGCGCTGAGAACGGAAATTCTGGCGGGCACCCCCGCGACGCCCTCGTCGGTGGGCGCGGCGCCC
>JAGWMT010000297.1 GCA_028871595.1 Elusimicrobiota bacterium
CGGCAGGCCTGATACTCGGGCCAGGACTTGCCGATGGGGTCGTTTACGTCGCCGGCCTGTCCCGCCCGCTCGCTGAGCAGGACGATCTTGCGCCGGTGCTCGGGGAACGCGTCGTGCAGGAAGTCGCGCTGGCGCGCGGTCATCGCCAGGACCTCGTCGGCCCATTCCAGCAGCGGCCGGCTCACCAGCTGGGGCACGTGGGGGGCGCGTTCCTCGCCGGCCTCGGCCAGCGCGCGCCAGATCTCCTCGGGCACCGCGTAGTAGCGCTCCGCCGCGATCCCGCAGGACCGCGCCTCCAGGCTCAGCCCGCGCTCGCGCGCCAGCCGCCGCGACAGCCGCTCGGCCATCAGGCTGCGGCAGACGTTCCCGGTGCAGACGAAGAGCAGCTTCACGGAGACGAAGGACTGGTCACGCCTTGCTCCTGCGACGGCGGCGGGGGCGGCGGCGGCAGAAGCGAATCGTCGCCGTTCAGCGGGATGAACAGCGGCGGCGGGACCTGAGCGTGCTTGTCGTCCTTCTTTTTCTTGAGGGGCGGGGGCGGCGGCGGGGGAGTACCCGCGCCCGGCGGCAGGAAGCCCTGGGGTTCGAACGGAATTCCCGGCCCGGGGGGGATGAAGCGCGTGCCGCTGAACCCGCGCCGGCTGATGACCGCCCTCTGCCAGGCGGACAGGATGGTGCCTCCGCCGAACCGGTCCATCACCTGAAGCTCTCCTTGGAACAAATCGAAGCTGGAGGTGACCCCGTTCGTCTCGGCCCCGGCCACGGTCCCGCGCACGCTGGCCACCGCGCCCGGGACGCGCATGGACAGCCGGTGGTTGACCTGGTGCCGCGCCCATAAAGTCAGGGCCCCTTTGAGCAAGGACAGCACCGTCTCGTCGGCTCCGGTCTTGGGGTAGGAAAAAGAGCTGTCGGTCCGGATCTGGATCTTGGACCCGTCGGCCAGCATCAGCAGGGCCGTCCCGCCGGCTCCCGTGCGGATGATGGAGCCCTGCGGCACCTCTAAAGGAACCTTCACGGGAATCTCTCCGGAAGGTCCGGTGACGCCCACCTCGCCCTGGTACTGCACCAGCCAGGCGGATTGGGCGGACGCGATCGACGCCAGCGCGGCGAGCAGCGTCACGGCTAGTAGGCTTCTGAGTGGATGGATCATGCCTCTCATCATAGCTCACAAATCCGGATCCCGCAACGCCCCCCGCGCCCGCCGCGATGTGACAATTATTTCATTGACAGATGTCGATTCCATGATATATATTCATTGCCGGTTCGGGATTTATATTCTGCCGGAGGATTCTAAATGAAGATGAAAAAGATCGTGGCCGTCGCGGTCATGACTCTCGGCTTGGTCGCCGCGACGCAGCCGGCCTTCGCCGCGGTGAACAGGGAGACTTTGCGCAACTTGTTGCGCAATCGAATACTGTCGGCGATCAGCCGATTCGGCGGTTCCCGCGGCTCGAGCGCCCCGAAGATCAAATCCTTCACGGGCACCTTGACCATCACGAAGGCCGACAAGACCGTGGTCACCATCAAGTCCGGCGATCCCATCCCCCAGCTGGGCGCGGGCGACGCGATCAACGTCGTGTCCGGCACGGCCGACCTCACCATCGGCGGAAACGACGTGACGGCCGGATCCGGTTCGAACTTGAACGTCACCGGCAACGGGGTCACGCTCGTGACCGGCAGCGCCACCTTCGGCGGCCAGCCTCTCACCCAGGGCGGGACCGTGACGGATACGTCCACTCCGCCCTCGACGCATATCGTCACGGGCGGGAATTCGCAGCAGCAGGCGCCCCCTCCCCCGCCGCCGTCCCAGAACAACAGCCCGTCCACGCCGTAACTTTTTCGAATACCATATAAAAGGAACTATAATGACCCGACAACTCCTCGCCGTCGTCGTCGCCGTCGCCGCGGCCCTGCCCGCGTCCGCCGGCAACCTCATGCTCGGCCCGGCCAAGCTGTCCCCGTCCTACGGCGCCAAGGTCAGCTATGAGGACAACATCTACCGCGTCCCGCGCGACATCAACCACACCGCCGTCTCCGGCGGCGGCGTGCGCGGTTCCTGGATCTTCGACAACGCGCTGGGCTTGGGGATGGAGCTTCCCACGGCGCAGGGCCAGAAGCTGAACCTGGACTACACGGCCACGTTCGAGAACTACACCACCCAGTCCAAGGCCAACGACGCCATCAACCAGGACGCCAAGGGCTCCTACTCGTTCGAGGGCTCCAAGACCAAGGCCAAGGCGTACGACAACTACCTGAACACGCACGACCCGCAGTTCAACCCGAACGGCAACGTGGTCAACGGCTCGCTGGTCACCCGCGAGGCCCGCTGGTCCAACACCGCCGGCGCGAACGCCGAGTACAACCTGGGCAGCAAGTTCTTCGCCGGCGTGGACGGCAGTTGGACCGAGAACCGCTACCTGGACCGCTCGGGCGGCGCCAACTCCCTGGCCAACATCCTCAACACGTCCGGCGCGCTGTTCGGCGTGAAGGCCGGCTACCAGGTCATGCCCAAGACCCGCGTGTTCACCGCGGTGCACGAGTCCCTGACCCACTACACGGAGCGCACCCGCGCCGACAACCACCGCGACACCTTGGTGGACGTCGGAGCCGAAGGCGACTTCACGGCCAAGCTGAAGGGCAACGTCCAGGCCGGTTACGTCTACCAGGGCTTCGACCACGACGCCGCCAACCCGAGCCGCAAGACCGTGGCCCGCAACTGGACCACGTCCGCGTCCTTGAACTGGAAGCCCACCGAGGTCTGCGAGTTCATCCTGACGGCCAACCGCGCCAATTTGGACTCGTCGGCCACCGGCTCCCGGTACTACACGTCCTCGGGCGGCAACCTGGCCTACAACCACAAGTTCGGGGAGAAGATCACGGCCGGCGTCAACACCGGCGTGACGTACGACAAGTACTCGGACAACTTCGCCTACGGCGCCGGTTCCAAGTCCCGCCGCGACGACACCTACCAGGTCGGCGCCAAGCTGGACTACCGGGTGTTCGAGTGGTTGAAGACCGGCGCGTCCTTCACCAACGTCGACCGCTACTCGACGTTCTCCCAGCAGTACAACTACCGCGACAACATCACCGCGGTCAACGCGAGCGTGAAGTTCTAAGTCGGAGCTTCCGCAAGCCGAACAGCGGGCCCGGCGCAAGCCGGGCCCGCTTCGTTTTTTGTTGAAATCCGCGCGCGCCGGGGCTATACTGGGGCATGGAGAAAGTCGTCCTCGTCGTCCCTTCGCGCTCGTCCGGTCGCGATGTCGCGTATTGGCTCTCCCGTCCGGTCGCGGAGCGCCTCTCCGCCGTGGAGACCTTGCGCGAGCAAAGCCGCCTTTTCTCCGGGAAAGGCGATATGCCGCGCATGGAAAAAGTCGTGCGCGTCGCGGACCGGCGGCGTTGAAGCTCCATCCCGATTTCCGCGACTTGCTGGAGGCGTTCGTCCGGCGGCAAGTCGATTTCGTCGTCATCGGGGCCTTCGCGTTGGCGCATCACGGTCATCCTCGCGCCACCGGCGATCTGGATTTGTGGGTCCGTCCCTGCCCGGATAACGCCGCGCGCGCCCTCGCCGCGCTGAAGGATTTCGGCTTCGAATCGGCGTCGTTGACCGCGGACGATTTTCTCTCCGGCCAGGTCATCCAACTCGGGCGCCCTCCGGTCCGCGTCGATCTTCTCAGCGCGCTCGACGGCGTCGGCGCCCAGCGGATCTGGGACGAGAAGGCGGGGGCGGAGGTCGACGGCTTGAGCCTTTTCTTCCTCTCCCGGGAGTGTTTGATCGCCAACAAGCGCGCCGTGGGCCGGACCCAGGACATGGCGGACATCGAAGCGCTGGAAGGCGACCGTCCTCGTCCGGTCGAGTAAATTGATATAATAGCCGCGATGGTGCGAATCTCCGTCGTCGTGTTGTGCGCGGTTTTGTCCGCCTGCGGCCCCCTGCGCATCGTCCCGTCGGGCCAAGAGACCGCCCAGGTCTCCGCCAAGCAGTCCCAGGCCGAGCAGGCCGAGGCCGCCGCTTTGGCCGCCGCCGTCCAGCAGGCCAATGAGAAGAAGACGGACTATCTCCTCAGCGGCGCCGACCTGCTGCAGATCTCGGTCTTCGGCGAGAAGGACA
>JAGWMT010000298.1 GCA_028871595.1 Elusimicrobiota bacterium
TCGGCGGCGCCGCCCTGCGCGAAATCCGCGCGGCCGCCCGCCGAGCCGCCGTTGGCCGCGGCGAACGCCTTGGCGATCTTGGCCGCGTCCACGCCCTTGGCGGCCAGGTCCGCGGTGGCCGCCAGCACGAAGCTGAGCTTCCCGCCGCCCGGCGCGGCCAGGAACACCAGCCCCGAGCCGACCTCGGTCTTGATCTTGTCCGAGAGCCCGCGCAGGGACTTGGGGTCCGCGCCGTCCAGGCGCTGGAAGCAGACCTTGACGCCCTTGACGTCAATGATTTTCTTTCCGGACTCGGCCCGCGCGGCAAGGTTCTTCACCTTGAATGATTCCAGCATGGATTCGAGCTGCTTGAGATTCTCGATTTTCGTCGGCGGAATTCCGCCCAAGGACTTGATTTGAGCGACAAGCTCGTCCTGGCGCCGCTGTTGATCGGCGACGGCCTTCTTGGCGGCCTCGTGCTGTTTGGCGGCGTGTTCCTCCACCGCCTTGCCCGCCAGGGCCTCGATGCGGCGCACGCCGGCGGACGCCGACGATTCGCGGGTGATCTTGAACGCCAGGATCTCGGCGGTGTTGGCCACGTGGGTCCCGCCGCACAGCTCCAGGCTGAAGCGGTTCTTCGGCTCGTCCCAGCCTTTGGGCCCGATCAGCAGGAAGCGAGGGTCGGACCCGTAGTCCTCGCCCAGCAAGGTGGTGGCGCCGAATTCGGCCACCATGGCGACCGGATGGACGCGGGGGATGACGGGGTGGGCGGCCTTGATCTCGTCGTTGACGATCTTCTCGATGGCGGCGATCTCGTCGGGCGTCAGCGCCTTGGGGTGCGTGAAGTCGAAGCGCAGCTTGTCGGGCCCGACGTAGGACCCGGCCTGGCGGATGTGGCCGCCGAGGACGCGCTTCAGGGCTTCGTTCATCAGGTGTGTCGCGGTATGGTGAGGTTTAATTCGTGCGCGTCGATCAACATCGACACGCGCAATAACTTTTTGCCCAACAGTCAACCCCTTGAGCAATGATAAATCCTTCACGTAATGGAGGAATCTGCCGCCGACTTTCCCTGTATCAAGGATGTCAACTAAAACTGACTTCCCATCTGAGCTAAGAAGTTGTCCGCTGTCGCCTACCTGACCACCTCCTTCAGCATAGAACGGGGATTTATCGAGAATGATGAAGGGGACCTTTCTCCCAACGTGTTGGATTTCCGCGACATTCTCAGCGAATTCATATCCAGAAAAAATGGTTTCCGGTATTGAACTAAAGCTCTGTCCTTCACGTTGCTCGGGATTTAGTTCTCCGGAACCTTTCCATGACGCGCGCGCAATTTCAACGGCCTTCTCCTGAGTTTCTTTGAATCCGTCGACGTCTACAGTTATTCCGGATTGGGCGCAGATCTCCTGGGTGAGCTCCAGCGGGAAGCCGAAGGTCTCGTACAGGCGGAAGGCGGCCTCGCCCGACAGGGTCTTGCCGGATTTCTCCAGCTGCTTCTTGAGCTCGGCCTCGCCGGAATGCAAGGTGCCCAGGAAGTTGGTCTCCTCGGCCTTCATCACGGAGCGGACCTGCTCGGCGGCGGCGCGCAGTTCGGGATAGCCGGGCGCGAAGATGTCGATGGCGGCGGGGACCAGCTCGTGCAGGAAGGGCTGATCGCAGCCCATCAGCTGGCCGTAGCGCGCGGCGCGGCGCACCAGGCGGCGCAGGACGTAGCCGCGCTCGACGTTGGAGGGGATGATGCCCTCGCTCATCAGCATGGTCGCGGCGCGGGCGTGGTCGGCGATGACGCGGTAGCCGAGGCGGTGCTGGGGGTCTTTCGGGTCGGTCTTGAGGATGGAGGCGGCCTTCTCCACGATGGGCTGGAACAGGTCGGTCTCGAAGGGGGAGTTCTTGCCCTGGGCGCAGAACGCCAGGCGCTCCAGCCCCATGCCGGTGTCGATGCACGGGCGGGCCAGGGGCTTGAGCGATCCGTCGGGCTGGCGGTCGAAGCCGGTGAAGACCAGGTTCCAGATCTCGATATACCGATCGCCGTCGCCGCCGACCACGTCGTCCTTTCCGGCGGCGAACTCCGCGCCCAGGTCGTAGTAGATCTCCGAGCACGGCCCGCACGGGCCGGTGGGGCCCATGTTCCAGAAGTTGGTGTCGGCGCCCAGCTTCTTGGCGGCGTTCGGCGCGCCCACCTTCTTCCAAAGTTCCACCGCCTCGTTGTCCTCTTCGAAGACGGTCGGGTACAGGCGGTTCGGGTCCAGGCCCACGTCCTTGACCAGGTACTCCCACGCCCACGCGACGGCCTCTTTCTTGAAGTAGTCGCCGAAGGAGAAGTTGCCCAGCATCTCGAAGAAGGTCAGATGGCGCAAGGTCGTGCCGACGCGCTCGATGTCGGTGGTGCGGAAGCACTTCTGGGAGGAGGTGGCGCGGGACAGATCCTTTTTGAGCCCGAGGAAGTAAGGCTTGAACGGAACCATGCCGGCGGAGTTGAACATCAAGGTGGCGTCGCCCTGCGGCACGATGGGGGTGGACGCCTTCAGCGTGTGGCCGTTCTTGACGAAGAAATCGAGGTAGGACTTGCGGAGCTGGGAGCTGGTTTTCATGGTGTTTTCAGTCGAAGATTATAGCTTTTCGTCCGCGGGGAGTCACGGCGCCGCCGGATCACCTTTGATTCTCTCTCGCGGATCGATCTGGAAATCCAGATCGATTCGACAGGGGCGCCAATGGAACAATTCGCCCCCCTGAATAGTATGTAGAACGTGGGCAAAATCACGCGGGTCTCGGTCGTTGAACGCCGCATCTTAAATCAGGTCATGATTTATACCGGCCGCGCGCCGGTTCAGGCCGGATTGGCTCCCGATCTGGGACCGGAGCGAAAAGCTAAGATAGGGCGTGATTCGGGAATTGGACGGGTTCGAGCGTTTCGATTTCGACGCCGACGGCGCGGGCGTGAAGACCGTCTACCGGCGCGGCGAGGGGCCGGGCGTGGGCGCCGTCGGGATGTGCTTCACCGGGAGGTTCGCGCTTTCCTTGATGATGGACGCGGAGATGATCGCGCCGGTGCTGAGCCAGCCGGGCGCCTCATGCTCGAAGTCGGCCATGGGTATTCCCGCGGAGGAGTGGGACAACGCGGTGAAGCGCTCCAAAGACGAGAAGATCGACGTCCTGGCCTTCCGGTTCACCGGAGACCGTCTTTGCCGCCGGGAACGCTTCGCGACCTTGAAGGACGGCTTCGGGGAGCGCTTCCGCCCGGTCGAGGTCGAAGGGAAGGGGCACTCGGTGCTGACCATGGATTTCGGCTCGATGGACGCGGCCGACCGGGCGCGCGTCTGGAAAGAGCTGACGGAGTTCTTGAACGGGCGTCTGAGGTGAATGACTTCGATGTCGTGATCCTGGGGGCGGGCGGCGCCGGGCTGATGTGCGCCGTCGCGGCGGGCAGGCGGGGACGGCGCGTGGCCGTGCTGGACCACGCGGCGAAGCCCGGAGGGAAGATCATCATCTCCGGCGGCGGGCGCTGCAACTTCACCAATCGCGACGTGTCGGCGCAAAATTTCGTCTCCGCGAACGAGCATTTCGCGAAATCGGCGCTGTCGCGCTTCACGCCCCGGGACTTCATCGACCTGGTGGAGCGGCACGGCATCGCCTACCACGAGCGCAAGCATGGGCAGTTGTTCTGCGACGCGTCGGCGCAGCAGATCATCGATCTGTTGATGTCCGACTCGCGCGAGGCGGGCGCCGAGTTCTTCCTTCAGCATGAGATCGTTTCGGTGGAAAAGACGGAGACCGGCTACTCCGTTCAAACGGACCGCGGCGATTTCGGCGCCAAATCCGTCGTCGTGGCCACCGGCGGCCTGTCGTTCCCCAAGTTCGGCGCGACCGGAATCGGCTATCGCGTCGCCGCGCAATTCGGCCTGAAGCTGGTGCCGACCGCCCCGGCGTTGGACGGCTTCGTGTTCGGCGCGGCCGATCGGGAGAGATTGAGCGGGTTCTCCGGCATCGCCCTGGACGCGGTCATGACGTGCAACGGGATATCGTTCCAGGAGAATCTCCTGTTCACGCACGCGGGCTTCAGCGGCCCCGTCGCGCTTCAGGCGTCGCTGCATTGGAATCCGGG
>JAGWMT010000299.1 GCA_028871595.1 Elusimicrobiota bacterium
CTTGTCAGGCATTTGGGACGGCGAAATGACATAGAATTTCAGCCATGAAGCGCCGCGCCCTCCGCCGCCCCGCCGTCTTTCTGGACCGCGACGGCGTGATCGTGCGCGAGATGGATTACCTTTCCCGCGTCGAGCAGCTCTCCGTCCTGGGCGGGGTGTCCGCGGCCATGAAGGCGCTGCGCGCGGCGGGATTTAAAATCATCGTCGTCACGAACCAGTCGGGAGTGGCGCGGGGGTATTTCTCCCTGGCCCAATTGGGACGCATCCATCGGGAACTCAAGCGGCGCCTGGCGAAGTCCGGCGCGAGGTGGGACGCGTTATTTTTTTCGCCGCACTCTCCGGAGAGCCGTCATCCTTGGCGTAAACCGGGCACCGGCATGTTGAAGGCGGCGAAAAAACGATTTCGCCTCGACCTGAAGTCGTCCTACTTCGTGGGCGACACCACCACCGACGTTCAAACCGCCCGCAACGCCGGCTGCGCCGCCGTCCTGGTGCGCGGCGGTCACGGCGGGAAAGACGGCAAATACCCGAAGGCCAAGCCGGACGTCACGGTGCGCGATCTTCCCGCCGCGGCGCGCTGGATTTTGTCCCATTCCGCGCGCAAGTCGCTATAATCCCCGCTATGACCTCTAAAGCGAAGAAGCCGGGCGAGTGGTTCGGGCATCCGAAGGGTTTATACGTTCTTTTCTTCACCGAGATGTGGGAGCGCTTCTCCTACTACGGCATGCGCGCGCTGCTGGTCCTTTATATGACCAAGCGCCTGATCCTGGACGCCAACGCGGGCGCGCCCATCGTGGGCTTCGAGGCCACGCGCGCCTTCGTGCAGTGGTTCGTGGGCCTTTTCGGGATGCACGAGACGCTGACGGTCCAGGCGCTTTCCTCGCAGATCTACGGCCTGTACACCGGCTTCGTGTTCTTCACGCCGTTTTTCGGCGGCATTTTGGCCGACCGCGTGTTCGGCCAGCGCAAGTCGGTGTACATCGGCGGCGTGCTGATGGCCATCGGCCATTTCCTGATGGCGTTCGAGAACCTCTTCCTTCCGGCCCTGCTGTTCCTGATCCTGGGCAACGGCTGCTTCAAGCCCAACATCTCCACCCAGGTCGGCAACCTGTACGCGGAGGGCGACCAGCGCCGCGACTCCGCCTTCACGATCTTCTACATGGGCATCAACCTGGGCGCGTTCTTCTCGCCCCTGGTCTGCGGCACGCTCGGCCAGATGATCGGCTGGGACTGGGGCTTCGGCGCGGCCGGCGTGGGCATGATCGTGGGCCTGGCCGTGTACCACTTCGGCAAGCACCTGCTGCCGCCGGACCGCATCCAGAAGACGGGCATGGCGCGCGAGCACCTGGCCGAGAAGAAGGTCACCGCGCAGGAGTGGAAGGCCATCTGGGCGCTGGTGTTCCTCTGCGTCGTCAACATCGTCTTTTGGGCGGTGTACGAGCAGCAGGGCAACACCCTGCAGCTCTGGGCCGACGCCAACACCCGCTGGCAGTTCTTCGGCTACACCGTGCCGTCCAGCTGGTACCAGTCCTTCAACCCCCTGTTCATCTTCATCTTCGCCCCGTTCATGGACAAGTTCTGGGGCTGGCAGGCCAAGCGCGGCCAGGAGCCGTCCAGCGTCACGAAGATGGGCATCGGCTGCGTCCTGCTGGGCGGGGCCTTCATCATCATGATCGCCGCCTCCCGGCTGGTCGGACCCACGGAGAAGGGCAGCCTGCTCTGGCTGGTGTCCACCACGTGGCTGTTCACCATGGGCGAGCTGTACCTGTCGCCGATCGGATTGTCCCTGGTCACCAAGATGGCCCCGGCGCGCATGGTGTCCATGCTGATGGGCATGTGGTTCCTGTCCAGCTTCTTCGGCAACTACCTGTCCGGCTTCATCGGCGGCTTCTACGGGACGATGAGCAAGGAAGTCTTCTTCACCATGCTGATGGCCATGGGCGTCGGCGCGGGCCTGATCTTCTTCGCGGCCAACAAGCCCCTGCACCGCAGCATCGGCCACGGCGTCTAAGCCGTCACGGACGCCTCGTTTCCGCCCTCGCCGCCCCGAACCGGGGCCGCGGGGGCGGAACTTTTTCGGCCCCTCAATTGTATTCCTTAGGTGAATCGGAGCCTCGCGGAGAGTCTAGACATATACCACTGGGTGGTATAGCGGAAGGAGCCGATCGCCCATCTTCGCAAGCGGCGTTTCGGCGTCAGTCAGCCCGTTTTTGCGTCGCTCTTGAACAGTCGAACTGTCCCCGGGGACAGTCGGATTGTGGATAACGCGGATAACTTCCGGCCTTCGCGCGCGAAGAGTGCTTCCGGGTTAGAGCAGCCCGAAGTCCTTCAGCGCCGCCTTGAGCGCGGGACGGGCCGCGGCGGACAGCGGCGTGAGCGGCAGGCGCGGCTCGGCGCGGCAGAGGCCCAGCAGCTCCTGAGCGGCCTTCACCGGGATGGGGTTGGTCTCGGTAAACAGCGCCTTCACCAAGGGGAACATCTTCAGATGAAGGGCGGCGGCCTTCTTGTAGTCGCCCTTCAGCGCGGCCTCGCATAGGGCCTGGGTCTGCCTCGGCGCGATGTTCGCCACCACCGACACCACGCCTCGCGCGCCCACGGACATCATGGGCACGGTCAGGCTGTCGTCGCCGGACATCACGGTGAAGCCCCTCGGGGCCAGGTTCAGGATCTCGGAGACCTGGTCCAGGCTGCCGGCGGCCTCCTTCACGGCGACCACGTTGCGGCAATCCTTGGCGATCCGCGCGATGGTGGCCGGGACGATGTTCACTCCGGTGCGCCCTGGGATGTTGTAGATCATCACCGGCAGGCGGGTTTCGCGCGCGACCGCGCGGAAATGGCCGTACAGCCCTTCCTGCGTGGGTTTGTTGTAGTACGGCGCCAGCACCAGCAGGGCGTCCACGCCCAGGCTCTCGGCCTCGCGCGCGATCTCGACCGCCTTCCAGGTGGCGTTCGTGCCCACGCCCGCCATCACCGGCGCTTTCCCGCGGGACTCCGCGCAGGCGATGCCGATGCAGCGGCGGAACTCCTCATGCAGGAGCGTCGCGGCCTCGCCGGTGGAGCCGCAGGGCACCAGGCCCTGGGTGCCGCCCTTGAGCTGGCGGTGGATCAGTTCCGCGTAAACGTCCTCGTTCAGACGGCCCTCGGAATCGAACGGCGTGGTGAGCGCGACCCAGGAGCCTTGGAAGTTCATAGAAGTATATTTCCTGAATAAACGATTTCGCCGGGCCCTTCGAGCCAGGTGTGACCGTGTAACAACGACACATGCAATGTATCGCCGCCGCGCACTTTTACTTTCACGTGTTCTTTCGTCTTCCCCAATAAAAAAGAAACGGCGGCGGCGGCGACCGCGCCCGTGCCGCACGCGAGCGTCTCGTCCTCCACGCCTCGTTCGTAGGTACGCAACATCAGAGCGCCATTTTTCACCTGAACGAAATCGACATTCGCCCCGGCCTTGCCGAACGCTCTATGGAAGCGTAATTCACGGCCGACCGACTTCACGTTAAATTTATCTATGTTCGGCACGAACACCACGGCATGGGGAACGCCGGTGTCGGTAAAATTGACGGAGTACGTCTTCCCGCCGGCCCGAAGCGTTTGACCCAATCGAAAGTGCTTCGGTGAAGGCATCCCCACCTGGGCTCGCCCTTTCCCGGTGAGCTCCACGTCAAGGATGCCTCGATTCGTTTCCAGCTTGAACTTCTTCCCTTCAACCCACCCGAATCGTGCCGCCCAGAGCGCGCCGCAGCGGGACCCATTGCCGCAGAATGCCGCCGATCCGTCGGCGTTCCAGTAGTCGAGCCGCGTCTTCTTGCCTTCGCGCGACATGACGATCAATCCATCGGCCCCGATTCCGAAGCGCCGATCACATAATGTCTTCGCCAGGGCCGCGCCGGATTTGCCCTTGGGCAATCCGGACATCACCACGAAATCGTTGCCCGCGCCCGACATCTTCCAGAAGTTGATCCTCATTTCCGGTAGCGCTCTTCCTCTTGCCGGGATTCATGGAGGCGGGCTTCCAGGACCAAGGTCTTGGCGGCCTGCGCGGCGAACGCATTGCCCCCGTCGGCGGCCTT
>JAGWMT010000019.1 GCA_028871595.1 Elusimicrobiota bacterium
GACGGGCGCGTGGCCAAGCTGCTCACGCGTTACGCGCCCCTGGAGCCCGCATGAGCGTGTCCGAAGCGGACGTCAAGAAGATCGCCAAGCTGGCGCGCCTGCGCCTGACCGACGACGAGGTGGCGCGCTACGGCGGCCAGCTCACCAAGATCCTGGACGCCATGACCGAGCTCGGCCGGCTCGACACCAAGGACGTCCCGCCCACCACGTCCGTCCTGGGCGTCACCGACGTGACCCGCGAGGACCAGCCGCGTCCGTTCGACGGCCGCGAGCGCCTGCTGGAGAACGCGCCCGACCGCGACGGACCCTACTTCAAGGTGAGGAAGGTCATCGCGTGAGGCCGGCGCGAACCGCGGTTCTGGCGGCCGCGCTGGCCGCGCCGCTGGCGGCGGGCGCCGCCGCCGCCCCGCGGCCGTCCCACCGCGCGTCCGCGGTGCATTCCTCCGCGCCCGGCGCCAAGGCGAAGAAGGAACTGTCCACCGCCGTGCGCCTGTACCACAAGCTGGACCTGGCGGCGGCGCTGACGCATTTCGACGCGGCCATCGCCGATTTTCCGAACTGGAAGACCGCCTCGGGCTTTCGCGCCGCCTGCCGCTGGACCTTGGGCGATCAAAACGGAGCGCGCGAGGACGCGCTGCTGGCCGCCAAGCTCAAGCCCGCCGACGCCCCCTCGTACGCCGCCCGCGGCAAGGCGCGCCTGATCCTGAAGAATTTCGACGGCGCCCTGTCCGACTTCCATGCCGCGTCGGACGCCGATCCCAACTCCGTGGAAGGGCCGTTGGGCGAGGGCAGCGTCTACTCCGCCCAGGGGAAAACCCGCGAGGCGATCAAGTCCCTGGACGAGGCCGTGCGTCTGGATCCGCGGTCCGCCGCCTCCCTGTTGATGCGCGGCGCGGCCAAGGACCGCGTGCGCGACTTCAAGGGCGCCGCCGATGACTACGGCGCCGTCCTGGAGGTCAATCCCGATTTTTCCTGGGCGCACCTGTACCGCGGAAAGACGCTGCGCGAGCTCAAGGACTACCGCGAGTCCGAGCGCGACTTGAGCGCCTTCCTGGACGCCAACCCCGATCACGAGGACGCCAGCTACCTGCGCAGCAACGTGCGCTACCTGCTGGGGGATTACCGCGGCGTGGTGACCGACCTGACCAAGGTGATCTCTTTGGACCCGCGCAAGGGCGTGGCCTACTCCAACCGCGGCCTGGCCCGCGCCGCGCTGGGCGAGAAGGCCGGGGCCCTGTCCGACCTGCGCAAGGCCTTGGAGCTGGACCCCACGCGCCGCGACAAGATCCAGGCCGCGATCGACTCCTTGACCGCGTCAGACGCGTCTCCGGCCGACGAGCCCGCTCCCCGGCGCGGAGACCTGGAGCCGCCGCCGGAAGGCCCCGCGACGGTGACCTTGGAGGACCAAGGCGACGCCCGGCCCGCGCGCGCGCCCCGGGCCCCTTCCGCCGACCTGGACGACGCGCCGCCGTCGAAGGCCGACGTCCCGGACCACAAGCCCGCCAAGCGCGGAAAGAAAGACCTTCCGCCGGAGCGTTCCACCGGCGAGGAAGACTCCCAATTCATCCAATGAGCCAAGATCCCACCGCCTTGTCCGCCGCCGCGCTGGCCGCCGCCGTGAAGAACGGAGAGCTCTCCGCCGAGGCGGTCGCCCGCGCGCACTTCGACTTGATCGAGAAACGCGAGCCGGTCGTGAAGGCCTTTCTTGCCGTGACCAAGGACCTGGCCCTGGCCCAGGCGCGCGCCGTGGACGAGAAGCGCAAGGCCGGCAAGTCCCTGGGCGCCCTGGCCGGAGTGCCCATCGCGCTCAAGGACAATCTGCAGCTGACCGGCGTCGAGACGACGTGCGCTTCCAAAATTCTCAAGGGGCATATCGCGGCCTACGACGCCACCGTCGTCGAACGTCTGAAGGCCGCCGACGCCGTCTTCGTGGGCAAGACGAATTTGGACGAGTTCGCCATGGGCTCCTCCACGGAGAACTCCGCGTTCCAGAAGACCACCAACCCCTGGGACCCGGCCTGCGTGCCCGGCGGCTCGTCGGGCGGATCGGCGGCCGCCGTCGCCGCGCGCTTCGCGCCCATCGCCCTGGGCAGCGACACCGGCGGCTCCATCCGCCAGCCCGCGGCGTTCTGCGGAGTGGTGGGCCTCAAGCCCACCTACGGCCTGGTGTCCCGCTACGGCTTGGTGGCCTTCGCGTCGTCGTTGGACCAGATCGGACCGTTCACCCGGACCGTCCAGGATTCGGCGCTGACTCTGTCGGTCATCGGCGGCCATGATCCCCTGGATTCCACGTCGGCCCACGCGGCGCCGCCGCCGGTCGCCGCCGCCCCGAAGGACCTCAAAGGACTGCGCATCGGCCTGCCCAAGGAATATTTCATCGACGGTCTTGAAAAAGAAGTGGAGAAGTCGGTGCGCGACGCCGTCGAGGTCCTGAAGTCGCTCGGCGCTACGGTCAAGGAAATCTCTTTGCCCCACACGAAGTACGCCATCGCCAGCTATTACATCATCGCGCCGTCGGAGGCCTCGTCCAACCTGGCCCGCTTCGACGGCATCCGCTACGGCTCCGTGGACCGGAGCGCGACCAGCCTGGAAGAGGTGTACGAGATGACGCGCGGCGCCGGCTTCGGGGCCGAGGTCAAGCGCCGCATCATGCTGGGCACCTACGCGCTGTCGTCGGGCTACTACGACGCGTACTACGCGAAGGCGCAGAAGGTGCGCACCCTGATGGCCGAGGATTTCAAGAAGGCGTTCAAGGACGTGGACGTGATCGCCTGCCCCACCACGCCGACCCCGCCGTTCCGTTTCGGCGAGAAGACCGACGATCCCGTCGCCATGTACCTGTCCGACGTGTTCACCATCCCGTCGAACATGGCCGGCAACGCCAGCATCTCCATCCCGTGCGGCCTGTCCGCGAAAGGTTTGCCGTTGGGCCTGCAGCTGGTGGCCGATGCGTTTAACGAATCGAAGCTCCTGTCGGCGGCGAGCGCCTACGAAGCCGCTCATCCGTTTCCGGTCCTGAAGTGAGGCTCGCGAAGGAATTCGCGGCTGGAGGCGTCGTCGGTCGGGACGGAAAGGTGCTGCTCGTCCAGGTTAAAAATTTAGAGGGCAAGATCGTTTGGACGTTCCCGAAGGGACATCTCGAGAAAGGGGAGACGTGGTTGAAGGCGGCCCTTCGCGAGGTCGAAGAAGAGACCGGCTGGATGTGCCGCAATATCGGGGCGCTATCGAGCGTCACGTATCGGTTCGAGCGCGAGGGAAGAACGGTATTCAAGAAAGTGAAGTGGTACCGGATGGAACGAATCAAACGCACGGGAAAGCCCGACGCCGATGAGATCCGACGGACGAAGTGGGTGCCGGCGATTCAGGCGGCGAAGAGTTTGACCTATCCGAGCGATTTGCGCCTGATCGAGCGTTATTTAAAGAAGTGACCAGGGTCGCACGGCGCGTGCCCGAGCGGACCTGGATAAAAGCGGAAAACTCATGAAACAATACGAGATGGTCATCGGCCTGGAAGTGCATTGCCAGTTGGGGACGCGCACGAAGCTGTTCTGCGGCTGCGCCACCGACGGCTTCGGCGAGACGCCCAACAGCCGGATCTGTCCGGTGTGCACCGCCCAGCCCGGCGTGCTGCCGGTGCTCAACAAGAAGGCGGTGGAGCTGGCCTACAACGCGGCGCTGGCGCTGGAGTGCCGGCTCAACGCGCAGTCCATCTTCGCGCGCAAGAACTACTTTTATCCCGACCTGCCCAAGGCCTACCAGATCTCCCAGTACGATCAGCCCTTCTCCGAGCACGGCAAGCTGGTCATCCACGTGAAGGGCCAGGCGCCCAAGACCATCGGCATCACGCGCATCCACATGGAGGAGGACGCCGGCAAGCTGCTGCACGAGGTCGGCGCCATGAAGCTGGACGGGTCCTTGGTGGACTTCAATCGCGCGGGCGTGCCGCTGATGGAGATCGTCTCCGAGCCCGATCTGCGCACCTCCGACGAGGCGTACGCCTATCTGTCCGCGTTGAAGGAAGTGATCCAGTTCGTCGGCTCCTCGCGCTGCGACATGGAGAAGGGCGAGATGCGCTGCGACGCGAACGTGTCCGTGCGCCCCGTCGGCCAGAAGGAGTTCGGCACCCGCGCCGAGCTGAAAAATCTCAATTCGTTTAAAAATGTGAAGGACGCCATCGAATACGAGTTCCGTCGCCAGGTAGAGGTGGTGGAGGCGGGCGGGAAGATCGTCCAGGAAACCCGCCAGTGGAACGCGGCGGGTCAGGTGACCGAGTCTTTGCGCTCCAAGGAAGACGCCCACGACTACCGCTACTTCCCCGATCCCGATCTGGTGCCGCTGACCGCGCCGCCGGAGCGCGTCGCGGCGCTGAAGGCCGCTTTGCCGGAACTGCCGTCCGCGAAACGGTCCCGCTTCACGTCCGAACTGGGGCTATCCTCATACGACGCCGAGGTGCTGACCGGCGACCGCGCCTTGGCGGACTTCTTTGAGAGCGCCGCCGCCGCCGCGCCCAAGGGCGCGGTCAAGACCGTGGCGAGCATTCTGTCCAACGACATGCTGGCGCGCATGAACGCCGAGAACAAAACCGCGTCCCAGGCCCCGTTCGCGCCGCAGCACCTGGGGAGCCTGGCGGGTTTGGTCGCCGGCGGGACGCTGTCCAGCAAAGGGGCTAAAGATGTGTTCGCGCGGATGTGGGAGACGGGCAAGGACCCGCAGACGCTGGTGACGGAGCTGGGGCTGGCCCAGGTGTCCGACGACGGCCAGGTGCTGGAGTGGGTGCGCGCGGCCGTGGCCGCGAACCCGAAGGCCGCGGCGGATCTCAAGAGCGGCAAGGATGCCGCGATCGGCGCCTTGGTGGGCGCGGTGATGAAGCTGTCCAAGGGCAAGGCGAATCCCGCTCTCGTGAATAAGTTGATCAAGGAGGCCGTCCAGGCATGAAGACTCTTTCGATTCTCGCGGCCGCTTTTCTGTTGGCGCCCGCCGTCCGCGCCTACGACAGCATCCACTTCACCGAGCCCATCAAGGGCAGCGAGCTGGCCCGTCCCGTCGCCGCCGCCTCCACCGGGGACCGGTTGTACGTGGTGGACGTCAAGAAGAACGCCCTGCTGATCTTCGACGAGTCCGGAAAATTCTTGAAGAGCGTGGGGAGCGCGGGCGACAAGCCCGGGTCTTTCCGTGAGCCGCGGGGCGTCGCGACCGGACCCGCCGGGAAGATCTACGTGGCCGACACCGGAAACAACCGCGTCCAGGTCTTCGATCACGACGGGGCCTATCTGTCCTCTTTCGGCGAGAAGGGCTCCGAACCCGGCCGCCTGCGCTCGCCGGAGTCCGTGGCCGTGGGCGCCGACGGCCGCATCTACGTCGCCGACACCGGCAACGACCGCGTCCAGGTCTTCACGGAGGAGGGGATACTTCTCTATCAGGTGGGAACCCCGGGGAAATTGCCCGGCCAGCTGCGCGGCCCGACCCGCGTGGCGGCGGATCCGTCCGATGAGATCTACGTCCTGGACCGCGGCAACGACCGCATCCAGAAATTCGACGCGGCCGCGAAATTCATGCGCGAGCTGCCCTTGAACGGCAACGACATGGCGGTGGACGCGTACGGTTTCTTCTACATCCTGGACGGCCGCAACGGCAAAGTCATCGAGGAGTCTCCGGACGGCCTGCCGGTCGGGAAGTTCGGCTCGTACGGTACCGGCGTCGGCCAGATGAAGAAGGCCGAGGGCGTCGCCGTCACCCCGGACGGGGCCGTGATCGTCCTGGACACGGGCAACTCCCGCATTCACCGGGTCGAGCTGACCGACAAGCTGAAAACGACGCCGCTCCCGATGAATACCGCGGCCAAACTGACCGTCACGGGACCGACCCGCGACTGGCCGGTCGCCGCCGAGGCGCTGGCGGTGCTCGGCGATGAAATGTACGCCTACCTCCCGCAGGGCGGACCGTTCGCGGTTCTGGGCGCGGACGGGAAGGTGAAGTCCCGCTTCGGAGCGGCCAAGGGCAAGGGCGACGACGTGACGCGCGCGTCCGGGGGCCTGGCGGTCAGCAAGAAGTTGGGCGTGTACGCGTCGGACACGGCCGGCAGCCGCCTGCAGCATTTCTCTCTGGCCGGCGCCTGGCAGGCGAATATCGGCGAGTCCACCGGGTTCTTCGACAGCCGAAAGAAGGAGGGGCGGATGATCCGCCCCAACGGCGTGGCGATCAACGACGACGGGACCGTTTACGTCGCCGACACCGGCAACCAGCGCATCGACGCGTTCAGCCCCGAGGGCGTGTTCGTCTTCAGCATCGGCCCCAAGGTGGGCAACTACATGCTCCAGGAGCCCGTGGCCGTGGCCTGGGACAAGGCGGGCTTCCTGTACTTCGTGGACAAGGGCCTCAAGAAGGTGTTCAAGTGCGAGCCGTCGGGCGCGTTCCTGGCGGCGTGGGGCGAGGAAGGCTCCGGCCCCGGTCAGTTCGAGTCGCCGGTCTCCATCGCTTACGACGGGCAGAATTACCTGTACACGCTGGATTCAGAGCTCCACCGCGTCAGCGTGCACACCAAGGACGGGGTCTGGCTCACCGATTTCTTCGCGGGCGGCAAGTCCGATCGCGAGCTCCTGGAGCCGGCGGCCGTCGCCGTCCAGGACCAGAAACTGGTGGTCGCGGACAAAGGCAAGGGCCGCATCCTGTCCTTCGACCTGCACCCTCAGCTGGCCGCGCCCGCCGACATCTCCAGTTCGACAAAGGAAGGGACCGTCACGCTGGCCTGGCAGCCGGTCGCGGATCCCTGGCAGGACGGCTATCAGGTCTTCCGCAGCAGCCTGCCGGGCGGACCCTTCGCAGCCGTCGGAACGGCCAAGGACGGGAAGTTCTCTGATTCCGATGTCAGCGCTTACGAGAAGTATTGGTACCGCGTGGCGACGGTGTCCAAGACCAAGGACGTCGGTCCGTGGAGCCGCCCGCTGGAGGTCTTCGTCGCGGGTTCCTTCAACCGCGCGCCCGTCGAGATCTCCTCGGTGACGCTGGGGAGCATCTTCGCGGCGAAATACAAGTGGTATTTAAAGAATCCCGTCGGCAAGGTCACGGTGACCAACAACGTCAACGCTCCGTTTCTGAACGTGAAGGTCACGTTCAAGCTGAAGGACTACATGGACTTCGGCTTCGACACCGAGATCAAGAAGCTGGAGCCGAAGCAGACCGTGGAGATCCCGTTGATCGCCACTCTCAACAACAAGGTGCTGGAAGTGACCGAGGACACCCCGATCCAAGCCGAGTTCTCGTTGAACTACTTCGAGAAGGGCGAGGCGCGCACGGTCTCCCTGACCAAGCCCCTGCGCCTCTACTCGCGCAACGCGATCACCTGGGATGACACGCGCAAGATCGCGAACTTCGTGACGTACAAGGACGAGCCGGTCAAGAACTTCAAGGCCGCCGTGACCGCGGATTTCAAGAACCGCAAGGCCGGCGCGCTGAATCCGAACGTCGTGAAGGCGCTGAAGATATGGAACGCGCTCGGCGAGTACGGGATCAAGTTCGCGGCCAATCCGGCGAACCCGTTCGAGACCGCGCACGACGACCCGAACTTCCCGGTGGACTACACGCAATACCCGCGCGAGACGCTCCAGCGCAAGACCGGGCAGTGCTCGGACTTGACGTCGCTGTACGCGGCGCTGCTGGAGGACAGCGAGGTGCGCGTGGCCCTCCTGGACTACCCCGGACACATCACCTTGATGTTCGACACCGAGGCGGACGACGCCGCGGAGGCGGGCCTGCCGCCCGACCTGCTGGTCGAGCACGACGGTTCCATGTGGCTGCCGGTCGAGGTGACCCTCGTGGGAAAGCCCTTCTACGAGGCGGTCTCCAAGGCCGCGTACGCCTACAAGGCCGAGGCGGAGAAGGGGCGCGTGAAGGTCATCGACCTGGAAAAGGCCTTCGCGGAGTACGAGCCGGTCACCATGCCTCCGACGGACTTCACCCCGGCCGCTCCGGACGCGGCGGCGCTTCAGAAGCGCTACGACGATCAGGTCGCGGTCCTGGCGAAGGACCGCTACTCGTTCCTCAAGAAGACGTACGAGGACCGCCTGGTCAAGAATTCGTCGGACTCGGACGCGCGGCTGCAGCTCGGCATCGTGGAACTGCAGTTCGGCGACGCGGCCGCGGCGGCCGCGGACTTCAACAAGGTGCTGGCGCTGGATCCGGGGAACGCGGCCGCGGAGAACAACCTGGGCAGCGTCGCCTTCCAGAACGGCGACTTCGCCGGCGCCGAGGGCTGGTTCCTCAAGGCCGCCGAGGCGGACGCCGCCGACGGCGACGTGTGGCTGAACTTGACCAAAACGGCGGTGAAGCAGGGAAAAGCCGATAAGGCGCGCGAGTACGGCGGAAAAGCCGTGGCGCTCGCCCCGGCCTACAAGCCTTTCGTGGACAACCTCGTCAACGGACTCTAGGAGAAACGAACATGAAGACCGGACTATTGATCGCCGCTCTCGCGGCGCCGGCGCTGACGGTTCCCGCGCGCGCCGAGGACCCCAAGCCGGCGGCGACGGATTCGATCATGACCTTCTTCCGTCACCTGCGCGAATCCCTGTCCCAGTCCGCCGTGCAGGCCGAACGCAAGAAAAGCGGGCGCCGCAGCGGCAGCGTGGCCGCGGTGCGCGGCGCGTCCCAGGCGTCGTCCTTGGGGGACCCCAACGAGACGACGCTGAAGGGCGACGTCCGCTCGCGCAAGGACAAGCTCGTCATGGCCGAGGACGCCGAATTCGCGAAGGGCGTGGACCTGATCCTCGCCGGAAAGACCGGCGAGGGCGTCAAGGCGCTGGAGGACTTCAAGACCGCGCATCCGAAATCCCGCGAGCTGGCGAAGGTCCAGGACGCGATCGACCGCGCCAAGGGGCTGCCCGCGGCGAAGCCGGCCGAGGCGGCCGCCGCTCCGGAGCCCGTGAAGCCGGACGCCGCGAAGTAGCCCCGCGGACGCTCAGCGCTTGCCCTGCAGGCGCTTGATCAGGCCCGTCGTCGAGTAGCCCTTCTTGAGGGGCACGATGACGACCCTGCCGGCGTGGCGCGCCTCGGGGAGGTCGGAGGGTTTATAGTCGCCGCCCTTCACCTGCACGTCGGGCTTGAGGCGGGCCATCAGCGCCTCGGGCGTGGACTCGCCGAAGGCGACGACGGCGTCCACGCAGGCCAGCGCGGCCACCACCTCGGCGCGGTCGCGCCAGGCGTTCACCGGACGGCCCGGCGCCTTTTCCAGCGCGCGCACGGAGGCGTCCGAGTTCACCCCCACGATGAGCAGGTCGCCCTGCGCGCGGGCCTTCTCGAGCACCCTCACGTGGCCGGCGTGCAGGATGTCGAAGACGCCGTTGGTGAAGACCACGCTGCGGCCCTCCCAGCGCCAGAGTTCGCGCAAGGTCAGCAGCTTTTTCAGCGGAAGGATCTTCGAGGGCGAGGGCTTCATGCGGCGACGGGCTCCTTCTTGTCGAGAAGGCCGGTTTTCTCGATGAAGTGCGTGTCGAAATCGCCGCTCATGAAGACGGGATGCGCCACGACCTTGGCGTGCATCCCGGCGGTGGTCTTGATCCCGCCGACCTTCAATTCGCCCAGGGCGCGCAGCGAGCGGCGCAGGGCCGTCGGGCGGTCGGCGGCGGAGATGATCAGCTTGGCGATCATGCTGTCGTAGTAGCTGGGGATGGTGTAGCCGGCGTAGGCGTGCGTGTCCACGCGCACCCCCGCGCCGCCGGGGAGCTCCAGGGACTCGATGCGCCCGGGGCAGGGCATGAAGCCGTTGTCGGGATCCTCGGCGTTGATGCGGTGCTCGATGGCGTGGCAGCGGATCTGCGAGGCGCGCTCCTGGTCGATGGACAGCTTCTCGCCGGCGGCCACGCGGATCATCATCTCCATCAGGTCCACGCCGGCGACCAGCTCGGTGACGGGGTGCTCGACCTGGAGCCGCGCGTTGACCTCGATGAAGTAGAACTTCCCGTCCTGGAAGAGAAACTCGACGGTGCCGACGTTCGAGTAGTTCGCGGCCTTGGCCAGGCGGACGGCCGCGGCCTGCATGTCGCGCCGGATCTCCGGCGTCAGCGCGGGGGAGGGGGATTCCTCGACGAGCTTCTGGTGGCGGCGCTGGACGGTGCAGTCGCGCTCGGGGAAGGCCACGACGTTGCCGAACTTGTCGGCGATGATCTGGATCTCGACGTGGCGCGGCCGCTCGAGCAGCTTCTCGATGAACACCGAGCCGTCTCCGAAGGCGGCCTTGGCCTCCGTGGCCGCCGCCTGCAGCTGGGACTTCAGCTCGCCCGGCTCGCGCACGACGCGCATGCCCTTGCCGCCGCCGCCGGCCGACGCCTTGATCAGGACCGGATAGCCGATCTCCGCCGCTTCCGCGGAGACGTCGGTGGTGATGTCGCCTTTGGTGCCCGGCACCACGGGAACCTTCGCGGCCAGCGCGACGGCCTTGCCCGCGCTCTTGAAGCCCAGCTTGCGGCTGGCCTCCGGCGGCGGCCCGATGAAGACGATCCCGCGCTTGGCGCAGAGTTCGGAGAAGTCCGCGTTCTCGGACAGGAAGCCGTAGCCGGGGTGGATGGCGTCGGCGCCGGTGATCTTCGCCGCGGTCAGGATCGCTTCCTGGTCCAGATAGGACAGCTTCGAGGGTCCGGGGCCGATGCAGACGGATTCGTCGGCCATCAGGACGTGGCGCGACTCGCGGTCCGCCTCGGAGTAGACGGCCACGGACTTGATTCCCATCTCCCGGCAGGCGCGGATCACGCGCACGGCGATTTCGGAGCGGTTGGCGATCAGGATTTTCTTGAACATAGGTCCTCTTCCGTCATTGGGCGTCGGGAGCGCGCAAGGTCTCGCGCATCCGCTGGATGAAGGCCAGGTCCCGGGGTTCGGTGCAGAGCTGGGAGCCGCGTTCCACGTCGGCGAGCGCCTCGCCCGGCCGGCTGATGTCCACGTACGCCTGGGAGCGGGCCAGCAGAATCGAGCATTGGTCGGCCGGGGAGATCTCGGGGAAGGAGAGCATCTCCGCGTACTGCTCGAGCGCGAGGTCGGGCTTGCGCAGCGCGTGGTGATAGGTGTCGGCCAGGATCGCGTGCAGGTGGTAGAGGCTCTTCATCGTCAGGTTCGACGGATAGGTCCGCGCCAGCTCCAGCGCCTTCAGGCAGCGCAGTTCGGCGTCCTCGGGGGATTTCCGGTAGTACGCCGCCTCGCAGAGGTAGCCCCAGGCCATGGGGTCGCGGGGATTCACCGTCGCCGCGGTCTGCGCCAGGATCAGACCCTTGTCCGCGTCGCCCTTCTCGAAGGCGGCCTCGACGTCGCGCATCAAGGTCCAATTGTACGGCCGCGTCCAGCGCGGGCCGTCCGCCGCGGCCTCCAAGGTGAAGAGGAGGTGGTCCTTGCGCGGCGGCGCGCCGGCGGCCTTCAGGTCGTAGGAGAGGAGGATCGCTCCCGGTTCCATGTGCTCGATGGCCAGGCCGGACCAGGTCCAGGCCGTTTTGTCGCGCGAGGCGCGGAACTCGGCCTCGGTGCAGTTGCGCTTCGCCGCGTCGGAGAAAAGGGCGTAAGCGCGCGAGTAGTCGTGCGTGCGCAGCGCTTCCAGATAGCGGGACGCGAGTTTCGGCACCAGGATTTCGGGCCGGCGCGTCTCGCGCCAGAACCAGATGGCGTAGGCGGCCGCGGCCACTCCGGCCAGCGCCGCCAGGGCGTTGAACGTGTGCCGCCAAGCGCGGGGCTTCGGCGGCGCCGGCGCGGAGGGCGGGGCCGAGACGAGCTTCGGCGGACTCCACAGGTCCTCGATGGGAGCGACGCCGGGCGCTTGGCCCGCCGCCGGCAGCGGGGCGGGGCCGCCGGCCGCGGCGCCGGGCGCGGGGAGGCGGCGAACCTCGGTGGCCGGGATGTCCGCCGACGGCGCGCCGGGCAGCTGCGTCCGGGGCGGCGGGGCGATCGCGCCCAGCGACGCGATGGATTTTCCGCACTTGTCGCAGAAATTCTTGGCGATCGAGTTCTGATTGCCGCAGGATCCGCAGACCCGCGCGTTGCGGCCGCCGCATTTCGCGCACTCCAGGCGCGGCTCCGTCGAGGCGGAGCCGCACTTGGTGCACAGGATCTGGGCTTCGGCCATAAGGCTCTAGGCGCGCGGCTCGAGCAGGAACAACGGCCGGCCGTACTCCACGGCCTGACCGGCGTCGGCGAAGCACTTGGCCACGCGTCCGGCGCACGGCGCCTTGACGGGCTTGGAGGCGCCGGAGCCGGAGACGATGACGCCCAGGACGTCGCCCTCCGAGACGTCGGCGCCTTCCTCGGCCTTGCGCGGCTTGCCCGGCTCGGCCCATTGAAAGAAGCCGACGGATTCCGCGGCCACGGGCACGAAGCGGCTGGCGGGCATGGAGCCGCCGGGGATCGCGGCGGGGGCTTCCTTGGTGCTCAGGGCGAAGCCGCGGCCGTCCTTCTTGTAGGCGACTTCCACCAGGTCGGTGCCCTTCATCCAGTCCAAAACGGGGCGAAGCAGGTTCTTGTCCATCATTTCCTCCGGGAGCGGGCGCGGGCGCGCGCGGGTTTCTTCCGGCCGCGGCCGGAGTTCTTGCGCTTGAGCAGGTTTCGCGGATTCTGGGGGAGCAGGCCCGAGGCCAGCGGATCGAAGGCCATCGGGAGCATCTTGAAGACGGTCGTCTTGACGATCGAGCGCCGTCCCGACGGGGCCAGGTCCACCAGGTACAGGGCGGTGTCCTTGTCGCTGAACTCGAACAGGACCTGGCGGCAGGCGCCGCAGGGCTTGGCCGCGGCGCCCACCACGGCGACGGCGGAGATGGAGTCGTGCCCGCCGGCGACGGCGTGGTAGATGGCCGCGCGTTCGGCGCACATGGACAGGCCGTAGCTGGCGTTCTCCACGTTGCAGCCCGCGAAGACCCGGCCGGTGTCGGTCAGCACGGCGGCGCCGACGCGGTAGCGGGAGTAGGGGCAGTAGGCGCGCTTCTGCGCTTGGACGGCGGTCTCGATCAGACGCTCGACGGCTTTGGCTTTGGCTTTCTGGGCGCTCATGCGTATTTCCTCACGAGGAGATCCAGCTTCCTCATCGTCGCCTTGTTCCGGAACTTCGGATCGGTGAACAGCGCGCCCTTCAGGGCCTCGGAGAACGCGGGCTCAAGTTTCGCGGCGGCGATGCGGGGCACGGCCAGGCGCATCAGCTTCTGCGCGTTGGCCGAGTTCGCGTGGAGGTTCTGCACGACCATCTCGGTGTGCACCTCCTCGCCTTCCTTCCAGCAGTCGTAGTCGGTGACCATCGCGACCTGCGAGTAGACGAACTCCGCCTCGCGCGCCAGCTTCGCCTCCGTGGCGGCGGTCATGCCGATCAGCGACCAGCCGAAGGAGCGGTGCATCTCGGACTCCGCCTTCGTCGAGAACGCCGGGCCCTCCATGCAGCAGTAGGTCCCGCCGAACACCGACTTGATGCCGAGCTCCCGGGCGCAGTCGAACACGATCTTATTTTGCGCGGGCGCGAACGGGGGATTGAGCGCGATGTGCGCGACCGCGCCGTTCCCGAAGAAGGTCTGCACGCGGTCCTTCGTCCGGTCCACCAACTGGTCGGGGAACACGAAGGTCCGGGGAGGGAGCTCTTCCTTCAGGGAGCCCACGGCGCTGAACGCCAGCACGCGCTCGACGCCCAAAGACTTCAGCGCCCACATGTTGGCGCGCTGGTTGATCTCCGTGGGGGTGACGACGTGGCCGCGGCCGTGGCGGGGCAGGAACGCGCAGGCGACCCCGTCCAGGTCGCCCAAGGTGATGGGGCCGGAATGGGCGCCGAAAGGGGTCTTGACCGTCAGCTCGCGCGGGTTCTTGATCGCGTCCGAGGAATAGAGGCCGCTGCCCCCGATGACGCCGACCTGCGCCTGGTTTTTCGTCTTCTTCACGGGCAATAGCCTCCGAGAGGGAGCAACTCGGCGATCAGCGCGTCCAATGTCTTGAGATCCACCGGCTTCTGGATGAAGCGCGTCTTCGGGTCGTTGGGCAGGATCGGGGCGAGCTTCGACAACGGATGCGCGGACATGAAGATCACCGGGATGTTCTTCGTGTTCACGTCCTTCTGCAGGACCTGGTACGCCGACGAGCCGTACGCGCCCGGCATCTGGACGTCGGTGATGATCAGATGCGGGCGGTGCTCGGCCGCCTTCTGCGACAGGGCATAGCCGTCGTTGACCGTGATCATCCGGTGCCCCTTGTGCGACAGATAGTCGCTGAGGAGCTCGGTGATGTCCGGGTTGTCGTCCGCCAGAAGGATTTGCGCGATCACGTTTCGGTCCGGGCTCCTTGTTTACGCGGCGTTCGTGAGCAGGCCCTTCATCAGCTCCGGGTAGATGGGGAAGCGGCGGCACAGCGCGGTGGTCGCGCTTTTGACGCGCTTGAGCGCGGCGTCGTCGGCGCGGGCGGTCAGCGCCTCGTCGATCAGGGACGCGATCTGTTCCATTTCCGCCTCCTTCATGCCGCGCGTGGTCACCGCGGGAGTGCCGATGCGCACGCCGGAGGCGATGAAGGGCTTCTGCGGGTCGTACGGGATGGCGTTCTTGTTGACCGTGATGCCGGCCTTGTCGAGCGCCGCCTCGGCCTCCTTGCCCGTCGCGTTCTTGGAGCGCAGGTCCACGGAGAAGAGGTGGCAGTCGGTGCCGCCCGCCACGATGCGCAGGCCGCGGTCGGTCAGCGCTTTCGACAGCCGGCGGGCGTTGGCGATCACCTGTAATTGATACTGCTTGAATTCCGGCTTCAGGGCTTCCCCGAAGCAGACGGCCTTGGCGGCGATCACATGCATCAACGGTCCGCCCTGCTCGCCGGGAAACACCGCCTTATCCAGGGCGGCGGCGTGCGGGGTCTTGCAGAGCACCATGCCGCCGCGCGGCCCGCGCAAGGTCTTATGCGTCGTGGTCGTCGTGAAATCCGTCAGTCCGACGGGGGACGGATACACCCCCGCGGCGATGAGACCGGCGTAGTGCGCGATGTCGGCGGCGAACAGCGCGCCGACCTCGTCGGCCAGCCTCTTCAGGCGGGCCCAGTCGATCACCCGCGAGTAATTCGACGCGCCCATGAAAATGATGCGGGGCTTCGCCGCGCGCGCGTCGCGCTCGGCCTTCTCGTAATCGATGAGTTCGTCGTCCTGCCGAACATCGATGGGCACGATCTTGTAGTACTTCCCGGAAAAATTCAGCGGATGGCCGTGGGACAGGTGGCCGCCGTGGGCCAGGTTGAGGCCCATCACGGTGTCGCCGGGCTGTAAAACGGAAAGATACATCGCCATGTTCGCCTGGGAGCCCGAGTGGGGCTGCACGTTGGCGTGCTCGGCGCCGAAGAGGGTCTTGGCGCGGGAGATCGCCAGCGACTCGGCCACGTCCACGAACTCGCAGCCGCCGTAATAGCGCTTGCCCGGATAGCCCTCGGCGTACTTGTTCGTCAGCAGCGAACCCTGCGCCTCCAGGACCGCCTCGGACGCGTAGTTCTCGGACGCGATCAGTTCCAGGTTGTCGGACTGGCGGCGGGCCTCCGCCGTCATCGCGGCATAAAGTTCGGGATCCTGCTTAGCGAGGATTTCCAGCATGGGAATGCCTCCGGATTAATATATCGAGAGATTCTTTGATGAGGTCGGCGCATTCGGAATACACGGCGTCGTTATGACCCCACGGGTCGGCGATGTCGTGTCCCCCGAGGCCGGCGGCCTCGAGGAGGATCTGTATTTTTTCGGCGTATTTCGGGAACCGAGACAAAATCGTGCTCCGGTGGGAGCGAGTCATCACGTACACATCGTCGGCGGATTCGAGCATCGCTTCGTTGAGTTGTCGTGCGACGTGATTTTTGTCGTCGATGCCCAATTTTCCCAACGCACGGATCGCTTCGTCCGTCATGCCCTCTCCGACTTCCGCCGCGACCCCGGCCGACTCGGCCGTCAAGGGAAGCCCCGCCTCTCCGGCGAGCCGCTGAGCGATCTTTTCGGCCATCGGCGACCGGCAAATATTGCCGGTGCAAACGAACAGAAGGCGACGGGGAGGGGACGACATCATGCCGCGACGGCCCCCATGATCTTCTCCGCGGGGACGACGCCGGTCTTGGTGACCCGGGGCTTGTCGCCGGTCGCGTCCACGATGGTCGCCTCGCCCGCCGGGAGCGTCCCGCCGTCCACCATGAAGTCCAGCTCGGCGCCCAGCACGGCGGCCACGCCGGCGGCCTCCGTCAGGGGCGGCTGGCCGGATTTGTTGGCGCTGGTGTACACCCAGGGCACGCCGGACGCGGCCAGGATGGCCAGCGCGGCCGGGTGCGACGGCACGCGGATGGCCACGTTGGGATATTCCGGGAAGGTGAGCAGGCGTCCCTGGGCCGTGGGTTTGAGCAGGAGGGCGACGGGGCCGGGCCAGAACTTCGCGGCCAGGGCCTCCGCCAGCGGCGTCCACTCGACCCACTTCTTGGCCTCCTCGACGGAATGGACCATGACGGGCAGGGGCTTCAAGGTCGAGCGCTCCTTGATCTGCAGCAGGCGGCGCGTCGCGGCCTTGATCAGGCCGGTGGAGCCCAGCGCGTAAGCGGTCTCGGTCGGAAAGGAGACGGTCTTGCAGCCCTTCGCCGCTGCGCCGATTTTTTGCGCGTCGGCGGCGGACAGGATTCCGGCGGCGTCGGTCTTGAGGGGGTCAAGCATGGGCGGGCTCCTTGTCCGGATGAAAGAGGATGACGAACTCGCCCAGGATCTCGGGCCGGGAGGCGAATGCGGCGCGCACCGAGGCGACGGTGCCGCGCACGTATTCCTCGTGGATCTTGGAGAGTTCGCGGGCGGCGACGCACTGCGCGTCCGGGCCCAGGGCGGCTTGCGCGTCGTCGAGCAGCTCGAGGACGCGGAACGGCGACTCGTAGACGACGATGGTGCGCTCGAGGGTCTTGACCTCCTCCAGCGCGCGGCGGCGCTTGCCGGAGCTTCGGGGCAGGAAGCCGAGGAAGAGGAAGCTGTCTCCCGGCAGGCCCGAGCCCGCCACGGCGGCGGCCACGGCCGACGGCCCCGGCAAGGACGTCATCGGCAGGCCCTCGCGGCGGGCGGCGGCCACGGCGCGGCGGCCGGGATCGGACAGCCCGGGGCAGCCGCCGTCGGACACCAGGCTGACGACGTCGCCGCGACGCACGCGCTCCAGGAGCTTCTCCACGGAGCGCGGATCGTTCTCGTCGTAGCGTTCCAGCGGCGTGGACAGCCCGAAATGCGACATCAGCATGCGCGTGTGGCGCGTGTCCTCGCAGAAGACCACGGCGGATTCCTTGAGCGCCCGAAGTCCTCGGGCCGTCATGTCCTCCAGGTTGCCGATGGGCGTGGGCACGACGTAGAGCATCAGCTTTTCTTCTCCGCCG
The DNA here is from genome assembly GCA_028871595.1 of Elusimicrobiota bacterium. Next base: position 17,338 of record JAGWMT010000019.1, read on the forward strand.
CGGCTTCCAGCGTCCACTCGGCGGATTCCAGGCGCAGGAAGGTCTCCACCACCTTGGGATCGAACTGCGTGCCCGAGCCCTTCTTGAGCTCGCCGACGGCGATGCCCCGGCCCAGCGCCTTGCGGTACGGGCGGTCGGACGTCATCGCGTCCCAGGCGTCGAGCACGGCGACGATGCGCGAGCCGAGCGGAATCTCCTCGCCCTTCAGTCCTTCCGGATAGCCGCGGCCGTCGTACCATTCCTGGTGGTACAGCACCATCTGCGCGACGGGACCGAGGTACTTCACGGGGGAGAGGATCTGGTGGCCGATGATGGGGTGCTTCTTCATCTGCTCGTACTCTTCCGGCGTGAGCTTGCCGGGCTTGAGGAGGATGGCCTCGTCGATGCCGATCTTGCCGATGTCGTGGAGCAGCGCCGCGTACTCCACGTAGCGCACCATCTGCTCGGGCAGGCTCATCTCGAGGGCGACCTTGCGCGCCTTCACGCGCGCGCGGTCGGAGTGCTCGTGCGTGTAGGCGTCCTTGCTGTCCACGGCGCGCGCCAGCGTCTGCACCATCTCCAGATAAAACGTCTGCAGGCTGTCGAACAGGTCCATGTTGTGCAGCATGACCGCGGACTCGCCGGCCAGGATGCCCAGGAACTTGACGTTGTAGTCGCTGAACGCCTCGGCGCCGACCTTCGCGTGCAGGTTGAGCACGCCGATGGGCTTGCCCTTGACCATCAGCGGGATGGAGACGAAGGGCTCCACGTCGCCGGCGGCGGGAGCGACATAGCGCGGGTCCTCGGCCGGATCGGCGATGAAGATGGGCTGGCCGGAGGCGAAGGCCTTCCCCGCGACGCCTTCGCCGGGCTTGAGAAACAGGTGCTGCGCTTTCTCCGACGTCGCGCTGCGCGCGGCCACGATCTCCAGGCAGCCTTCCTTCTCGGACCACATCATCACCGAGCCGCGATCGCACTTCATGAGCCGGCACGCGCAGTCCAGCACCGCGCGGCCGAATTCCTCGCGCGAGACGGCGCCGGAATGGGAGACGCCGTGTTCCTGGAGGGCGAGCAGCATGGACAGGAGTTCGTCGAGCTTGCTCCAGCCCTCCGGAGCCAGCGCGGGCGCGGTCTTCGGGCCGGCCGCTTCTAAGGAATAGAGTCGGCGCAGGACCATGATCAGCGCGATCAGAAGGCCGGCGCACAGGACGAGCGGAATCCAGAAAAACGCGGGGGCGGACATGCGCTCAGATTAGCATTTCCGCGCGGGCGCCGTCCACGGCCCACTAATGGCGGATAAATCTTATTTTTTAACGTCTTTTTCGTCTTCTACCAGGGCTTTCGCCGGGCCCGCGCCGAGCATGTTCGTCAGCTCGGCCAGGGCGCCCGCGCGGGTCGGTTCGTCCGGGGACTTGCGCGCGTAGCGCACCAGGAGCGGGACGGATTTCGGGCTGTGAGCGGCGAACACGGCGGCGGCCCAGATCAGGCGCATGGTGTCGTCGGTCGCCTTGTCGTGCTCGGCGGCCAGCGCCGCGACCTCATCGCCGGTGGAGCAGGCGCCCACCTTGAGCGCGAAGCGGTGGCGGACTTCCGGGTCGGCTTTCGGGTCCCGGATGTAGGCCAGCATCCCGTCGCGCGTCGCGCGCGCGTCGGCGGGTTCGATGGCCGCGTCGGCGGCCTCGATGGCGCGATCATGGTCGGAGGCTTTCGACGACGCCGCCCACTTGAGAAGCTCCGGAAAGGTCTGCGTCCAGTAGTATTGGGCCAACAGGCGCGCGATCGCGGGGGTCTCCTTCACCTTCTTGCGCAGAAGCGGGAGGGCCTTGTCGTGCTGCCACTGCGCCAGCGCGGACAGCGCCTCGTACTGCGTCCACCATTGATTCCGCTCGGACAGGGAGTTGATGGACGCGGCGGCCGGCGCGGTGAACTTGCGCTCGGCGATCTTCCAGACCAGGGGCAGCGCCTCGCGCGAGCGCAGGCGGAAGGCGCCGTTGATGCCGAACAGCTGGCTTTCCGGCTCGCTTTGGTGGAGGTAGGTGACGAAAAGAGGCTCCAGCTGGGGGCTTTCCGGCTGGAGAAGGGCCAGGGAATCCATCACGCGACGGCGCAGATAGGTGTCCGGGAAGCGGGAAAAGAGGTCGAACAGGGCGGACACGTCCTGCGCGGAGACGGGCACGGTGCGCGCCATCTCGTCGAGGAACTTCACGCGGTCGGAATCCTCGGTGGCGCCCAGGAATCGTTCCTTGAGCACGGCGACGCTGGGGGAGCCGGGAACGCCGACGGGTTCGGGCGGCGTCAGGGTCTGCGCGACGACGCCCGAGGCGGCGGAGGTCGACGCAGCGGCGGGCGGAACGGCCGCCGCCGCGAGGACCGCGGACAGCAAAGCGAGGGCGGGAATCATGGTCTATTCTCCAGGACCGCGGACAGTCCCGCCTCGAGGCTGACGAGGCGGTAGCCGGCGGCGTCCACGACGGTCATCTTCTTGGGGCACAGGGACTCGTCCCACGACGAGCGGATCAGAAGGGCGACGGTCTTCTCGGGCGCGGATTTCGCCAAAAGCTTCAGCGTCGCGGCCTGGCCGGCGAAGCGCCGCGCCTCGAAGCAGAGGAACACGACGTTTTCCGCGCGCTTGACCGCCGCGGCCAGGGAGCCCAGGCCGGAGGACTCGATCGGCGTCCGCAGGACGTCCGCGCGGGGCGCCAAGGCGCGGATCATGGCTTCGGGGCCGCCCGGGCCGTCCTCGAACGTGAAGCGCTCGCGCACCTCGCGGAAGTCCGGGACCAGGATCAGAGTGCCGGGTTCGGCGGGAAGCGGGAGCCGGCAGGCGCCGCGACGGGCGACGACGACGGCCTTCGCGGCGATCGCGCGCGCCAGGTCCAGCCCCTCGTCGAGGTTCGGCGCGTGGTCCTGGCGCCGGCGGGGGAGGAGGTTCTGGATCCGGGCGTCGGCCTCGGCCAGCTGATTCTCGTCGGCGCCCGCCTCGCGGATCAGGTCCACGGCGTCGCGCATGCCCTGCAGGTCGTGGGCGATCATCAGCACGTCGTGGCCCGCGTCCAGGCATTTCAGCGTCGCGACGGCCACGGGCCAGCGCTTGGTGACGGCGCCCATGCACAGGTCGTCGCTGACGATGAGCCCGTGGTAGCCCAGCTTGCCGCGCAGCACGTCGCGCACGATCTTCCGGGAGAACGTCGCCGGGACCGAATCGAACGCGGGGAAGCGCACGTGGGAGGTCATCACCGCGTCCACGCCCGCTTTGACCGCGTCGTGGAACGGCGCCAGGTGCACCCGGGAGAACTCCGCGCGGGGGAGGCGGATGGTCGGCAGGTCCACGTGGGCGTCCACCGTCGCCGCGCCCTTGCCCGGGAAGTGCTTGGCGCAGGCCGAGACGCCGTGGTCCTGGAGGCCGCGCGTGAACGCCGCGCCCAGCCGTCCCGCCAGCTTGGGATCGGGGCCGAAGGAACGGATGCCGATCCCGGGGTTGTACACCTTCGTGGAGACGTCGAGCACCGGGGCCAGGTTCATGCGGATGCCCAGCGGCGCCAGCTCGCGCGCCATCTGGCGCCCGACGGCGTAGGCGGCCTTCGGGTCGCGCGTGCGGCCCAGGGCGGCGTTGCCGGGAAACGCGGTCATGCCGGACTTGAAGCGCAGGACCCAGCCGCCCTCGTGGTCGATGGCGACCAGCAGGGGGCGTCCCAGACGGTCCTCCAGCTCGGTCACATAGGCCTTGGTCTGCGCCGGCGTCTCGATGTTCCGCGCCAGCAGGAGCAGGCCGGTCGCGTTCGTCTCTTTGAACAGCGACACGGTCTCGCGGGACGGCTTCGTCCCGTATGCGCCGAACATGAACAGCCGCCCGGGGTCGGTCATGCTCCCAGTTTAACAAAACGGCTGGGCCTTTGGGCCCTGGCGCGGGGAGGCGCGTATGAGTACTCTTAGCGAAATGGACGCCCTGACTTTCCTGCGCGCGCACGTGCCCCTGTTCGCCGGGCTTTCCGATGTCGCGCTGACGCCGCTGGCCGAGTCGGCGACGTTGAAAACCTGCGCCGCCGGGCAGTCCGTGATGTTCGCCGGCATGACGGTGGATTTCCTGCACGTGGTCGCCACCGGCACGGTCTTCGTGCAGGCGAAGGTGGCGGGCAAGGGCATGGTCCGTCTCGCCGATCTCGGCACCGGCGAGGTGTTCGGCGAGGCTTCCATGCTGGAGGCCAGCGTCGCCGGCGCGACCGTGAAGGCCGGAGAGGGCGGCGCCGTGGTGCTGCTGATCCCGGAGGCGGCGTTCCGCCGCCTGGCCGCGGAGAACGCCGAGTTCGCCGAGCGCGTCCGCGCGCTGATCGCCCGCCGCCGCGCCCCTCCGTCCAAGCCCGTCTCCGCCTGATCGCGCCGGCGTGAGTGAAATGACCGGAAACGCAATTCCACTGCGTCCGGACACACCAGCACGCAAGTGGTTTTTCAGCGGCCGCGGGAGGCCGCGATGGTCCACGCGACCACGCGGTCGAGAGTGGCCTTGTCCTCGAACATCTGCGTTCCGTGGCCGCCCGGCGCCTCGAACGTCTCGACGCCTTGGACGGCGGACAGCGGTGCCAAGGTCTGGTGCGCGTACCGGTCCCCCGGGGACGCGCCCACCAAGGTCTTAAGGCCCGGACGGGCCTTGAGTCCGACGCCGCGGTAGTCGGGCCCGGGGGACAGCAGGAGCAGGAACGGCGCGCGCGGATGCGCCGCGGCGGCGAGCGAGGCCAGATTGGCCCCGATGGAAGCGCCGCCGAAGGCGATGCGGTTTTCGGGGACGCCGCGTTTGCGCAGCCAGCGCGCCGCCGTCTCCAGATCCTCGACGGCGCGGGGCCACTCTCCCGTCGCGTCGAAATCCTCGAAGGTCCGGGTTCCGGCGGGGCCTTTTTGGCTGTCGTGATGGCCGCGCAGATCGACGGCGAGGGAGCCCACGCCCGCGGCCTGCAGGCGTTCGGCGAAGACCGTCCATTCCAGCTTCGACGACGCGACGCCGTGGGCCAGGACGATCACCGCGCCGCCTTTGTCCGCGGGACGGTAGTCCGCGGAGAGCGTCCAGCCGTCCTTCGTGACGAGGGAGACGACCCGCGGGGGCTTCGGCGCGGGCGCGGCGCACGCCGCCGCGGCCAGGACGAAGGGGAGGAGGTTCATCGGCAGCGCATGGTGAGGTCGTAGCCCGCGTTGTACACGGTGAACACGGAATCCTGGACGTGAACCACGCTGCTCATCAGGATTTCGGACTTGTGGGTGAAGAACTTGTCGTTGGCCCACTTGTTGTCG
>JAGWMT010000300.1 GCA_028871595.1 Elusimicrobiota bacterium
AGCCCTTCCTGCTCGAAGTCCATCAGCTTGGATTTCACGTCCACGCCCAGGAAATCCTGCACGGCGGCCGCGCGGGCCTGCTCGATGGCGGCGGCGCGGGCCTGGTGGCGGGAGTCCTGCTCGCCGACCACGACCAGCGCCTCGCCCTCCACCCACGTGCAGCCCTCGGAGTCCTTGCCCAGGATCTTGCCGCTGCGCGACTCGGCCTCGCCGCGCTGGGGGCCGGCGGGCTGGGGCTTGGAGCTCCCGTCCTCGGCGGCGCGGGCCGACTCGGCCACCGACTTGACCTTCGCCGGATCCAGGTCCTGGGACTTCCCGGCCTTGACCGACGAACGGCCGCCGCAGCCCGCGGCCAGGACCGCGGCGGCGAACAGGAGAGGGAGCGCGCGGATGAGCGGGGTTCGCTTCATGTTCTTCTCCATTATGCGGCGGCCTCGGCGGTGTTGCGCCGGAAGGCGGCGGTCAGCGCGGCGGACGCGGCGCACTCGCAGCCGTCCATGCGGGCGATCAGTCCGCCGCGCTCGTCGAGGAACTCGATGTCGGAGGACGCCAAGCCGTCTCCCCGCCGCGCCGCGCGCGCCGTGATCCGGACCCCTCTTTCCGGGAACTCCGCGTACTGCCGGTAGCGCGAGACGAAACTGGGCAGGCACGGCGCGCCCATCTGCGCGTCGGTCCAGAGGATCATCGCCTGGAACGCCGCGTCGAGCGCCGCGGGGTCGGCCAGCCACCGGTCGCGCGCCGGCGCGCGCATCCAGGCCGACGGCGCCGACGCCGTCTTGGCCTCGATCACCACTCCGTCGGGACCGCAGACCGGGACCGACAACAGGAATTGCATGTCGGGACCGTGGAATAAAACCTCGCGGTAGGCCGCTTCGGGCGTGCGCCCGTACGGCGGTCCGGACGCGTCCAGAGCGGGGGCCGGCGCCGACGGGCGCTTGGCCGCGAGCACGACCCGGGCAGAGACGCACAGCGCGCCCCCCTCGCCGCGGATCTCGGCGGGAACGACGAGCAGTCCGGAGCGTTTCTCCGCCGCGCCGGCGCGGACCGAGAGAACCGTCGTCTTTCCGGCGGCGACCGGAATGGCCTTGGTCACGCGCAGGTCGTCGAAACCGGCGAAGACCAAGCCGGGATGCGCGTGCAGCGCGCCGTGGGCCAGCCACTCCGCGGACGCGGCCAAAGGCACCACCGCCCGGCCGTTGATGACGTGCGAGGCCAGGAACGGATGCGTGTCCAAAGACAGGTCGCGCTCGAACGCGACAGGCAAAGCCGCCTTCACGCCCGGCAAGGCGGCGATGACGACGGTTTCGGCCGGGGCGGCCGCCGCGCGGGCCTCGGCGACCAGGTGCCGTCCCCCATCCTCCAGCCCGATGACGCCCACGCCTTCCGCGGCGAACAGCTTGCGCAGGGAGGCATCCACCATGCCCCCGTCCCACGGGCCCCAGCCGAGCGCGGCGACGCGGCAGTCCGGCAGCCGGCGCGCCAGAACCTGGGCCGCCTTGTTCAGCACCTCGTTGGCGATCGCGTAATCGGACTGGCCGACGCGGCCGTAGCGCGCGGTCGAGGACGAGAACAGCGCCAGCAGGCGAAGCTCGGAAAGCTTCACCGCGTCCAGCAAGTGGCGCAAGCCGGCCAACTTGGTGTCCAGCACCGAGTCGACCTGGGCGGCGGACTTATCCAGGATGAGCTTGTCGGCCAGGACTCCGGCCCCATGCACGATCCCGCGGATCGGCCCGAACGCGCTCTCGGTCTCGGACACCAAAGCCGCGACGGCTTTCGCGTCGCGCACGTCGGCGGCGCGATAACGGGCCTCCACGCCGGCGTCGGCCAGGCGCTTGAGCGTCGCGCGAATCTCGCGGCCCGCCAGGATTGACTTCGCTTTCGCGCCGATCTCTTTCGGGCCCAGAGTCTTTTCCCGCGCCGCGATCTCGCGGCGCAGGTCCGCCTCCGTCCGCGCGGCGGACAAATGCGCCGGTTCCTCGTCCGGCAGCGGGCTGCGCCCGATCAGGACCAGGCGAGGCTTGAAAGCGATCCCGACGGCCAGCGCCGCTTCCGCGGTCACGCCGCGGGCGCCGCCGGTCACGAGGACGGCGTCGCCGGACTGCAGCGGCTCTCGCCCGGCCGCGGAAAACGCGCGCTCGACCAGAGCGACGCCCCGGACGCCGGCGGCGTTCAGCGCGGCCTCGACGGGTCCGTCGAAGCCCAGCTCCTTCGCGATCAGCTTCGCGGCCGCGTCCAAGGTCAGCGCCGGGTCCACGTCCAGCGCCCGTCCCCGCACGCCGAGCCATTCCCGCGCCGCGGTCTTGATCAGGCCCGCGATTCCGCCGAACGCGGGGTCCTGCTCCCGTCCCTCGAAGCCCAGGGCGCCGTCCAGGCGCGTGACCGATATCAGCAGCCCGCGCCCGCCCCGAGCGGCGAACAGGCGTCCCGCGGCCTGGGCCGCCAGGAAGGCTTTCTTGAGCCACGCTTCGGATTCCGCGGTCCATGGCGCGCCTTGGGCGGCCGGACGCGTGGGCGCGACCAGGATCAGGGCTCCCAACTCCGCCGGCAGGGAACGAATGTCGTCCAATTCCACGATCTCGGCCTTAAAACCCTTCGCTTTCAATTCGCGGACCAAAGCCTGGTCCAGGCCCGAATCGCGCGCGACGGCGACGGTCAGCGATTTGTCCAGACCCGAGGCGTCGCGGGGACCGACGGGGATCAGCTCCGGCACGAACCTCTGGAGCATTCCGGTCTCGACCGGTTCGGCGGCCGGGGCCGCGGCCAAGGGCGCAGGCGACGGGGCGGCGACGGACGGCCTGACAGGGCCTTGGGACAGATAGTCGGCGATGGACTTCAGCGTGCGCAGCGTGCCCAGATGCTCGGGCTTGACCTTGGGCGCGGCGGGCAGCTTCTCCTGAACGGCGGAAAGAATCTCGACGCGTTTGATCGAATCGATGCCCAGGTCGGCTTCCAGGTCCATGTCGGGATTGATGGTCTCCGCCGGGTAGCCGGTTTTCTCGGCCACGATGGTCAAAAGAACCGGCAAGACTTCCGCCGCGGGCGCGGCGGCCGCAACTCGCGCCGGCGCGAGGCCCGGAGTCGCGGGCGACGCGGTCATCCCCTGAGATAGATAATCGGCGATGGACTTCAACGTCCGCAGCGTGCCCAGGTGCTCGGGCTTGACCTTGGGCGCGCCGGGAAGCTTCTCCTGAACGGCGGAAAGAATCTCGACGCGTTTGATCGAATCGATGCCCAGGTCGGCTTCCAGGTCCATGTCGGGATTGATCGTCTCGGCGGGATAGCCGGTTTTTTCGGCCACGATGGCCAAAAGGACCGGCAGGAAGTCCGCCATGGGCGCGGCGGACGCAACTCGCGCCGGCGCGAGTTCCGCCTTCGCGGGCGACGCGGTCATGCCCTGCGACAGATACTCGGCGATGGACTTCAGCGTGCGCAACGTCCCCAAGTGCTCGGGCTTCACCTTCGGCGCGCCGGGAAGCTTTTCCTGGACGGCGGACAGGATCTCGACCCGCTTGATCGAATCGATGCCCAGGTCGGCTTCCAGGTCCATGTCGGGATTGATGGTCTCGGCCGGGTAGCCGGTCTTCTCCGCCACGACGGCCAGCAAGACGACCGTCACGTCGGCCTTCGGCGCGGCGACGGGGACCGGAACGGGAACGAGGGCGGGCGCGGCGACGGCGCCGCCGCCGAGGCGAGCGGTGAGGGACTGCTGCTGCTCGACGAGAGCCTGGACCGAGCGCTGTGCCGTTTCCTGGCCCTGCAGGAACTGCAGGTGGAGCTGGGCCGTCTGCTCCTGGAGGCGGGTCAGCGCGTCGATGCTGGCCTGCGCGGCGGACAGGGCCTGGTTCAGCAGGCCGGCGTCGCCGGAGACGGGAGCCGCGGACAGGGTCGCGCGGACGGGGCGCTCCTTCGGCTTCGTGGAGCGGTACGGCGCGCCGGTGAGCGTGACGGACATCTTGGGTTTGGGCCGCGCGTCGCGCAGCCCTTTTTCCCCGTCTTGCCACGGAGCCAAATCCACGGCATGTCCCAGCGCGGCGACTTGGGCCAAGGCGCG
>JAGWMT010000020.1 GCA_028871595.1 Elusimicrobiota bacterium
CTCCCCTCGGCGGCGCCGGTCGTGCTCTTGTCCGGAGGGAGCAAGGGTTACGGCGATCTGGATGAGGCGGCCGCGGCGCTGCTGTCGTCGCATCCGCGTGCGGTGCTGCTGGCCCTTTGCGGCGTGAACGACGGCCTGCGGCGCGCCCTCTCGGCCCGCGGGGAGGCGGGAGGGCGCCTCCGGGTGTTCGGCCCCCAGCCGCCCGCCATGGTGGCGTCCGTGCTGGCGACTTGCGACCTCCACCTTGGGAAACCGGGGGGGCTGACGGCGGCCGAGAGCCTGGCGCTGTCGGTGCCCATGGTCCTCACGCGCCCGCTGCCGGGCCAGGAGGACGCCAACGCGCGTTTTTTGCTGGACGCCGGCGCGGCGGAGGCCGGCGGGACACCCGCGGAGGCGGCGCGGCTGTGCGCGCGCCTGCTCGACGATCCGCCGCGCCTGCGGGCCCTGGCGGCGGCGGCGGGCCGCGCGGGCCGGCCCCGGGCGGCCGCCCTGATCGCCGCCGAGGCGGGCGGTTTGACTCGCAACGCGCAGACGTGTAAAATGAACCGTGGTGACTAAGGCCCGCAAAGTCCTTTCCGCCGGCGACAAAGCGCCCGCGTTCTCGGCGCATGACGAGACCGGTCGCGCCTGGTCCCTCAAGTCCCTGAAGGGCAAGACCGTGGTCCTCTATTTCTACCCGAAGGACAACACTCCCGGCTGCACGACGGAGGCCTGCGACTTCCGCGACCGCTACGACGCGTTCGCCAAGCGCAAGGTCGTGATCCTGGGCGTCAGCCCCGATTCCGCGAAGTCGCACGCCGGCTTCAAGGCCAAGCACGGCCTCCCGTTCCCGCTCCTGGTGGACGAGGACAAGGCCATCTGCGAGGCCTACGGCGTCTGGAAGGAGAAGTCCATGTACGGCCGCACGTTCATGGGCGTCGAGCGCTCGACTTTCGTCATCGGGCCCGACGGAAAGATCGTGGACGCGATCCGCAAAGTGTCGGTGACGGGCCATGCCCAATCCATGCTGGAGGCCGTGTAATGCCCGCTCCTCAGAACGACGCCCGCCGCGCCGCCCTCGTCAAGGGCGCCTCGAAAGCCAAGATCAAGGCCCGCATCGACCTGGCCGGGTGCACCGGCTGCGAGGTCTGCATCGCGGTCTGCCCGGTCCCGACCTGCATCGAGAAGTTCGGCGACGACCCGTCCACTTTCGGCGTGTACGTCAACTACGACATCTGCATCGGCTGCCAGCTGTGCGCGAAGGACTGCCCGTGGGAGACCATCAAGATGGTGCCCACCACCACCGTGTACGGCCACCAGACCTCCATGGACTCCCAGTCCAACGCGGAGCATCCGATCTTCGCGAAGCTGGACCTGCTGCCCGAGGAAGTGAAGACGCCCGCCGTCGTGAGCGGCCACGTCCCGGGTCCGGTCCTGCCCATGCCCGCGCCCGTCGTCCCGCCCAAGCCGTCCGCGCCTCCTCCTCCCGCCGCGGCCTAACAGGCCGCTGAAAAACCCCTTGCGCGCCGGGTGAGGGTGCGTCCGGACATGGTGGAATGGCGTTTCCGTTAATTTCTCTCGCGCCGGCGCGAGCTCCCGCCCAGGTTGCGTCTAAACGGCGGCCTGAAGGGTTGCGATCCGCGTCCCGTCGAGCGGTTTTACGAACTTTGGGACCGGCATCTTCCCTGCGCAAGACCGCGCAAGGAGCTTTTCAGCAGCCCGCTGACACGACAAACCGGTACATTCCCTCAATAGGCGTTTTCGCGGGGATGTCATAGGATCATGAGGGCTTTATTGCTTCCGGAAGTTTAGGCGGAAAGGAGGACGACCTATGGCCAAAGATCCGGTCGGTGATGCCGGCACGCTGATCAAACTGTCCACTGACAAAACGGTGCGGGAGACCGCGGCGGCCTTGCAGGCCGCCGTTCAGGCCAATGACTTCGGCGTCATGCAGGTTCACAACCTCAAAGAGACCATGGCGAAGAAGGGCGTGGATTTCGCCCGTGAATGCCTGATCTTCGAGGTGTGTCAGCCTCAACAGGCGAAGATGGCGCTCGAGCAAAACATGAGCGTCTCCACCGCGCTGCCGTGCCGGATCTCCATTTATGAAGAGGGGGGGCAAACGATTCTGGCGGCGTTGAAACCGACCGATCTTCTGGCGATGTTCCATGCGCCGCAGTTGGAAGGAGTGGCCCGTGAAGTGGAAGCCGCGATCGTTAAAATAATGAAGGAGGCCTCATGTCCGTGAGTTCGACCAAAAGCGTGCCAGATAAAAATTCCAGACGCTCGACGGCAATCCTGCGCGCCGGATTGTTGTGGGCGGCTCTGGCGGCTTCGGCGCGGGCCCAGATGAACATGGACCCTTACTTCACCGCGATCAATTATCCGCTCGAAAAGCATTCGCTGATGCTGATGGTTCTGCCGGATTTCCAGGTTGCACGGTACGGAAGCAATTTCGCCACGGGGATGCTCATGGCCCAGTACGGCATCACCCCTCAATGGACGGCCGGGGTCATGGCGGAGGGACAAAAGATTCAAGGAATGCCCGTCACTTATGGCGGCATGCGGTACGGCACTTATTTCCATCTGTTCCGCGACGACCGGTTTCTGAACCTGACGCTGTACGGCGAATACGAGGATCTGAATGAGGCGGCCCTGTATAAAATGGAGGTCGCCGGCTTTGGCCCCGAAGACCTGACCGGGCCTTTGGCGCCGGCGCGGCATGCCCCGGTGCGCACCTTTGAACAGCGCGTGATCGCCTATCACGACTGGGATCGGGTGAACGCGACCTTCAATTTCATCAGAGAAACCTCCCTCCAGTCGCCCCGTGGAAGCGATTACGGCTACGCTCTGGGCCTATTCTTCAAGCCGTCCGAGACGACGGGAACGATGGCCGGTATGGCCGACATGGCCGCGCCGCCGGCGCTTTCCATGAGTCGCTTCGGCTGCGGCTTGGAGCTGATCGGAGCGCTGGGCGATAACCGGAGGTTCGGCTTCTACTGGAACGCCCAACAACATTACCTCGGTCCGGTTCTCACGTACGCCCTTTCTCCCCGCTGGTCGGCGCATCTCGAGCCCGCGTTCGGGCTTTCCGACGTCAGCGACCCCTTCGTGCTGCGCACGGGGGTGACGTATATGTTCGGGCCGCGCGATCCCGGCGCCGCGGGAGGCGGCGCGGTTCACGCGGAGCTTCGTGTTGATCAACGGCGGGTCCTACGGCACCACTTGCGCCCGGGTGGGCGGCATGCCTTCCAAGGCTTTGATTCAGATCGCCAACGACTTCCACCGCCGCCGCGCGTTTTCTCGAGAGGGCATCCTGGGCGGCCGGCGCTTGGTCCTCGACGCGAGGAAGGTCTTGGCACGAGTGCGTTCGCTCAGAGACGGCTTCATGGAAGGGCCCGCGGCGGCTGACCAGCGACGAGATATTCGAATTGAAGACGCTCCCCTCTTCTTTGGCCGTCATCGGGCTTGGCGCCGTCGGGCATTCCGCGTTTATCGGCGGCTTGGACGATCCCGCGGTCAACCGGCGCGCCATCGAAATCCTCGGCGAGGAATTCCCGCTGCGGCTGGGCCACGACGCCGTCGTCCATATGAAATCCTCCAGGCTCAGCGTGAGCGCGGGGCCGCGACGCTTCCTCGTCGAGAAGGTGCTCGTCGGCGCCGGCCGGCGGCCGAACATCGAGAGCCTCGGGCTCGAGAAACTGGGAATCAAGCTCTCCGCGCAAGGGCTCCCTGAATTCGACCCCTGCACGATGCCGATAGGCGCGCTCCTCCTGCTTCGCGCGCCGCGTCAGGCTGAGGATCATTTTTTGCCAGCCCAACATCGCCGTCGTGGGATCGACCTGGGCGATCCTCAAGGGGCAGGACATCTGCGTTGGGGAAGCGGATTTCAGCGGCCAGGGGCGGGCGCTCATCATGTCCGAGAATGCGGGCCTGCTGAGGATCTACGCGCAGCGCCGTTCCGGGAGACTCCTCGGCGCGCAGATGGGCGCGCCCGGGGGGAACATCTCGCGCAGCTTCTCGCGATGGCGACCCAGCGATCCATGAGGTCGGCCCGCCGGTCCGCCGTCCGCGAAGCGCGGCTCACGGAAGAAATGTATTATGTGAATGACTCGCCGAGAATGCCCTTCTGCCCGAGGTGACCCTCATGAACTCGAAGACCGCCGTTCGCGAGCCGTCCGGCGCGCCCGTGCTCCCCGATAAGATCATGCAATTGGGGATGGCGTTTTGGGCCTCCAAGACGCTGCTGAGCGCCGTGGAGATGGGAGTCTTCACCCATTTGGCGAAGCGGCCCGAGGACCTCGAAGGGCTCAAGAAGTGCTTTGGCCTGCATCCGCGCGCGGCGCGCGATTTTTTCGACGCGCTCGTGGCCCTCGGCATGCTGGAGCGCCGCGACGGGGTGTATTCCAACACGCCGGAAAGCGCGGCGTTTCTCGACAGCGCAAAACCCTCCTACATGGGCGGCATTCTGGAGATGGCCAACAACCGGCTCTATCCGTTCTGGGGCTCGCTGACGGAAGGTCTTAAGACCGGCCTGCCGCAGAACGAGGCGAAGTCGGGCGGGAATCCCTTCGACGTGCTCTATAAGGATCCCGCGCGTCTCAAGGAATTCTGCAAGGCGATGACGGGCATCAGCCTGGGCGCCGCCCATGCCATCGCGTCGAAATTCCCGTGGCAGAACTACAAAACCTTTCTGGACGTGGGGACCACTCAGGGCGCCCTCCCCGTGACCGTGGCCAAAGCCCATCGTCATCTGCGGGGCGTCGGCATGGACCTCCCCGTCGTCGAGCCCGTCTTCCGTGAGTACGTCGGCGCGGCCGGCCTCGGCGATCGGCTGAGTTTCGCGACGTGCGATTTCTTCACGCAGGATTTGCCGAAGGCCGACGTGATCGTGATGGGCCATATTCTTCATGACTGGAATCTCGAACAGAAGAAAATGCTCATCGGCAAGGCCTATAAGAGCCTGCCGGAGGGCGGCGCTCTCGTCATCTACGAAGCGCTGATCGACGACGACCGGAGCCAGAACGCGTTCGGCCTGCTGATGAGCCTGAACATGCTGGTCGAAACTCCCGGCGGCTTCGACTACACCGGCGCGGACTGCCGGGGCTGGCTGGGCGAGGCGGGGTTCCGAGAGTCCCGCGTCGAGCACCTCGTCGGGCCCGACTCGATGATCGTCGCCGTCAAGTAGCCGGGTCCGAGCCTTCCCCGCGGCCTCTTCGATGGCGGCGGATTCAATTGAGCGCGAATTCAGTTCGCGGGGCGCGGACTCCTGTTTACTGAAGCGGGACGGAGGTGGCCATGTTCCGCTTCTCCGCGGCGCGCGCCGGCGACCTGGACGCCCTCGGACGCGGCCGTCGGTCTCCTGCAGCCCGCCCTGTACCGGAGCGGCGCCCTTTGGGAGGAGGGAAAGGTCTCCGTCGCCGACGAACACCGCTTCGCCGCCGTGAAGCGCCGCGCCTGCCGGGCCTTTCGGTGTCCATGCGTTCCGGCTTGGAGCGCGCCCGCTCCGTCACGGCGCGGGCCTCGGCCCTGCCTCGTCCGCCCCGCGTCGTCGGCGGGCTGGCGGCCCGCTTGCCGGAGGCCCGCGGCCTGCCGTGCGCCGAGACGGCGGACGATTTTCTTCGCGCCGCGAGTTGACCGGCCCGGTCAGCGGCGACGCCCCGCCTGTGGACCAGCGGGTAGTCCTGCCCTAGGCGAATTTCGAACGAGGGGTGATGTTAAACCCTCAATGAACGCGGATAAGTGATTAGGCGCCATGATGGCCGGAATGTTGCTACATGGCATTCGCCCTCGGTTTCACGCCATGGAGGGAAAGAGGAGCGAGCATGCGCAAAGTCAGAGTGATTTGGGCGAGATTCAGTTTATTGCCGGTGGCCCTCTGTTTCGGCATTCTCGGGCTGCTTTGGATCGCCGCGCCGGCCATTCATGATGCCCGGCACCTCTGTCCGTTGCGACCCGATGGAGTGAGCGAAGGCCACGCCGTCGCGTCTTTCGCGCGGCAGACGGGCATGTCCTGTGTGATGTGCCACACGACTTTCCCGGAGTTGACTCCGTTCGGCCGGCGCTTCAAGCTGAACGGCTACACCATGACGACCAAGCCCGCGGACGTCTCCGACTACAGCGTGACCTCGGACACCGAGGCGGCCGTTCGCAACCTTGTTCTCAGCTACGTCTCTCCGGTCTCGTTTGTTCTGCAGTCCGCCTACGGCAAATGGAATCGAGCGCCGCTGGATCCGAACGCGGCCAAGAACACGAACGGCACGCCCTCCGGGGCCCAGACTCAAGGAGACACCGCCCTCTTTCCCGAGCAGTTCAGCCTCTTCTACGCGGGACGGGTCACAGACCAGATCGGCACCTGGATCATGATGACGTACGATGGGACCGCGGGCTCGGTCGGCATCGACAACACCGAGATCCGCTATTCCGATCACACCCCCGACCGGCGTTGGGTCTGGGGGTCCTTCGTCAACAACACTCCGGGAATGCAGGATGTGTTCAACACGTCGTTGAGCGCCTTCGGCGTCCCTCTCTTCAACGTCCCGAGCCTCTATAATCTCGGCGTCGGCGCGGGCGGCCTGCGCGGACCGGTCATCGGCCAGCTCGCCGTCAACTCGGTGGGCGTGGGGGAATACGCTTGGTTCGACGACTCGCTGTACGCGGAGGCGAGCGTCTATCATTCCGGCTCGCCGGGAAGCATCGCCGTCGGCAACCCGACCCTGACGGCGACCGGCTCTAAAGGCGCCTTGGATGGTCCCGCCCCCCGGGTAAGGCTTGCCTACGAGAGGGATTGGGGGCGGAACGCGCTCGAGTTCGGGGTCCTGGGCATGCAGACCCGCTACCTGCCGGGCGGGCTCGCCGACACCTTCGGCACGGCGAAATCCCCGACGCGGGCGAACCTTTACCGCGACGCCGGCGCGGACCTCCAGTACCAGTACATCGGGGACGACCACATCGTCACCTTGCTGGGCTCTTTCACCCGCGAGCACCAGTCCAACAACTCCGCTTTCCTCGCGGCGAACGGAGGCGCAAGCTACACGCACGCCGAGGACTACCTGAGCCAGACCTCGCTGACGGCCGAGTATTACTATCGGCGCCATTATGGCGGCCTTGTGAATTGGGTGGACACGACGGGCAACAAGGACCCGCTGATGAACGGCGGGGACGGCTCGCCCAAGAACCGATACTGGGTCTTCGAGCTCGATTACTTGCCGTGGCTCAACACGAAATTCATCCTTCAGTACGACGTCTACACCATCGTCAACAACAACCAAAGTCCCTTCTTCGGGGTGAACACGAAGCCGTCGGACAACAACACCTTGGTCGCCGGGCTTTGGATGGCTTTTTAGAGGGAGGCAGAGATGCTCAGAGCGTTCTTGCGCAGGACGGGGTGGGCGACGCTCCTATCAATTGTCTGGATGGCGGCGCTTGTCGGGCCGGCCGGAAGCCAGGAAGTTTACTCCGACGAAGCCCCCTACACTTCGGCCGTCCAGCGCGCGGCGGGAATCCGGAGCGAAGTTTGCTCCGTCTGTCATGGGGCCCGCGGGATCAGCAAATGGACCTTCGTGCCGAACCTGGCGGGCCAGGACAAGGACTATCTCATCAATCAGCTCACGGGCTTGCGGGCCCGAAAGCGGGCCGACCACTACGCTCAGGCCGCGATGTGGGGCCACGCCGCCAACCTGAAGGACGACGAGATCGAGTCCCTGGCCGACTTTTACTCGAACCTCGAGCCCTCGAAAGGCGATCCCGGCGATCCCAATCAAATCGCTCTCGGCAGGAAGGTCTTCGAAAGATACGAGATCGGCCGGCCCGCCTGCGCCACCTGTCATTTCGGCGGCCGGGGCAACAGGGATCTCCCAAGACTGGCCGGCCAGCACGCCGACTACGAAGCCCGCGCCCTGCGCGAATTTCACGCGGGGTTCCGCGTCAACGGCACCATGTCTTTCATGGCCGCGAAGCTGACCCTTCCGGAAATAAACGCCGCCGCGGCCTACGCGGCGAGCTTGAACGTGCCGGCGGAGGCCGCGCAAGCCGTCTCGAACTCCTCCCAGACCGTCGAGGCTCCCTCGGCCGAACGCGGACGCTCGGTCTTCCGGAACGTCGGCTGCTTCCAGTGCCACGGCGAAGACGGAAAGGGCGGCGTCGGCAATCCGAATTCCCAGGGCGGAATGGTCCCTGCTCTGACCTTGGTCTCTCAGGGTTACTCGGATTCGGAGCTCAAGGATAAGATCCGCCTGGGCGTCCGCTACGTCGGGAAAGCCGCGGCGAACGGCCCGACCCCTCCGCTTTTCATGCCGACCTGGGGAAGGATGCTGACGAACCAGCAGCTCGATGACTTGGTCGCGTATCTGAAGAGCCTTGCGGCGGGAAAGAATTCTCAGGACTTCTAGTTTCCAGCCGCCTAACGACCGGAGGGCTTCATCCCCATATTCTCATCCAGGGGAGCCGGTTTGATTTCTTCCTTGCCGGTCTCGTGCTGTAGGCGAGAGCGCTCCGCCTTTTGTCGTTTCGGACAGGTGGAGACGTCCACTTACGCCGGGCCCAGATCGTAATAGAAGCGGGCGGTGAGTTGTTGATCCGTGAACTTGCTTCCAGCCCAAGCCGGGATAGGCGCTGACGATGTCCGGAAGCACGGTGATTTCCCGCGCCGGCGCATTTTGTCAATCTCAGCGGCGACCGGCGCGGCCGGAGTAGCCCTTGTGGCCGTGGAAGCCCTTCGGCGCCCCGCCGTGGTGCTCTTTTTTCGCGCCGGGAGGCGTCTGCGGGCGCGGCGAAGGCGCCGGCGCGGCGGGGAAGCCGGGGAGGACGGCGCGGGGGAAGACCACGCCCGTGAACTTCTCGATGTCGCGCAGGAACGGCGCCTCGTCGGGCGACATCAAGGTCATCGCGTCGCCCACGCCGTGCGCGCGCGCGGTGCGGCCCACGCGGTGGACGTAGTCCTCGGGGTGGCGGGGGACGTCGAAGTTGACCACGTGGCTGATCTCGCGCACGTCGATGCCGCGGGCGGCCACGTCGGTGGCGATGAGGACCTGGGTTTTCCCGGAGCGGAAGTCCTCCATGGCCGCGGCGCGCTGGCCCTGGGTGCGGCCGGAGTGGAGCACGCCCACGGAAAAGCCGCGCGCGGCCATGCGCTTGGCCAGGCGGTCGGCGCCGTGCTTGGTGCGGGTGAACACCAGCCCGGAGCGCAGACCCGCCGCGCTCAGCAAGGCGGCCAGCAGGTCGGTCTTGCGGTCCTGCGGGACCGGGTACACCACCTGGGTGATGCCGGCGGCCACCGTGGTGGGCTTGGAGATCTCCACGCGCACCGGGTTGCGCAAAGTGAAGGCGGCGATCTTCTCGATGTCCGGGCCTAAGGTGGCGGAGAACAGCAGGGTCTGGCGCTGCTTCGGGAGCTTGGCCACGATCTCCTTGATGGCGGGCAGGAAGCCCATGTCCAGCATCCGGTCGGCCTCGTCCAGGACCAGCACCTCGATGCGGTCCAGGCGCGCGGAGCCCTGGCGGATGTGGTCCTGCAGGCGCCCGGGCGTGGCCACCGCGATCTGCGCGCCGCCCGACAGCGCCTGGCGCTGGCCGAAATAACCGACGCCGCCGATGACCAGGGCCACCTTGTGCGGCGCGAAGCGGCCGCAGTCGCGGAACGAGGTCTCCACCTGGGCGGCCAGCTCGCGGCTGGGGACCAGCACCAAGGCGCGCAGACCGGGCCGGGGCGTCGCGGTGAGGCGGTTCAGCACGGGGAGCGCGAACGCCGCGGTCTTGCCGCCTCCCGTCTGCGCGCAGCCCAGCACGTCGCGGCCTTCCACGGCGGGGGGGACGGCGGCGGCCTGGATGGGCGTGGGGGCCGTGAAGCCCATGGCCGTCACTCCCTGAACGAGGTCCGCGTGGAGGCCGAGCTTGGAGAAGGGCGAGTCGCTCATCGGGCATTCTAGCAGTTCGGGACTGGACGGCGGCGGGCGTTCCCGCTACACTGTGCGCGTGAGGATTTCCGCCCTTCTCTGCGCCGCCGCGTTCGCGGCGGCCTGCGCGCCGGGGTCCGGACGCGTGACCACCAGCTCCCAGGCGCCGTCCACCCGCGTCAAGGCGCTGGCGATCGCCACCGTGCGCGGCGCCGGAGGACGGGGCCCGGACGTGGCCCGCGCCCTGGCCAAGCGACTGGAGGCGGGCGGTTTCCGCGCGACCGCTCTGGAGGATTCCGACAGCGTCCTGGCGGGCTCCGTCCTGGACCTGGACGTGGCCGCCAACCCGCGCGTCTTGGCCGAGATCGCGCGCGCGACCGGCGCCGACGCCGTGGTGTTCCTGACCATGGACGACGGCTGGAAGACGCTGGACGTGGCCGTGCTGAACCTGGCCGGCGGCGACCCCCTGCTGCGCGCGACCGCGCGGCCCCGCGGCGCCGTTTTCGCGACGGCCGACGACGCCGCCGCCGGCGCGGCCGAGGCCCTGGCCCCTCTTTCCCCCGACCGCGCGCGCGCGCGCGCGGCCGCCCGCCCGGGCGGCGGCCTGGACGATCTGCCCGAGCCATGAGCGAGGCTCCTTTCGGGCGGACGTTGTACCCCCTGGGCCTGGCGCTGTGGCTGGGCGCGTTCGGCTGGCGCGCGTGCGCCGTTTCCCGCGCCGCCTCCGACCTGGCGCGGCGGACCGATCAGGTGGAGGGCGACGCCCAGGCGCTCAACCAGGGGGCGAGCCGCCTGCGGGCGCTGGCGCGCGAGTCCGTCGCGCAGTCCCGCGAGGCCGAATTCCTGGAGGGCCTTCCCAACATCCTTCCCGAGGACAAGGGCTACCTGCGCACGCAAAAGGCCATCGAGGGAGAGGTCTCCGCCTTGCGCATGAAGGTCGGGCGCCGCCTGAAAGGCGCCCTGCACGTGGTGGTGGACGCCAAGGCCAACAAGATGTACGTGAAGAAGGGCCTGAAGCTCCTCTGGTCGGCCGACGTGTCCGTCGGCCGCGGGGGCCTGCTCGCGGACAAGAAAAGCGGCCAGCGCTGGGAGTTCGTGACCCCGCGCGGCGAGTTCCGCGTGATCGGCAAGGGCGTCAACCCGAAATGGCGCAAGCCCGACTGGGCCTTCGTGGAGGCGGGCGAGCCGGTGCCTCCGCCCGACGATCCCGCGCGCTTCGTGGACGGCGAGCTGGGGGCCTATTTTTTCAACCTGGGCGACGGCTACCTGATGCACGGGACGCGCAACGAGGAGATGCTGGGCCGTCCCGCCTCGCACGGCTGCGTGCGCATCGGCGCGGCCGATCTGGAGAAGCTGTATTCGACCGTGCCGATCGGGACCAAGGTGTATATCTTCGAATGAGAACTCCTCCTCCCGCCGCCGACCGCCTCCTGCGCCGCTTGGACCGGCGCGCGACCGCGCCGCTGCTGCTGGCCGTCGGGGGGCTGATCCTGGCCGGCTGCTGGATGCTCCAATCCTGGCTGACCGCCCACGCCCGCCTGGCCGCCGCCTCCCACGCGAGCGCCGCCGCCGCGCTCGACGACCTGGACCTGGAACTGTCCGAGCGCCAGGCCCTGCGCGACCTGGTCGCCCGCGACCTGGCCCGCGCCAAGCGCAGCGCCGCCGACCTGTCCCGCTCCCGCCGCGCGCTGTTCGAGGGGGGGCTGGCCCTGTCCGAGGAGAAGCGTCTTTTGGAAAAGCAGTGGGAGATCATGACCACCTATCTGCTCGTGGACCTGAAGAACGACCGCGTGGACGTCATGCGCGGCGAGCAGGCCTACGAGACCTTGCCGCTGGGCGGCGCGCGGCCCCGCGCCGTGGGGGGGGACATGAAGCCCCTGCCGCGGCTGGCCACCATCGTCACCAAGGAGCGCTACGCCCATCCCGAACGCGGGAAGTCCGAAGAGGTCGGCGGGCGCCTGGACTGGGAGCCGCCCCAGGTGGGCGCCTCATTGCGCGCCAGCGCGCTGGGCGAGAACGTGCTGTTCACCAAGGAAGGCCTGATCCTGCATGGCCCGCCGCTGAAGAAGGCCGAGCACGAGGCCTACCCGCACCTGTGCCTGACCTTGCCCGCGGCCACCGCGCGCCGCCTGTACCAGCGCAGCTTCGTGGGCACCCGCGTCCTGATCCGCGACGGCGCCGCTCCGGCGGGCGCCAAGCCGTGAGCCGCCCCCGCGCGCTGACGCGGCTGGACCTGACCGCGATCGGGGTCAACGCCATCGTCGGCTCCAGCATTTTCCTGTTCCCGGGGAAGCTGGCCGCCCTGCTGGGTCCGGCGTCCATCGCGGCCTTCGCCCTGACCGCCGCGGCGCTGGCTCCGGTGGCGCTGTGCTTCGCGGAAGCCTCCTCCACGCGCGACCGCGCGGGCGGCCCGTCGCTGTACGCCCAGGAGGCCTTCGGGCCGCTGGCGGGCTTCTCCATCGGCTGGCTGTGCTGGATCACGGAGATCGTCAGTTGGGCCGCCGTGGCCTCGGGCCTGTCGGTGTACGCGGCCCCGTTCTGGCCCGCGCTGGGCTCTCCCGCGGCGGGGAAAGCCGTGGCCGCGCTGTCCATCGCGCTCCTGGCGGGCGTCAACCTGTTCGGCGCCAAGCCCGGCGCGAGGGTGTCCACCTCCCTCACGGCCGCCAAACTGCTTCCCTTATTGGCCGTCGCCCTGGCCGGTCTACCATTGTGGCTGAAAGGCGGCGGGGCCGCTTTGACGCCGTTCGCGCCTCACGGGTGGGGCGCCCTCCCGAAGGCGTGCTTCCTGGCCTACTTCGCCTTCCAGGGCTTCGAGGTCGTGCCGGTTCCCGCCGGCGAAGCCCGCGACCCCGCGCGCGACGCCCCGTTCGCCGTTCTGGTTTCGTTGATCGTCGCCGCCGGGCTTTACGGTCTGATCCAGGCCGCGTCCTTGGCCGCCGTCCCGGGCTTGGCCGCGTCCTCGCGTCCGTTGTCCGACGCCGGCCTGGCGTTGTTCGGCCCCTCCGGCGAGCGCCTGGTCGCGGCGGGAGCGCTCATCTCCATGTTCGGCTTCACCGCGGGCTGCGCCTTGGGCGGGCCGCGGTACTTGGTGGCGCTCGGGGAGGAGGGGCACCTGCCGCGCGTGTTCGCGCGCGCCGGCGGGTCGGGCGGCGCGCCCGTGGCCGCCGTTTTGCTCACGGCCGCCACGGCGCTGGGCGCGGCCCTGGTCCTGGATTTCGACCGCCTGATCGACTTCGGCAACGTGGTCATCGGCGCGCAGTACCTGGCCACGTGCGCGGCGGTGCTGGCCGACCGGCGGCGCGGACGGCCGGCGGCGTTCGTCGCGCCGGGCGGGCGGCTGATCCCGCTGGCGGGGATCGCGGCGACGGTGTGGCTCGGGGCGCAGGGAGGCTGGGGCCAGCTGGCCGCGGCCGCGGTGTGCCTGGGGGCGGGTCTGGCGGTTCGGGCCGCCGCCAAAACCGCTTGACAAACGTAATCGAAGTGGTTACAATTAAAACCGCGTTCGTCGCTTTCGTTAAAATCGGAGGAAACTGATCATGCGAAAAATGATTCTCGCCGCCGTCGCCGTGGGCCTCTTCGCCGGCGCCGCCGGCGCCACGGAGTACGACATCGACCCGGCCCACACCCAGGTGGGCTTCAAGGCCCGCCACGTGGTGGGCAAGGTCCCGGGCCGCTTCACCAAGTTCTCGGGCTCGTTCACCTACGACAAGAAGAACCCCAAGGCGTGGAAGGCCGAGGCCACCATCGACGCGGCCTCCATCAACACCGACGTCGAGGCGCGCGACAAGCACCTGAAGTCCGACGCGTTCTTCGACGTGGAGAAGTGCCCGACGATCGTCTTCAAGAGCACCAAGGTCGCGGCCGTCAAGGGCGACCACTTCAAGCTCCTGGGAGATCTGACCATGCACTGCGTGACGAAGCCCGTCGCGCTGGACGTGGAGGTGGACGGCACCGGCAAGGACCCGTGGGGCAACGAGAGCGCCAGCTTCAGCGCGACCGCGACGGTCAACCGCCAGGACTGGGGCATCAGCTGGAACAAGTCCCTGGACTCGGGCGGGGTGCTGGTCGGCGACAAGATCGAGCTGAGCCTCGAGGTCACCGGCAACGCCAAGAAGGCCGACGCGCCCGCGAAAAAGTGAGCCGCGGCGCAATTCCAAATGCGGGGTTGACAGGAAGGGGAGCATCGGCTAACCTTCCAACGCCCCGGCCGTCCGGGGCGACGGCAGACGCAAAGGAGGCTCTCTGATGAAGCGAACTCTGATGATGCTCGTGGCCGTGGCCGCTCTTGCGCCGCTCGCGCACGCGGGAGGTCATTTGGACGCCGGTTGCGGACTGGGGAGCATGCTCTTCAAGGAAGACAAGCCGGTGCATCAGATCCTGGCGGCCACCACCAACGGGACGTTCGGCAACCAGACCTTCGGCATCACGACCGGAACGCTCGGCTGTTCGTCGGGCGGCCTGATCAAGGCGTCGAAGGAGCGCGAGGTGTTCACCGCCACGAACTTCCGCGCGATCGAACTGGAGCTGGCCAAGGGTTCCGGCCAGTACTCCGCGTCCCTGGCCGCCATGTCCGGCTGCCAGGCCGCGCCGTTCGCGGCGTTCGCGAAGGCGCGCTACGAGAAGATCCTGCCGAACGAGAAGACCTCTCCGGCGGAGCTTCTGAACAACCTCGATAAGGAGATCGCCTCCGACCCGTCCATGGCCAAGGCCTGCGGCGTCTAAGGGCCCGGAAGTGAAAAGGGAGGCGGGCGGTCCCCGGATCGCCCGCCTCCTTCTTTTATTGACGTTGACGGCGGGCGCCGTCCGGGCGGAGGCGTTTGCGGCGGACGAGGCGTTGGCCCGCGCGCGGGCCGAAAAGACCTGGAACGATCCGCAGTGGCGGCGTTTAGGCCACTGGAAGCGCTCGCGCTGGTTGGGAGAGACGGAGAGCGACGCGTCGGGGGGATTCTTTCTCTCGCCCGAAGGCGGGCACGACCCGCGCGCGGAGCTGGAGGCCGACGTGGCCGCCCTTTACGCCGCTCCGCCGTCCGGCGCCGGCTCTTTCCGTTGCCGTTTCCCGGCGCGGACCGAGTGGCTGACCGTTCGCCTGGGCCTGGACCCCGCGTCCTTCGCCGCCGCCGACTGCTCGAAGTATGAGAACTGGCGAAAACTGCTGGACGCGGATTCGGCGTCGTTGATCTTCGCGTCCGCGTACCTGGACAATCCCTCGTCCATGTTCGGCCACACGTTCCTGCGTTTGGAGCGGCGGGACACCGGCGGCGATCCCCTGCGGGACAACACGTTGAACTTCGCGGCCGACACCGGCTCCGACGGCGGCGTGCTCTTCGCCGTGAAGGGACTGTTGGGACTGTACCCGGGCAAATACACCGTGATGCCCTATTACATGAAGATCGCGGAATACAACGGCATCGAGAACCGAGATCTCTGGGAGTACTCGTTGTCCTTGTCCAGCGCCGAGGTGGGCCGCCTGGCGGCGCACGCCTGGGAGATGGGCCAAGGCCAATTCCCCTATTATTTTTTCTCGAAGAACTGCTCCTACCAGTTGATGCCCGCCCTGGAAGCCGCCGCCCCGCGATTATCTCTGATGCCCGGCTCTCCGGCCATAGTTGGCCCGGTGGATACCTTAATCGCGGCGCGAAGCGCCGCGAAATTCGTCACCGCCGTCCATTACCGTCCGTCCCATGGGACCGTCATGGTCCAGCGCCGGGCTCTCCTGAGCCGTGCCGAAATGCACGCCGCCGAACTCTACGCCGAGGGGCGCCCGGACGAAGGCGACGCGGCCTCGTCGTCGTTGGCGCCGGCGCGCAAGGCCTTGGTGCTCGATTCGGCCGAAGATTACGTGCTGTATAAAAAAGGCTTTTCTCCGGACGTTCCCGACGACGTACGCTCCCTGGAGCGGAGCATCCTGATCCGTCGCGCCCGGATCCCGGACGCTTCGATAGACCCGCCCGCGCCGTCGTGGGCCGCGCCCCCGGAGGAAGGCCACCGCCGCCACCGCCTCTCCGTCGGCTACGGCGCGCGCAACGGCGGCACTTTCGCCGAAGTCTCATGGCGGCCGGGCTACCACGACCTGCTGGACCGGCCCCGCGGCTACCTGCCCGGCGCCGCCATCGAGGGATTTTCTTTCCGGTTGCGTTATGACCGCGACGAGAAGCGCGCGTACGTGCGCGACGCGCGCCTGGTGGAGATCCTCTCCGTCGCGCCGTGGGACTCCTGGACGCGCAAGCCGTCGTGGAGCGCGGGAACGGGGCTGGACACGGCGTTCGAACTGGGAAAGCCCGCGTCGGAGTCCTTGGTGTACGAAGGGCATGTCGGCACGGGTCTCTCCGCCGCTCCGTGGGATGGGGCGCTGTTGTTCGGCCTGGCGCAGGCGGAGGGCTCCATCGGGTCGCCGCTGCGCGACGGCTACCGCGCGGGGGGCGCGGCGCGCGCGGGCTTGATCGTGGATTTCGGCGCGCATTGGCGGGTACTTCTGGACGGGGCGTTGGGCGCGACGGCTGTCGGAGACCGGACGCCGAACCACCGCCTGCGCGCCGGGCTGAACTGGGCGCCGGCGAGGGACTTCTCGGTCCGCGCCGAGGGTCTGCTGCGCGGCCCGCACCGCGAGGCGGGAGTGTACGCGAATGCGTACTATTAAGCTGGCGGCGGCGGCCTTCCTGCTCTCGGGCTGCACCAATATTTTCCTCCAACCGGATCGCGCGCTCCACTTCTCTCCCGACCGCGTGGGGGCCAAGTGGGAAGAGGCGCATTTCCAGTCCGCGGACGGGACCGAGCTCACCGGGCTGTGGTTCCCGGCGGCGAAGCTCCCCGCGAAGGGCGTGGTGGTTCAATTCCACGGCAACGGCGAGAACATGACGGCCCACTTTTTGTACGTCTACTGGCTGGCGCTGGAGGGCTGGGACGTCTTGGCCTTCGACTACCGGGGTTACGGCGCGTCCGGCGGGAAGAAATCCCTGAGCGGTTCGATCGCCGACGGCGCGGCGGCGCTGGCCTACGCGCGCGCGAAGGCGCCGGGGCTGCCGCTGGTGGTCGTGGGCCAAAGCCTGGGCGGAGCGGTGGCCGTGGCGGCGCTGGATCGCGACGGCGGAAAGGACCTGGCGGCGTTGGTGCTGGACTCGTCCTTCGCCTCTTACCGCCGGGTGGCGCGGGATAAACTGGGGCGTTTGTGGCTGACCTGGCCGCTGCAATGGCCGCTGTCCTTCCTGATCTCCGATCGTTGGGCGCCGGAGCGGCTGATCGCGCGGCGGCGAAAGGTGCCCCTGCTCCTGCTGCACGCGCCGGACGATCCGGTGGTGCCGTTCAACGAGGGTCGCCGGCTCTACGAGAAAGCCCCGGAGCCGAAGGCGTTCTGGACGGTCCCCGGGAAAGGGCACATAGAGGCTTTCGGCGTTCGTGGAACTGAATTCCGGCCCCGCCTCTTGCGTTTTCTGGACGATGCGCTACACTTTGATTAACGGCATGAAAGCACTGGCCTTGGTCCTCAGCCTGTCCGTCGCGGCGTCCGCGGCTCCCGCGGTGGATCTCTCCACGTCTTCCGAGGCTCCCGGCGAAACCATCATCGTGAGGGCTCCGCGGCAGAAGATGTCGCCCGAGGAAATCAAGGCGTTGAAGGTGGCCCAGGTGTCGGGCGGGGCGGCGGCCGGGGTGGGCGCGGGGCTGATGGGCTACGTGCTGGTCCTGGACCTGGCGGGGCCGTTCGGCTGGGCGGCCTCCTTGATCTTCCTGGGGGGGATGACGGTCTACCTTTCCCACCGGCGTCTGCGCGGCCACGAGGACTTCCTGCCCAACTCTTCCGGGGCTCCCGCCATCTCCACGGCGCCCGTCTCCGCTCCTTAAGGGCGGGACAAGGCGCGGCGGGCGGCCACGGCCAGGACGGCGCGCACGGACGGGTCGCGCTCATCGCGCAGGGCGTCGGCCACGGCGCGGCGCTGGACGGGTCCTCCGATCTCGGCCAGGGCGGACCCGGCGGCGGCGCGGACGCTGGGCTCGGGATCGCGGAGAGCGCTGGTCAGGGCCTGGGCGGAGCGCGGCGAGGGGATGTCCTGCAGGGAGCGCGCGGCCTGCTGGCGGATCTGCCAGGCGGGATCGTTCTCCAGGGCGGCGGCCAGGTCCTCGGACACGAAGCTCTTATGGGTGCGGCCCAAGGCGATGGCGGCGGCGTAGCGCACCTGCCACACGGGGTCGCGCTGGAGGACGCGGCCCAGGCGGGTGGCGACGCCGTCGGCGGGGAGGCGGCCCAAGGACAAGGCCGAGGCGTAGCGGACCTCGGGGGCGGGGTCGTTGAGGGCGGCGGCCAAGGCGGAGACGGCGACGCGGTCGTCGATCCGGCCCAGGGCCAAGGCGGCGGCGGCGCGGATGCGCGCGGGCTCGTCGTAGCGCAGCATGGCGGCCGACAGATACGGAACGGCGGACACGCCGCGCGGGACGGCGGCGGCGCGGATGGCGGACAGGCGCTGGAGGACGGACGGGGAGCGCAGTCCGGCCTGGAGGGCGCCGGTCGCGGTCACGTCGGCGACGGCGTCGTGGAGGTCCTCGCCGTCGGCAACGAGGGAGTCCAAGGGGTCGGCGGATTCGCCGAACAGGCTTTCGGCCGAGGGGAAGGCGGCGTCGGAGACATGGGCCGCGGCGCGGGGAGCCATGACCGGCAGCGGCGGCCGGAGCACGGGCGCGGCGGGAGAGGGGACGGACAGCGCGAGCAGCAGCAGCGCGGCGGCAGTGGCCATGAGTCGGTCACCTCTCCGTCCGGAACTCCCTCGGCTAGAGTTCACTCCGGAACGGGACCGTATCATAACGGATGAATTCGATTATTTCAAGGCCCACGCCGAAAAATAGGCGGGGCGCGTCAGGCGGGAACGGCTTCTTTATTCTTCTTGGGCTTGCTCATGCCGACGGCCAGCCTGACGCTGGCGCCGAAGGTCTTCAAGGGCTCGCCCAAGGTGTGGCTGACCATGCGCACGCAGCCCAAGGCGCAGCCGGCCTCGCAGGGTTTGTGGATGTTGTTGGCCTGGAGGCGCGCGGGGGTCATCTCCATCAAGTCGTACGCGACGCCGCGCTGCTGGGCGCACCACTGGATGGCGCCGTTGGAGGTGATGTACAGAAACTTGAAGCCGCCCAGGCACTTCCAGGCGCGGGAGAAGTCTCCCTTGAGCATTTCTTTAAGATGGTCGCCGTAGAAGTTCACGCCTTCGAACACGCCGTACTTGTCCAGCAGAGCCAGATATTTTTCGCCCTTGATGGCGATTTCTCCGCCTTTGCCGTGCATGATGGAAAAGCCGAAGGCGAACGGGAGGTCCTTCAGGGTGGCGCGGAACTCGTCGTAGTTGTTTAAATTCTCTTCGTTCAGGACGGATTGGATCTCGACCTGGAACTTGGCGGTTTCGGCTAACAATTTTAATTTGGGTAGAACGGATTTTAACGACTTATCCGACCATTCGGTCGGATGTAATGTATCCACGGAGACCTGCATGAAGTCCAGGCCGGCTTCGTTGAGGTCCAGGATGTTTTTCTTGGTCAACAAAAATCCGTTGGTAATGATCGTGGCCAGGTTGGAGCCGCCGCGCTTGGACTTCACGTGGGCCACCAACTGCGCGATATCCGGATGCATCATGGTCTCGCCGCCCAGGAAGTCGTACACCAGGACGCCCAGCTCGTCGAGCTTGTCGATGCGGGCCTTCATGGTCTCCAGGGGGATGATGGGGGCGCCCGGAGTGTATTCGTCGCAGTAGGAGCAGGTCAGGTTGCAGTCGTCGGTGACGACGACCTGGGCGTACATGGGGCGGGAGTCGAAGACCCGCTTGGCGCCCGTGAGGACGAACTTCTTATCGACGGCCATTGGGCATTATATCAGTTCGCCGGGGCGGGCGATCGCGGCCCCCCTTGATTTAACCCCGCGCTCCCGCTATACTCGGTTGGTCGCAAGGCGATGGAGTTCGCCATAACCGCCCCGCGGGGGCTGATGACTCCTACCGAAAAGGTGGGGGTCTTTTTTTATGGGGGAACCGATGAGCCGGCTCTGGGACTGGGACGACCACCGCGGACTGGCCCGCTTCGTCGTGAAGTGGCTCCTGCTCGCCGCTCCCGCCGCCCTGCTGGCCGGCTCCGCGTCGGCCGCGTTCCTGTGGGGTTTGGATGTCGTCACCCGGACGCGCTGGGACCATCCCGGGCTGATCTGGCTGCTTCCGCTGGCCGGCATCCCCCTGCTGCTCGCGTACGACCGTTACGGCAGCGGCTCGGAGAGAGGCAACGACCTCCTGATGGAACACATCCATGAGCCCGGAGCCGGCGTGCCCCTGCGCATGGCCCCGTTCGTCATGATCGGGACCTTGGTGACCCATCTCTTCGGCGGCTCCGCCGGCCGCGAAGGCACCGCCATCCAGATGGGCGGCAGCCTGGCCGCCGGCACGGCCCGCGCCTTTCGCTTGAAGCCCGCCGACACCCGGCTCCTGCTCATGTGCGGCGTGGCCGCGGGCTTCGGCAGCGTGTTCGGCACCCCGCTCACCGGCGCGGTGTTCGCGCTGGAGGTCCTCACCGTGGGGAGCATGAGCTACGACGCCCTCATCCCCTGCCTGATCGCCTCCGTGCTGGCGGATTGGACCTGCCGGGCCTGGGGCATCCGTCACGTGGACTATCATCAGGCCATCGCCGCCGCCTCGGGCCTGGACGCCGTGGTGGCGCTCAAGGCCGCCGCGGCGGGCGCGCTGTTCGGCCTGGCCAGCGTGCTGTTCGCGGAGTTGTCCCACGCCTTGAAGGCCGGTTTTAAGCGCGTGTCGCGGCCGTGGCTGAGGCCGGTGCTGGGCGGCGCGGCCGTGGTGCTGATCGCCCGGTTGCTTGGCACCACGGACTACCTGGGCATCGGCGTGACGGCGCCTCCCGGCAATCCCGCCGCGGTCACCATTTTGTCCTGCTTTCACGCGGGCGGCGCCGGTTTCGCCAGTTGGTGGTGGAAGCTGCTGCTCACCGCGCTGACCTTGTCCTGCGGCTTCAAGGGCGGGGAGGTGACGCCTCTGTTTTTCATCGGCGCGGCGCTGGGCAACGCGCTGGCCGCGCCGCTGGGGCTGCCCGTGGACCTGGCCGCCGGATTGGGGCTGGTGGCGGTGTTCGCGGGCGCCACCAACACGCCGCTGGCCTGCACCATCATGGGCATCGAGCTGTTCGGCGCGGTGCACGCCGTGCCGCTGGCCGCGGCCTGCTTCTTCGCGTATCTCTTCAGCGGCCACAGCGGGATATACGCCGCGCAGCGGACGGCGTTGTCGAAATGGAGCGCTTAATGGGACTGCTGTCGCGCGGACCGTCGTGGTTGCTGCCGGCGCTGGGCTCGGCCTTCTTCGCGGGGATGACCGCCGTTTTGGGAAAGGCGGCCGTGGCGGAGCTGGACCCGGACTTGGTCACCTTGCTGCGCACGGTCGTGATCATGCTCCTCACCGCCGGCGTCGTGACCGCGCGCGGGGCATGGCAGAGGCCGGCGGCGCTGTCCTGGCGCGGAGTTTTGTTCGTCGTCCTGTCGGGCGCGGCCACGGGGCTGTCGTGGCTGTGCTACTACCGCGCGCTGCGCGCGGGCCCCGCTTCGCGGGTGGCGCCGGTGGACAAGCTCAGCGTGGCGTTCGCCATGCTCCTGGCGGCCGCCTTCCTGGGCGAGACGATCTCCTGGCGCGCGGCGGCCGGCGGGTTGCTGATCGCGGCGGGCGCGGTGCTTATCGCGACCGGCGCGTAGCTCGTCGCGCCTGGCGGCGTTCTTCCCATTGGCGTTCCCAGCGCTCCTGCCGCTCGTGGATTCGGGCCTCAAGCAGGACGTTCCAGGCGGAGCGGACGCTGATCGCGTATGTGGTCCGGCCTCCCAATGCCTCCGCGGCGCGTTCGTAGGTGGACAAGAGGCATTCCTTGCCGGCCTCCATACGGCAGATCAGCGCGGCGTCCAGGCCGGAGCGGCGGGCGAGTTCCCTATGACTGTAGCCGAGGGTCATCCGCAGATCGCGGAGGATGAGGTGCAGCGCGGGGCCCGCCGATTCCGGAGTCGCGGCGTCCTTGATGTACGATGGAACAACTGCACTCTCTCTGGCGCGAGTCGTGTTGTTCGAACGGACATCAACGGGATTATCCATCTATACATACGATCAAGACGGCCGTTTTGTTCCGTAAAAGCGACGCCGCGCGGGTGTTTGCTATCATCGTGACGCGATGAGCCCCAATCGTCTGGCCGGCGAGAAAAGCCCTTATCTTCTTCAACATAAAGATAATCCCGTGGACTGGCGTCCGTGGGGGGAAGAGGCTTTCAAAGCCGCCAAGGACCTGGACCGGCCCTTGCTGCTGTCGGTCGGCTATTCGACCTGCCATTGGTGCCACGTGATGGAGAAAGAGAGCTTCTCCCAGGCGGACGTGGCGGCGGTGATGAACGCCCAGTTCATCTGCGTGAAGCTGGACCGCGAGGAGCGGCCCGACGTGGACAAGATCTACATGACCGCGGTCCAGGCCATGACGGGACAAGGCGGCTGGCCGCTGAACGTGTTCTTGACGCCCGACTTGAAGCCGTTCTTCGGCGGGACGTATTACCC
>JAGWMT010000301.1 GCA_028871595.1 Elusimicrobiota bacterium
CCTGGGAGTCCTCCCCGCCCCACGCCGCGGGCGGCGCTCGTGCCGGCCGGGTCTTCGGAAAATCCGACTCGAGCCCAACGTGCCTCAGCAGGCGCTCAAGCTCGCCGTCTTCCGTGATCGACGAGATCGCCTTCATCGTCCCGCCGCACGCACGATCGCGGCTACCGTGCCCAGCGCCCCGACCAGCGCTAGCCCCTCGCGGATTACGCGGCCCATGAACATGCCGGCCAAGCGCGTGAAGGCGGTGAACCTCTTGGCCGCCGCCGACGGCGGCGCCGCGTCCCCTCCCAGGCAGAACGCGAGCCCGTGCTCGCGGGCGCTGGGACAGGGCCGCAGCAGGAAAGAGCCGCTCGCGGCCGCCGACCAGGAGGGTCCTTCCAGGCGGATCCGGGCCGGGGCCTCCTCCTGCGCCGACGCGCGGACCGAGGCGAGGAGCAGGAGGAGCGGCAGAAGGAAGAGCGCTTGTCGTCCCGGCGTGATGTTCAATCGGCTCCCGCGAGGCTCATCGCCCCGGTTATGGCGGAGCCGTGTTACGCGCCTATTTCGACGGGCGGGGCGCGGCCCGCATGCCGGTGGCCGGATCGAGCAGGAGCTTCGGCGCCGCGCGCTCGCGGCCGAAGTCGAAGAACTGGCCGAGCGGGCCCGCCTTCGCGTCGTACGACTGGTCGCCGATGCGGCCGAGCCTCCAATTGTCCTCGATGAAGCGCAGGATCGAGGTCTGATCGGTGAGCGAATGGTCGACGAAGTTCTCCTTGGCGAAAGGGGACAGGACAAGGAGCGGCAGGCGCGCGCCGTAGCCGCAGCGGCCGGGGTAGGCGCCCGGCGCGGCGACGCCGCAGGAACCGGGCCCGGTCAGGGCGTCGACGCCCGGCAAGCTGGACGCGTTGACGATCGGAGGCATCACATGGTCGTACCAGCCGTCGGAGTCGTCGTAGGAGATGATCACCGCCATGTCCTTCCATTCCGGGAGCCGCTGGAGCCGGTTCAAGGTCTCCACGAGGTAGGCCTGCTCGCGGACCGGGTCCGAGTAGCCCGCGTGACCGTCTTGGTAGCCTGGCGCCTTCAGGAAGCTCACCGCCGGGAGGCGTCCCGCGCCGGCCGCCGTCCAGAAATCCTCCAGATCGTATTGATGGTTCGCCTGGTCCGCGCGGCCGATGTTCCGCGTGGACAACGGCGGCAGATGACGGGGATTGGCGGTCGACTTGTAATACTGAAACGGCTCGTGGTGAGGGATGTAATCGAGCGTCCTCCTGCCGTCGCTGCCCTCGTGCGCCGTCCCGCAGACCGCCTTCCCTTCGGGCGTCGCGCCCGTGGCGCGAAATCCCCCCTCGAACCACCCCCACGTCACGTCGGCGCGGTCGAGAAGGTCGCCCACGTTGGTCCCGCTCATCCGGATGACGGGCGTGCTCGAGCAGTCGTCGAACTCCGGATCGGGATCCGCGATCACGGTGCCGCTCGAGACCAGGAGCTCGCCGCCGTCCTCCAGCTCGGGCGGGAAGGCGCCGTGCGTCTGCCCGGAGACCAGGTCGACCGCGCCGGGGGTCGACGGGCCGAAGACCGCGTCGAACGAATTGTCGCTCATCGCGAAATGCTGGGCGTAGCTCCACAGCGCGGCGACCGTGTTCCCGTCGAAATAATCCATCACGAGCCTGGGATCGCAGCCTGAGCCCGCCTCGCCGGTGTACTCGACGAACTTGTCCATCAGGCCGCGGTCCGCCGCCTTCTGCTCGGCCGTGTAGCCGTGGTCCTGGTCGCAAGTGGCGGCGTGCGCCCGGTCGAGACGCTCGGGCGGCGCGGAATTCAGGTTTTCAGAGAGGAGGGTCGGCGTGAGTCCGTTGACCGTCGGCGTGCCGGGGCGCGGGACGAAGGGCGTCTCGCCGGGCCGGTTCTCGGCGCGCGGATAGGTGGCGAAGTAATGGTCGAAGGAGACGTTCTCCTGGAAGAGCACCACCAGATGCCGGATCGGCGTGGCGGGGACGCGTTTGCGGGGAGCGCCGGCGGCGCGGGCGGCGCGGCCCAGCAGGCAGGACGACGCGATCAGGCCGAGGATGATACTCTTCATTGGTAGGGCTCAGGCGCCGGTGCCTGTCTCCAGGTCCAGTTTCCTGAGCCCCCCGTTCAAACCGTGCTTGCGGGTTTCCCGCACACGGCTTACCGACGGTCTTCTTGATGTAGCGTGCATGGTCGATTCCCTCCCGGATATCCTCGGCGTCCTTTCAGAAGAGTCACCCCTAAAAGTGTGACGAGGCGTGAATACCTGAGCGGTTCGCGCCACTTGGCTCTCACCCATAGACTGGAGCAAAGTTCTCGTGCTTTTTCCTACTGGGTTGTTGGCCACGCTTTCACGCGGCATGCCCTCACACTTACCCTTGACAGTCGCGACCGAAGCAGAGCCCCGTCCCTCCGGCGGTTTATTCCACGCCTATCCGGTTCATTACCAAACGGTAGGCAGGCGCCGTCATCGGGGAAAGCTCGCTGGAACTCGGGAAGAATCGTCGGGAAACCGCGGGGGTCCACGCCCGATTCTAGCACCATTTATGCTGTTTGGCAATGAACCGGATAGGCGTGTAAGCGCCGCTCTGTAATTCCCCAGAAATCGCCGATGTCGGTGCCCACCCCGGTTCGTTGTATGACGTGGTCGTTGGAAGCTGATTCGAGAATCCGGCGTTAGATTACAGTGTGCCGCCGTTCAGCCGTCGCCGTGGCCGTTGTCGTTCGACGCGCTCGATTTTTCGCGTTGATTGCGCCGGTTTGACCTTCCCAGCCTTGATGCGGCGCCCGCCGCACAAACAGGTTACGCTTATACTACTAATCCTTCACTTCTGGTTTTCCCGCGAAGAAATCACGCGTTCACCGTCTGAAGCTGCTCCAGCGTAACGCGTTGAGTGGTGAGAACGGCGGCGATGAGATCGCGGCCTCCGGCGGTGAGGACGTAGCGGTGGCTGGACTTGACCTTTCTGATGAGACCGTGAGCGCGAAGCATGCGCAACTGCCGCGTGACTCTGGCACCGCGGCGTTTCTTCTCCTCGGACGACTGCGCCGGACGATCGTAGAGGCGAGCCTGGAGGTCTGCGTTGCGAAAGCCGTTGACGGCGAACTCTCCGCGATTGACCGCTTGGAACAATGCCGTGTCTTCCTGGGACCAGGGTCTCAGGGCTCGCACGCGCTTGCCGTTCCATTGCGTCGGCGCGCATATCTTGCGGACGAGCTCACCCAAGGGCGTGGCGGTGTCGACCGCGGCGAGGGCGTCGAGGTAGCGGTCGTTGGACGCCTGCGACAGCTGTGCCCGGCGGTAAAGATCGGCGATGCCTTTGCGCATGGGGAGCCAGGACAAGGGGCCGGGCCGTCGGCATCGCCTTCCTTGGGGCGGAACACCTTCATCCCGGCGGGATCGTTGATGGTCGTCTCAACTCGCAGGACGCTGCCTTGCTCGTCGTAGAGCTTGACCGAGTTGCGTCCGACCCGGTGCTTGATGCGCACGCCCTCCGGCCGATTCTTGAAGTCGCTGATGATCTCGCCCTTGAAGGAGCCGTGGACCTTGCCGCCGAGGAAACGCATGACGTCGGGACTGGAGAAGGTCGTCATGCCGTGGCGCACCAGCGAAGGATAGATGCCGGCCAGCGCGGAGCTGCTGCGAAACATGACGCCGGTGGCCCATACGCTTTGATGGGCCGACCAGTAGTATTCGGCCACGAAGCCGTCAAACATCCGGCCATGCGCCGGATTGATCTCTCGGGCGATTCGATCGAGAGCGGGAGCCCAAGCCAAATCAAGCTGACGGTCGATCATCCGTTGTGCGCGTTCGACGTTGTCGATGGCGACGAAGCAGTTCTCGCGGCGGCGATAGCCCTGGATGCGAGCGTGCATGAAACCGAAGACGACTTGTAGGAGTTTCAAGCCCGTTTCTTCGTGAAGCCGCTCCACGGCCCAAAGGTTAGCCCCCCTTTCGGCTGCGGTCAAGCCCGCCGCTTTCTTCAATTTTTTCGGCTTCGCCCCGATGGAATCGGGGCCGTCCCAACGACACCGTC
>JAGWMT010000302.1 GCA_028871595.1 Elusimicrobiota bacterium
TCGATGGGCATGAGCCGCGATTTCGAGATCGCGATCGAGGAAGGAGCCGACCTGGTCAGAATCGGCTCGCAGATTTTCTCGCAACAAAGTACGGCATCACTGGAGGCCCCAGCATGATCGTGAAAGTGCGAGTCATCCCCAACGCCGACGAGAACGAGGTCGTCAGCCGCATCGGCAGCGTTCTCCGAGTGAAGGTCGCAGCACCCGCCGTGGACGAGAAGGCCAATGCCGCGCTGAAGGACTACCTCGCCGAATTCTTCGAGGTTCCCGGAAAGCGCGTCAGCATCCTTCGCGGAGCGAACGGACGCGAAAAGACCGTGGAGATCGTCGGCAAGACCGAAGAGCAGCTCAAGAGGGTCATGGAGTCCATCCCTTAAGACCGCTCGGAAGGCGTTGAACGAGGGCGAACGAGGTCGTTGACCTCGCTCGCCCTCGTCCTGTTTTATAGAATCGTTCCCGAGATGAAGAAAACGATGAAACGAAAGCCTCTGCATCAAGACCCCATCCGACACATCATGTGGAAGGGGGACCGCCTGGAAGTCCTCGACCAGCGCCTTCTGCCCCGACGCGTCAAATATGTGACCTGCCGCACGGCCAAGGACGTCGCCCGCGCCACCACCGACATGGTCCTGCGCGGCGCTCCGCTGATCGGCTGCGCCGCCGCCTTCGGCATGGCCCTGGCCGCGAGACGCAACCGGCTGAAGGACGTTCTCGCCGCCGAACCCGTCCTGCGCCGCGCCCGCCCCACCGCCGTCAACCTGATGCACGCGCTCGACCACATGCTGGCCGTCGCGAAATCCGGCCCGGAGCGGACCTTGGCCAAGCGCATGGCCGCCGCCGCCGTGAAGTACCACCGCGACGACGTGGGCTACAATTTGAAGATGGCGGTGCTGGGCGCGGCCCTTCTCAAGAAAGGCTCGAACGTCATCACCCACTGCAACGCGGGCGCTTTGGCCACCGCCGGGATCGGCACCGCCGTGGGCATGATCCGCGCCGGCTGGCTCGCCGGCAAGGTGGAGCACGTGTATCCCTGCGAGACGCGTCCTTACCTGCAGGGCTCGCGCCTGACCCTGTGGGAGCTGATGCAGGCCGGCATCCCGGCGACTTTGATCACCGACAACATGGCCGCGCACCTGATGAAAACCAAGAAGATCCACGCCGTCATCGTCGGCTCGGACCGCATCGCCGCCAACGCCGACGTCTGCAACAAGATCGGCACCTACGGGCTGGCCATCCTGGCCAAGCACCACGGCATTCCGTTTTACGTGGTCGCGCCCAGCACCACCGTGGACATGAACACCGCCACGGGCGCCGACATCCCCATCGAGGAGCGCTCCATCCGGGAGGTCGTCGAGGTGTTCGGCACGCCCATCGCGCCGAAGGGGGCGAAAGCCCGCCATTTCGCCTTCGACGTCACCCCGCACTCCCTGGTCACCGCGATCGTGACCGAAAAGGGCGTCGTCTCGCCCGCGAACGGACGGACTTTGAAAAAGGTAATCTCTCTTTGATGAACAAGAACGGACTCCATCACAACCCCCGACTCGCTCCGAAGATGACGAAGATCCTGGCCACGCTCGGCCCGGTCTCCGCCAACACGGAGGTCATGCTGGACCTGATCGCCGCCGGAGTGGACGCGTTCCGCCTGAACTGCTCCCACGCCTCCATGGACGACCTGCGGCGCAACGTCGAGCTCATCCGCTCCACGTCGCGGCTCTCGCGCCGGGCCACTTCCGTCGTGATGGACCTGCAGGGCCCGCGCCTGCGCGTCGGCCGCCTGCGCAACGCCGAGCCCGTGGCCCTGAAGAAGGGCGCCAAGGTCCGCATCACCACCAACGACGTGCTGGGCACCGCCGAGGAGATCTCCACCAATTTCAAGAAGCTGCCCAAGACCGTCAAGAAGGGCCTGGAAATCCGTCTGGACGACGGAACCATCGTCCTCTCGGTCCTGAAGACCGGGAGCGACTGGGTGGATTGCGAGGTCCTGGTCGGCGGCGCGCTCAAGGAGCACAAGGGCATCAATCTGCCCGGCGCGGACATCGACCTGCCCGCCCTGACCGTGAAGGACCTGCGCGACCTGGACATGGGCCTGAAGCTGGGCATCGATCACGTCGCGCTGTCATTCGTCCGCGAGCCCGACGACATCGTCCGCACCCGCAAGATCATCGCCCGGGCGGGCCTGCCGACGCGGGTCATCGCCAAGATCGAACATCCCGACGCCATCCGCAACATCGACAAGATCCTGGACGTCGCCGACGGCATCATGATCGCCCGCGGCGATCTGGCCGTCGAGCTCTCCGCCGCCGAGGTGCCCGCCCTGCAGAAGATGCTGGTGCGCAAGGCCAACGACGCCGGCAAGCTGTCCATCGTGGCCACGCAGATGCTGGAAAGCATGATCAACCACGCCCAGCCCACCCGCGCCGAGGCCAGCGACGTGGCCAACGCCGTCTACGACGGCGCCGACGTGGTCATGCTCTCCGGAGAGTCCGCCGTCGGCCTCTACCCGCTCGAAACCGTCACCGTCATGGCCGACATCATCCGCAAGGCCGAGGCCTCGCACTTCCGCTACAAGTTCATCCCGCACGGCCTGTCCGACTCCCCGGAGACCGGCTTCGCCCACGCGCTCTCGCGCGCCTGCCACGACGCCTGCGAGGTCACCGGCACCAAGCTGGTGATCGTCTACACCATGACGGGCTGGTCCGCGCGCATCATGTCGAAGTACCGGCCCAAGGCCCCGATCATCGCGATGACCCCGCTCAAGGCGACCTACAACCAGCTGGCCCTGTACTGGGGCATGACGCCGCTGATCTGCCCTCTGGGCAAGACCACCGACGAGATGCTGGCGTACGGCGAGCGCATCCTGATGAAGAACGGCCTGGTGAAGACCGGGGACATCACCTTGGTCACCGCCGGCGGCACCGCCAAGCACAAGGCGTCCAACATGCTGAAGGTTCACGTCGTCGGCTCCCTCACTTACCGCTAGATGGCTTCGCCCGCCCGCGTCGTCCTGGTCACCGTGCCCAGCGGGGGCAAGGCCGAGTCCCTGGCCGAAGGCGTCGTCGAGGCGAACCTGGCGGCCTGCGTCAACCTGGTCCCGGGCGTCGTCTCCATCTACCGTTGGAAGGGCCGCGTCCACCGCGACGCGGAGACTTTGCTCGTCATCAAGACCACCGCGGCCAAGCTCAAGGCCCTGGAGCGCTGGGTGAAGGCG
Source organism: Elusimicrobiota bacterium (assembly GCA_028871595.1). The sequence goes on from JAGWMT010000302.1 coordinate 3,209, forward strand.
CGGCATCCCTACGAGCTGCCGGAGTTCCTGGCGCTGCCCGTCGCCGGCGGCTCGAAGGAGTATCTGAAATGGCTGGGAGGGCTGGGGAAGTGAGCTCTCCGGTCCATCCCGCGTTCGCGCCGAAGCTTCTGTCTTCGCGCGACGAGGCGCCGGGCATTCGCACCTTCCGCTTCATGTCTCCGGCCGGGTTCACCTTCGTCCCGGGCCAATTCGTCATGTTCCATTTCGCGGACGACCCGAAGACGTGGCGCGCGTACTCAATCTGTTCCGCGCCCGCAAAGGCCGCGCATTGGTTCGAGATCACCGTGGGCATGGTGGGGGCTTTCAGCGACCGCCTGGGTTTCCTGACAGAGGGCGGCGAGCACGGCCTGATCGCGCGCGGCCCTTTCGGGAAATGGATTTACGACGTGACCGCGCCGCATGCCGTCCTGGTCGCGGGCGGCACGGGCGTGACCCCGTTCCGCGCCATGTGCCTGATGAAGGCGAACCAGCACGCGACGGGCAAGATCACCGTGTGCTGCTCGGCCAAGAATCCGGATATCCTCTTATACCGGAACGAGTACGAAGCCTGGCGCAAGGCGGGCATCACCGTCCTTCCGCGCGTCACGGGAACTCCGCCTTCTGAGTGGAACGGGCTGACCGGCCGCTGGACCCCCGAGAAGATCGTCGCCGCCGGCGGCGCGGACCCGGACGCCGTCTATTACCTCTGCGGCCCCAACAAGATGGTGCAGGAACTCCGCGACGGGCTCCAGACTTTGGGCGTCCATGCGGAACGCGTGCGGACGGAGAAATGGGGCGACTACGCCGAC
>JAGWMT010000021.1 GCA_028871595.1 Elusimicrobiota bacterium
AGGGCCGGGACGCTATAAATATGTAACACGATTCGGGCAGACTTTCCTTGCGCGACCGCCGACGCGTCCAAAACCCATGGACAACGAACGCCCCGAGCCGCCCCAGCCGCCCCAGGACTTCGACGCGTCCAACGTCAACGACCTGGACACCGCCCGCCTCGCCCTGCGCTGGGCGCTGGAACGCCTCCACAAGATGAACGAGGAGCTGGGCCAGGCGCGCGAGGAGGCCTCCCGCTCGTCCCGCCGCAAGGACGAGCTCGAGAACGAGTCCCGCCAGAAGGACGAGACGGTCAAACGCTGGCGCGAGACGATCAAGGCCTGGGAAGCCTCCATGCAGGACCAGTCGCGCCTCGAGAAGGAGATGCGCGAGGAACTGCGCAAGGAGGTCGCCCGCGAGCAGGACGCGCACGTCAAGGAGGAGCGCCTCCAGCTGTCCATGCAGATCGACGCGCTCAAGCGCGAGATCGCCTCGCGCGAGTCCCAGATCGGCGCCCTGCGCCGCGAGATCATCGACGCGGTGAAGGTGTCCCGGCAGGAGGCCGAGCGCGAGCTGCAGTCGGCGCTGACCCACCAGGAGAAGGCCCTCGAGGAGACGAAGGCCTCGCTGGTGGAGCGCCTGAAGATCCAGGCCGAATCCATCCGCTCCAAGGAGAAAGACCTCGAAGGACAGCAGCGTCTGCTTGATGAGCAGATCAAGGCCAAGGAGTCCGACTTCCGCCGCCGCTACGAGCGCGACGTCGAGGACTTGATCAAGCACAACCGCGAAGCGTTGGGCCGCGAGGAAGCCGCTTTGTCGGAGAAGTTCGAGCAGAAGGTCGTCCAGCTGGAGGCGCGCCTGCGCCAGAAGGAGGAGATCGTCGAGGATCACCGCCGCCGGCTGGAGGAGGCCCACGCCCGCCGGATGGAGGAGCTCGACAAGTCCTATCAGCACAAGAACGAGGCCGAGTGGGGCCGCCTGCAGGAGCGCCTGGAGGCCGAGCGCCGCTTCATGGAGCAGCACTTCCGCGACAAGGAGGCGAAGCTCCAGGAGTCGTTCCTGGACCGCCAGAAGGCCCTTCTCGCGCACCACGAAACGCAGGAAGCCTCCCTGATCTCGAAGTACGAACAGCTCCAGGGCGAGCTCATCCGCAAGGAGACCGAGCTCTGGAAGAACCAGCAGCACCGCCTGGAGGAGGCGCTGGCCAAGGGCCGCGTCGAGCTCGACAAGCGGCGCGAGGAACTGGAGAAGGAGTTCGCCAAGAGGGAGGCCGCCGCGGCCGCGCACGCCGCCGAGGTGGAGGCCGCTTTCGTCAAGAAGGAGGACGAGCTGTTCCTCCGCCAGCAGGAGATGCAGGACCACTACCGCGGGAAGGAGGAGGAGCTGGCCAAGCGCTTCGAGACCATGCAGACCGAATGGACCGAACGCGAGCGCAAGTCCTGGGAAGTCCATCAGGGAAAGCTGCGCGACAGCCTGGCCGAGGGACGCAAACGCCTGGAGGACGAGCGCGCGAAGCTGGAGGAATCATTCCGCGCCCGCGAAGAGGAGCTGTCTTCCCGGCGCGTCGAGGATTCCCAGGCGCTGGACGCCGAGCGCGAACGTCTGTCGCGCGAGATCGAGGCCCGTTCCGCCGAGATGGAGACGGCGTTCTCGGCGCGCTGGATCGAGCGCGAGAAGATCCTGCAGGCCGAACACCGCGCCCAGTTGAACCGCCTGCGCGCCGAGTTCGGGGACCAGCTCGCCGCCGAGCGCCGCGCCCTGGACGCGCAGTCGAAGAAGCGCGAGGAGGAGCTGCAGGCCTCCTACCTGGCCCGCGAGGCGGAGTCGCGCGCGGCCGCCGCCGCCGAGCAGTCGCGCTGGAAGGGCGCCCAGGACGACGCCGTCGCCGCGCTGCGCCAGGACCTGCAGGAGAAGGCCCTCAAGGAATCCGCCGCGCTGCAGGCCGCGCACGACGCGAAGGCCGTGTCCCTGGAGGACGGCGTCCGCCGCCGGCTGGCCGAGGAGCAGAAACGGCTGGACTCCAAACACCAGGCGCTGATGCGCGAAAGCGAAGGACGTCTGCGCGCCCTTCAGGCGCAATGGGAGGAGGACGTCCGCCGCGAGCGCGAGGACTGGCGCGAGAAGTCCCGCGTCGAACTGGAGTCCGCCAAGGCGGCCCTGGACGAGGAGCGCGAGAGCGTCCGGCGCGCCGCGGCCGAGACCCAGGTCAGACTGGAAACCGCCCTCGCCGACAAGGAACGCAAGCTGCGCGACGAGTTCTTCGCCAAGGAGGCCAGCCTCAAGGCCGAGATCGGCGCGAAGGAAAGCCAGTACCGCGAGGCGTACGAAGCGGCGCTGGCACGCGAGCGCAAGGTCCTGGAGGAGCGCGCCGGAGCCTTGGAGACGTCCCTGAAGGATAAGTACGCCCGGGACCAGGCCTCCCTGCAGGCCGCCTGGACGGCGCGCGACAAAGAGTGGGCGGCCCAGCGCGAGTCGCTGTTCGCCGCCGAGCGCGAGCGCCTGGCCGAACAGTTCCGCGAGAAGGAGAACGCCCTCGCCGCCCAGCGCCAGGAGCTCGAACGGTCCATCGCCCAGCGTCTGGAGGAAATCGACGCCCAGGCGGCGCGCAAGGCGGCGGCCGTGGACGAATCCCTGAAGCGCCGTTCCGCGGAAATGGAGACCCGGCGCGTCCAATTGGAGATGGAGAACCGCGACCGCGAGGCCGCCGCCGCCCAGCACCGGGCCGACCTGGAGGCGCGCGTCCAGAAGACCATCGACGAGCGCATGGCCGAACTGGCCCGCGCCGAGGCGGCGCTCCAGCAGTCGTGGATCCGCAAGGAGGCCGAGCTGCAGGAGGCGCTCAGCGCCCGCGAGGCCGGCTGGCTGAAATCGCAGCGCGAGCTGATCGAGCGCGAGCGCGCCGAGTGGGAGTCCACGCGCGACGCCGACATGCTCCAGCGCCGCCGCGAGCTGGAGGCCGCCTTGATCCAGCGCGAGCGCCTGGTCGACGAGACCATTCGCGCGCGGCAGAAGGAAGCGGAGGCGCAGATGATCCAGAAGGAGCGCGAGCTTCTGCTGGCGTACGAGGAGCAGACCGCGCGCGCCCGCGTGGAGCTCGAGCGCGGCTACCGGGAGCGCGACGAGGCCCTGCGCGCGAAGGTGCGCGAGACTTTGGAGAAGGAGTCAGCGCTCCTGCGCGCCGAGGCCGAGAAGCGGGAGGCCTCGCATGAGGCCCGTCGCGTGGACCTGGAGAAGGCCGCCGCCGAGCGCCGCCAGAAGCTGGAGGACGACTTCGAGCGCCGCCGCCGCGAGTCCGTCGCGGCGCTGGCCGCCGAGCGGGAGGCCACGATCGCCCAGCTGGAGACCCGGGTGCGTGAAGTCGAGACCGAGAGGGCCCGCAACGGCTCCTGGCTGGCCGAGAAGGAAGCCGAGATCGCCGGGCGCTACCAGGAGATGGAGCGGCAGCTGCGCCAGGAGCTCAACATGGCCAAGATCGAGTTCGCCGCGCAGTACGACGAGCGCGTGCGCAAGCTGGCCGAGGAGCGCGAGTCCCTGCGGCGCGACTACGAGCAGAAGCTCCGGGACCTGGAGAAGCGAAGGCAAGGGTGACGGTTCAGGGCCTAATTCGCGCCGATCAGCCAACGCATCAGCCCATCGTTCCAGGCTTTATGGTCGGCTTCGGCCCAAGGCAGAGACTCCGCCCCGGCGATGATCGCGTTGGTCTTGTCGTTGGGGCCCGGGCGCTCGAACAGCCGGACGGCGCCCCCCCGATCGGCGATCGTCGCGGCCAGATACCGGGAGAGAACGGCCCCGGCGGCGGGGCTCAGGCGCGCCAGGGCGAAGACCGGCTCCACGCTGGGCAGGGCTTCGGCTTTTTTGTCCCACCAGTTCGCGCCTTCGACGGCGGCCTGAGGTTCCTTCAGGCGCTTGTCGGCCAAAAGAGTCCGGTCGAAGAGACGGCGCCAGCCCTCGGGACCCGCCCGTTCCACCGCGGCGGACGCCTCGCGCGTCTCCTCTTCGTTTAATTTTTCGCCGCGCGCGGCTTTGGAGAAGGCGTCCAAGCCGCGGCGCGTCGGATTGTCCTCGCGGCCCATATACGCTCCCAGCAGGGCGGGATCGCCCAGCGCCAACTGGTACGCGGCGTCGGAACGCGGCGTTCCCGCCATGCGCTTCGCCGACAGCGAACTCAAGAAGGAGATCATCCCCGGCACCCCCCCTTCGGCGTAAGCCTTGCGCCACGCGATGATCCCCTCCGAGTAATGGTTGTCCTCGGTGTCCAACCACGCGCGCCGCTCCCGCGCGACGGCCGCCAAGTCCGAGGCGTCGCGCGGTCCCAGCCCCAAGGTCGGGACCAGGTCCAGCAATCTTTCGGCCAACAGCTGTTCTCCGCCGACCGCGAATCCTTCGGTCATGGCGGAGTAGACGGAATGCGGCGCGTGGTTCTCGGTCCGGCGCACGGCGGAATCGAAGAGCACGTGGAAGTACTCGTGCGCGAACTCCATGAGATGTTCGATCTTCTGCTGGACGCGCGCCGCGCTCGGCCCGCCGAAGGCGTTGGGAACCTCGCCGCGCGCGTCCGCGGAGACCGGAGAGATCTCGACGACGTGGCCTGTCTCCGCCGTCCACGTATGGCCCGTGACCGGGCGCTCGCTCCGGTCGTAAACGGCCGTCACGGGCACGCGGCGGTACAGGGACGGCAGGAGTCTGGCGATCAAGGAGCGGGCGGCCGTCTCCACGACCGGAAGACCCGGGGTCAGCGGTCCGCGCGCGAAGCGGTCCCCAACTTCGTCCCAAGCGGCGGCCTCGGGCGAAAGCGCTCCATCGAAGGCGGAACCCAGGGAGCCCGCGCGCCGCTCCGGGGAATCGCCCTCTTCGGTCGCGTCGCGCGAAGGGGCCAAGGATTCGGCCAATGTCTTCAGATCGGCGCGCGACGGCAGTTTCTCGGGCGCGGCCTCCGCCTCCGTGAGAGGTCTCGCCGCGGTGACGATCACCGGCGCCGGGGCGACGAGGACCGGCGCGGCCGGAATGATCAGCACGGGCGCGGGAGGGACCAGAAGCGCCGGAACCGTCGGCGTCAACAAAAGAGGGGAAGCCGACGCCGGACCGAAGGACGCGGACGGCGAAATGATGCGCGGGACTTCCGCGGGCGCCACCAAGACGGCCGCACTCGCGCGAAGCGCCAGGAACGGAAGGAGCAGAAGCCGGGCCGCGAACCTCATGGCTTCAGTTTAGACCCGGACGCCCGCGGCGACCTGAGTCGAACGGCCCTATCGGTCCTGGGCCTAATTCCGCCGAATCGTCACAGGTCCGGACGCCGCAGGAACAACACGCGGAATTCCGCGGGCTCTCCCCACGCCCGCTTCACCGCCTCGCAGTAGATCCGTCCCTGCTCGGCGTAGCGTTCGCGCGCGGACGCCGCGGACTTCGCGTCCACCTTCTCGCTCTTGAAGTCGGCCACCACCAGCTTCCGGCCTTCCCGGTAGATCAGGTCGGCCGCGCCGCGCACGACCGTGCCCCCCTCGGCGAACGCGAAAGGCGTCTCCCGGCCCAGGATCTCGACGGCGGCGAGGGCTTTCGCGGCCTTTGACGCGACGAACGCCTTCAAGACGGCCAAGGCCTCGACTCCGGCTTCTTCCCAGCGCGGTCCCGGCGCGCGGCGCTCGAGGAGTTCACGGGCGGTCTCCACCGCCTTCGCCGCGTCGCCTCCGGCGGTGAAGTCCCATTCCTGGAGGACCCGGTGGCAGATCTGCCCGACTTCGGCTCCCGCGGGAGAACCCCCGCCTTCCTCCGTGGAACTCGGGCGCTTCGGAAGATCCCGCAGATAGGCGGTCGCGGCGCGGGCGCGCGGCGTCTCCGCCACGTTCCTCAATTCGGCGCGCCGCGTCCAGCCCGCCAGAACGGCGGCGGCGTCCCGCGCGTCCTGCGGCGCGGGCGCGGGCGCGGCGGGCGGCGGCTCCGGCGTCATCGCGGCGTCGAGGAAGCTGGCGGGCAGAAGCCCCGCGCGCCCCTCTCCGGGCCAGGAGCCGGCCGCGTCCAGATGCGAGGCCAAAGAGCCGCTCGCCGCCTTTTCGCGGCCCACCAGGTACAGAATCTCTCGCGCGCGGGTCATCGCCACGTACAGGAGACGGACCGACTCGCGGCTTTCCATCTCCTTCTCGCGCGCGTCGGCCAGCGCCATCGCGCCGGACGCCAGCCGCCCGAGGCGCAGGGCCGCGCGACCCGTCGATGGCTCAAGCCGGGAGACCGGCTTCTGAGCGCCGCCCCCCGGCTTGCCGGACAGATTCGCCGCGATGACCACGGGGAATTCCAGCCCCTTCGACTTGTGCATCGTCATCACCCGCACGGCCTCCAGGTTCTCGTCGGCCAGCGGGCTCTCCCCTTCCCGGCGCGATTCGCGCGCGGCGTCGCGCACCCGCGCCGCGAACTCCTTGAGCGTGGCCCCGCGTCCGTCGGAGGCCTCCGCCGCCAGCCGCCGGAGCTTGAACAGGTTCGACACCGTCTGCTGGCCGTGATACGCGCGGGCGGCCAGCTCCACGAGGCGCGTCTTCTCCAAGGCCGCGCCGATCAGGTCTCCCAGCGGCTCGCGCCCGGCGCGGCCGTGGAGCTCGCGCAGGACTCCGAACAGGGCCGCGGCGCGGCGCCGCTCCGCCTCGGGCAGGACGCCCGGAGCCGGATCGCGACGGAAGGTCAGGCCGTCCGCGTTCGCCAGCGCCAGAAGCCCCCCGTCGGTCAGCGCCGCCAAGGGCGAGCGCAGAAGGCCGGCCAGCGCGATCCGGTCGCCGTCGTCGTCCAAGGCGCGCAGGAGGTTCAGGAAGTCGGAAACCTCGGGCGCCTCGTAGAAGAAGCGTTCGATCTCGACGGCATACGGAATCCCCGCGCGCTTGAACGCGTCCAGCAGGGACGGAAGGGAGGTGGAGGAACGCAGGAGAACCGCCACGTCCTTCAACGGGCGCCGTCCTTCCTTCGGGGCGCCGGGCACGCGCGCGTTCGCCGCGATCCAGCCCGCGATCCAACCCGCTTCGGCGCGCTGGACGGCGGCCGCGTCGGATTCCCCCGACGGATCGGTCACGGCGATCACGCGCACCGCCGGCTCCGGGGCCCCGGGCGCTCGCGCGGCCAGGATGGCTTTGTACTCGGGCTGGGCGCCGGCCTCGGCCTTCATCGCCTTCGCGAAGACCCCGTTCACCGGCTCGACCACGCCGGGCACGGAGCGGAAGTTCGCGGTCAGGTCGCAGACCAACGCGCCGGTTTCGCGCAAATGGGCCACGAAGCCCTCGTAAGCGGCGATGTCGGCGCCGCGGAAGCGGTAGATGGACTGCTTCGGGTCGCCCACCACGAACACCCGTCCCGGAGCCGGAATCACATCGCGCCAGTTCGTCGCCGCGCCCCCGGTTTTCTCCGCAAGAAACATCAGAAGCTCGCCTTGAAGCGGGTCCGTGTCCTGGAACTCGTCGATGAGGAGCGCGGCGAAGCGGCGCTTGGCCTCCTCGCGCACTCCGGGACGGTCGCGCACCAGGTCGCGGGCGCGCCGAAGCAGCCCGTCGAACGACACCCAGCCCCGGCGCGCGTATTCGCGGCGGAAGCGCTCGGCGAACGGAAGCAGCAGGGCGGCGGCCCGCCGCGTCGCGGCCTCGCCGCGCGGGCTCGCCGCCGCGGCCACGACGGACAGCCGCTCGTAGAGGACTTCTCCCGCGGCGTCCTCCTCCCAGGCCGAGGGCCACTTCGCGTCCCGCGGAACGGGGGGCTCCGCGGCGCCCAGCGCGGGCTCGCCCGCCGCCGCGGCCGCGGCGGCCTCCAGACGGGCGACGATCTCGCCCAACGCCTCCAGGATCTTTCCGCGCGGCTTGGGGCGGCCCTCGGACAGGGAGGCCGCGCTCCGGGCCATGGCGCGCAGCGCGGCGGCGGAGTCCGGATCGGGCCCGTCCAAACCCGTCAATTCCAATTTCTCGGCGCACAGCTCCCGCGCCAACGCCTCCAGTTCGTCAAGCTCCGCGACGGCCAGCAGCTCCAGCCACGCCCGAGCCCGCGGCGGCCGCTCCCCCAGCTCGTCGTCCAGCCAGCGCGCCCATTCCGAGGCGAACAGCTCCTCGAACGCCTCGCCCTCGTCCACGCGGAAGGCGGGGTCCACGCCGGCCTCGACGGGATGGAGCCTCAGGAGCTGGGCGCAGAACGAATGGATCGTGCCGATCGGCGCCTTGTCCAGGTCCTCAAGCGCGGCGCGCGCGCGCGCCAGCAGCTCGGAGTCTTGTTTTCCGAACCGTCCGCGCAATTCCTCCAAGGTCCGCTGGGCGCGCCCGGCGGCCGCGGCGGACAACGCTCCGTCCGCCAGGCGCGCGGCCAGCTCGGCCAGCCGGTCGGAAAGCCGCAGCTTGATCTCGCCGGCGGCTTTCTCCGTGAAGGTCAGGGCGACGACCCGGTCCACCGTCGCCGGCGCGGGCTTGTCCCAGCCCAGGACGAGGAACAGGATCCGGTCCGTGAGAAGCGTCGTCTTTCCGGTGCCCGCGCCCGCCTCGACCACCACGTTCGCGTCCAGGCGGAGGCGGGCGCGGTCGCGGTGTTCGCTGTCGGGAGCGTCCATGGCTCGATTATAGGATTCTCGCGCATCCGTTGCGGCGGCGGGGGCATAAATCGCAGTATGATGGAGGAATGAAGCAATGGTCCCTGCGCGCGCGCCTCACCGCCCTTCTGGCGACCACCTTGTGCGTCTACACGGGCGTCTCCACCGTCGCGTACCTCACCAGCAGCCGCCAGGAGGATCGCCTGGAGGCAGGCTTCGCCGACGAGCTTTCGTTCCTGGCCGAGCTTCCCGCCCAGCGCGGACTCCTTCATAAGATCGACCTCGACTACGCGGACTATTTGATCACCCGCAAACCCGACTGGTTGGCGCGCCGGCGCTCCGCGATCGCGGACTTCCACGCCACTCACCGGCGCCTCGCCGCGCGGCTCAAGCATCCCGGAGAGGCCGAGGAATGGCGCGAGATCGGAGCCGATTTCGACGCGTACGTGGCGTCCCAGAACGAGTCCGTCCGTCGGGCGATCGCCGGCCAAATGAGCCGCGGCGAAGCGCTGGAAAAGGCCCTGTCGAAGGACGAGGTGGACTCTTTGGTCGAACGCATGGCGCGCGTGGGGCGCCTGGGCTTTGTGCGGATGGACAATCGGCGCCGCGCGGCGCGGTCCGCCGCGTTCGCCACGTTCGGCTTCATCCTTCTTTTCGGCATTTTCGGCGCCCTCTCCCTGTCCGCCGTCGTGGCGCGCATCCTGGTCAACCCCCTCCTGCGGATGCGGGCCCAGGCGGGGGCCTGGAAGCTGGGCGAGCCCTGGACCTTGCACGACGACCGCGACGCCCCGCGCGAGCTCTACGACCTGATCCAGACCATGCACGCCATGGCCGACAAGCTCAACGCCCAGTTCGAGAACGAGCGCGAGACGAACCGCCTCAAATCCCAGCTCGTCTCCGGCGTCAGCCACGAGTTCAACAACGCCCTCACGGTCATCCACACCGCGCACGTTCTGCTGATGGAGAACGACAAGTCCCCGGCCGACGCGCCCTGGCACGAGATGCTCGACGCCAACGTGAGCGCCCTCTCCGCGATGGCCACGAACCTCCTGAACCTGGGCCGCCTCGAATCCGGAAAGTTCAACCTGGAGACCCAGCGCGTGGACCTTCTTCCGCTGCTGAGCCGTTGCTTGGAACGGCTGGAGGTCATCGCCCGGCGCAAGAAACTCTCCGTGCGCCTGGATTGCCCCGCGGACCTGCCGGCGGTCATGGGAGATCCCGACGCGCTTCCGTTGGTGGTGGCGAACCTGCTGACCAACGCGTTCAAGTACACGCCGGAGAACGGCTCCGTGGTCCTGGGCGCGGCGCGCCGCCCGGACGGCCGCGTCGAGGTCTTCGTGCGCGACACCGGCATCGGCATCGCTTCGGAGGACCGCGTCAAGATCTTCACGGGCTACTACCGCACCGAGCAGGGCAAGCGCACCGCCAAGGGCTTCGGCGTGGGCCTGGCGCTCTCCCGCATGATCCTGGAGGCGCACGGAAGCGAACTGGAACTCGAGAGCGAGCCCGGAAAAGGCTCCCGTTTCGCCTTCGCCCTGGCCGCCGCCGCCTAGTCCTTCATCGCCGCGCGGGCGCGGGACGGACCGTGGGATTTTCGGCACAGCGTCGGGAAATCACACCACGAGCAGTGGCCCCGTTCTCCGTCCTCCGGGCGGATCGGAAACCGCCCCAGACCGACGGCCTCCACCTTTCCGGCCAGCGCCCGTAGGAACGGTTCGCGCGCCTTCGCCCATTCCCCGGGCGTCAGCGTCATCTCCCGCTCCTCGTCCGCCTCCGCTTCAAGGAACAGCAGCTCTCCGCCGGCGAATTCCCAGGCGCCGCCCAACGCCCCGGCGGCCAGCGCCGCGTAGAACGGGATCTGATGAGACTCGCCGTCCGCGGCCAGGCGCGCCAGGCCCTTGCGCCACCGTCCGCTCCGGCGCGTCTTGTAGTCGGCGACGCGGAAGCGGCCGCCGGCCTCATCGGCGTCCACGCGGTCCACGACGCCGCGCCACGGGACTCCCCCGGGAGCGCCGCCCTCCGGCTCTCCTTTTAGCTTCGCCTCGAACAGGCGCGGACGGAAGCCCCCGGAGCGCAGGCGCGCCAGGTCCCATTCCGCGAACGCGCGCAGGTGACCGCTCATCTCGCGCCGCGCCGCCTCCCAAAGCAACGGATACAACCCCAAGGCGCGCCAATCGTTCTCCGCGAAGGTCTCCGCCAGCACCGCATCCAGGTGCCCGAGCGGGTCCCCGCTCCCCGCCCAGGCGGCCTCGGGCAAGGTCCGGTAGAAGCGTTCGAGCGCCCCGTGATAGATTTGGCCGCGGGCCGAGGCCGACAGCTCGCCCCGCTCGGTGCCCTCCTCCCGTTCGCCCAGCCCCAGCACGCGCGAGGCGAAGAATTTGAACGGGCATTGGGCGTATTCGTCGAGCGCCGTGGGAGAAAGGCCCGACTTGCGCCACGCGGCCATGGCCGCGGCGGGCGGAGGCACCAGCCCGTCGTACGGTCCCGGACCGCCGCGCGCGTTCAGCGCCGCGGCCAGACCGAAGCCTTCGGCCAACATCCCGCCCCGGTCCAGCGTCGGCGGAGGGTCGCCGCCCTCCAGGGCGCACAACAGCACGGTCTCGTCCGGCGTGCGCCGCGAGGGCGGCACCGCCGTCAAACGCTCGGCGGGCGGGCGCGGGACGCGCCAGGAATCCCGTTCCCCCGGCGCCGGAAGTCCGGCGGCGCGGCACAGCTCGCGCAGGTAGGTGGACGGGACCTCGGCGCGGCCGCTCTCGTCGGATCGGGGGTAGATCAGGCTCAAGCGCTCGCGCGCCGAGGCGACGGTCAGATAGAAGAGAAGCCTCTCCTCCTCGTGTCCCGCGGCCTTGCGGCCGATCCAGTAGCCGCCGGGATGGCGCAGGGCCGCGCGCGCTCCCTCGCGAAGGATCGGGTCCTCCTGAATCCGGCGCGGGAACGACTTTTCCTTGAGGCCCAGGACGATTCCGGCGCGGAAGCGGTGCCCGCGCGCGTCCATGGCGTCCGTCGCGCGCACGCCGCCTCCGGCTCCTCCCGCCGCGCGCGTCGCGCGGGCCAGCTTCTCCTCGAACGCGTCGAGAAAATCCTCCCACGACGCGGCGGTCCCCAGCCGGTCGAACGCCTCCAGCTCCGTCAACGCGTCGGCGACCGCGCGCCGGGCGTCGGCTTCCGCCGGCGAAGGCTCCTTCGGAAAGCCCAGATGCGCCGCCAGCAGGACGCGGGCCTGCGCGGCGCGGGCGCTCCACTTCTCCGGCGGGCCGCCCAGGCTGTCGCGCACGCCCGACAGGAACTCCCACAGGGCGGCCACGTCGGCCGCCGGGACGGCGAAGCCGGTCAGACCCTCGCGGACGCGGTGCGGATACAGCTCCACGGGGCCGCGGGCCCGCGGCTCCAGCTTCCCGCGCCACTGCAGCCAGCCGGCGCGCACGCCCAGCGCCGAAATCAGCCGCCGCCACAGCGCGACGCGGCCCGGCTCGGCGGACTCGAAGTACGGCGACGCGGCCAGGTCCTCCACGACCCGCGCCGGGAAATCACGCCGCCGCAGCGTCAGCAGATCCACGGCCGCTTTCGCCAGCGGATGACGCAGGATGGGCTCCCCGCCGGACACGTCGAGCGGCAGCCCCTCCGCGGCGAACGCCTCGGTCAACGCGGCGCGGTAAGGTTCCAGCTGGCGGGCGATCACGGCGATCTCGGCGCACGGGATCCCCTCCTCGACCAGCCGGTACGCCTCCTTCGCCGCCGCCCAGGCCTCGTCCCGCGCGCCCGACGCGGAAATGACCCGGATCCCGTCCGGGACGGCCTTCGCGGGCGGGGCCGCCGGGTCGAACAGGGCGTCCAGGGCCGGCCCCAGCGCGGTCCCGGCGCCGCCCGAGCGGGACAGGTCCTCCGGAGCGCGGGCCGCCAGCTTGACGTCGAAGAACGCGTCGGCGAAGCGGAAAGCGGGATGGCCTTTGCGGTAAGGGAAATAGAGCCGCGACGGCCGCGTGGACGTCACGGTCTCGAACGCGTCGGCCTGGAGCCCCGTCAGGTCGTAGAAGCCGTAGTAGAGGACCTCCCGGAATCCGGCCAGCCACCTGGACTCCGGCGCCAGGCGCGCCGCGGTCCGGACCAAAGCGGACGGCGGCAGGACGCCCAGCTTCGCCAGCTTTTTCTCGTACGCCGCCAGCAAAGACAGCAAGGCGATGAAGCGCGCGCGCTCGTCGGGGTCGCCCAGCAGTTCGTCGCCGAAGTTCTCCGCCAGCTGGGCGGGATCCACGCCGGCGTCCACCAGGTCGCGCAGGCTGGACCGGACCGCCGCCGCCAAGGCCTTCGGCCGCAGCTCCTTGGCGATGCCCAAGGACGGCGCCTCGTCCAGAACCTGATCCACGACCGCATCGTGAAAAAGGGCGTCGGAAATGAGCGCGCCGTCGGGGAACCCGCCCTCTTCCACGATGGCCGCGGCCAGGGAATGAAAGGTGTGGAAGTGGACTCCCAGGAGCGGCAGGCCTTTTTCCGCCGCGAGCAGGCGTTCCAGCCTTTCCGCCATCGCGCGCGACGGTGCCACGATCAGCAGCGGCGCGCCGCCCGCCCCCGGCCGCAGTTCGGCCACGCGCGCGGCGAAGGCGTCCTCCAGCGCTTCGAAAGATCCGTGGAAAACCTTCAGCGTTCCGCTCACGCCGACAGTTTAGATAAATTGACGGAGGAACGCCCGCCGCGCGCCCGCGCCGCCGCCTCCGAATTCATCTCTTTAAATGGATGAATTCCGACGCCGCGGGACGGATGCCTTCCTTCATGGTTCGCGCCGCAGTTTGATAAACTCTCCGCCATGTCCATCCCCACCGCGCCGCCGTCGGGCTTCCGCGACTTCCTCCCCGAACAGGTGGCCCTGCGCCACGACGCGATCGCGACCATCCAGAAGATCTACCGCTCCTTCGGCTTCCAGCCGGTCGCGACCTCCGCGGTGGAGGACCTGTCGGTCCTGGTCGGGCAGGGCGGCAACGAGAATGAGAAGCTGATCTTCAAGATCCTGAAGCGCGGCGAGGCGCTGGAGCGCGCGCACGCGGAAAAAACGGACTTGGCCGACCTGGGCCTGCGCTTCGACCTGACCTTGCCGCTGGCGCGCTACTACACGAAGCACGGTTCGCTCCTGCCCCACCCGTTCAAGGCCTTCCACATGGGGCCGGTCTGGCGGGCGGAGCGCGCGCAGAAGGGCCGCTACCGCGAGTTCACGCAGTGCGACGCGGACATCATCGGCGCCGACTCCTGGGGCGGCGAGGTGGAGGTCATCACCGCGATCCTCACGGTGTTCCAGGCCTTCGGCCTGACGGGCGTGAAGGTCCACCTCAACGACCGGTCTCTCGTCACGACGCTTCTGGAAGTCATCGGCGTCGAGGAATCGAAGCGGGGGCAAGTCTGCATCGAGATCGACAAGCTGGATAAAATCGGACTCGACGGCGTTCGGACGGAGCTCACGGCCGCGGTCGGAAGCGCCCTCGCGTCTCAAATCGAAGCGGCCTTCCTCGCTCCGGATGCGAATTTCATCAAAAAGCACGCGGGATCATGCCTTTCCAATCTCGAAAAAATATCGGATGCGGTGAAGGTCGTGTTCCCGCAGGTCGAAATCCTCATGGATCGAACTTTGATGCGCGGCATGGGTTATTACACGGGGCCCGTGTTCGAGTTCCGCCACGCGTCCCTGTCCGGCTCGTTGGGCGGCGGCGGCCGCTACGACCGCCTGACGGAGAAGTTCGGCGGCCAGCCCATTCCCGCCTGCGGCGGCTCCATCGGTTTCGAGCGCCTGATGCTGATCCTGGAGGAGATGGGGCGCCACGCGTCCGCGGCCACGCCCGACGCGGTGGTCACGGTGTTCTCCGACGAGCTCCGCCCCCGGTCCATCGCCGTCGCCGCCGCGCTGCGCGCGAAGGGCCTGTCCGCGGACGTGTTCCCCGGCGGCGGCAAGCTCAAGCACCAGTTCAAGTACGCGGACCAAAAAAAAGCCGCGTACGCCCTGGTCATCGGCCCCGACGAGGCCGCGCGCGGCGTCGTCCAGGTCAAGTCCCTGGCCACGGGCGACGAGCAGGCCCTGACTTTGGACGAAGCCTGCGCGCGCATCGCCGCCCGCGCCTAGGCCCGTGAGCCGCGCCTTCGTCAAGGAGGACGGTCCGGAGCCGGACGAGAACCCGCCCGAGAAGCCGGTCTCGCCGTTTCCCAATTACGTGACGCCGCGCGGCGCGCGCCTGTTGGAGGCCGCCGAGGAGACCATCCTCTCGCATCTTTTGAGCTTCGCCGGTGCGCAGACCGACCTCGCGCGGAGAAAACGGAAACGAGAACTCGAACGCGATCTGCGCTACGTCCGCGCGCGTCTGGAGACCGCCATTCCCGTCCCGCCGGCGCCCAAGGACGACATTCGGTTCGGCGCGCGCGTCGCCTTGCGGCGCGACGACGGAACCGAAAAAACATTGCACATCGTCGGCGAGGACGAGGCGGAGGCGGGCGGCGACTTCGTGCCGTGGTCCGGTCCGTTCGTCCAAGCCCTGTTCGGGCTCAAGACCGGTCAGGCTTTGGACTGGAACGGCGAGCGCTGGACCGTCGTTTCGGTCGGGTATCCCGCCTAGTTATCCACGCAATTCACACGTCGACTGTCCCCGAAGACAGTTCAACTGCCGGCGGGTTACCACCACTTGCGACGAATCCCCCACGTCTTCCTCTAAAGAAGCCGCCCCTGCTCGGGGCCCTTCAACAGCTCCAAATCCTGCGCGGTGTCGATGTCGGCTTGGGACGACGCGTCGTCCAGCGGGATCTTGACCGCCTCCGACCAATGCCGGCGCACGGCCGCCATCGCCGTGTCGTCGCCGATCAGGTTGCCGATCTCGCCGAACAGCTCGCGGGGGTACGCGGTGGGATGGCCCTTCTCCGGGCCCTCGGTCCCGGGATAGATGGGAAAGCAGAGACGGCCGGACAGCTCGAATTCCGAAACGACGCGGTCGATCAGCCACGGCTTCACGCGCGGCATGTCGCCCAGCAGCGCCACCACGCCGGGAGCGTCGGCGGGCGCCTCGCGCAGGCCCACCTGGAACGAGGACGCCTTTCCCGTGGCCCAGGCCGGGTTGAACACCACGCGCAGGCGCGGATCGTCCAGGCCCTCGATGGCCTTCAGGCCCGCCTCGGCCCCCGCGCCCAGGACCACGATCACCGGGTCCAAGCGCGACGCCAGCGCCGACTCCACCGCGTGCCGCAGGACGGGCCGGCCGTCCACGTCGGCCAGCATCTTGGAGCCGCCGCCGAAGCGCCGGCCGCGGCCGGCGGCCAGCACCAGGCCGGGAATCTTCACGCCGCCTTTGCGCGACGCGGGCGAGGAGCCCGACGGGCGCAGGCGCGCGGGGCGACCGCCCTTGCGGCCGAAGCGCACCGCCAGGATCTCGGCCGCCACCGCGAGCGCGACTTCCTCCGGCGTTTCCGAGCCGATCTCCAATCCCGCCGGAGCGGAGAACACCCCGGAGCGCGGCTCCACGCCTTTCTCCTTCAATTCGGCCAGCAGTTTGGCGGCGCGGGAGGCGGGCCCCACCAGTCCCACGTAGCGCGCCGGGCTTTGCAGCGCGCCCTTCAGCGCGCGGCCGTCCGCGGACAGGCTGTGCGTCATCACCACCACGTAGGTGTCCGCGTCGGGGCGGGCCGCGGAGCGCGCGGCGTCCCAAGTCCCCTCCACCAACTGCCAGCGCGCGCGGTCCCAGTCGGCGCCGCGCAGGCGGCCCGGACGGTGGTCGGAGATGGTCACCACGAAGCCCAGACGGTCCAGCAGGTCGGCCAGGCGGCGGACGTCCTCGCCGGAGCCCATGAGCAGGGCCTTGCCCATTGGGATCAAAGGAAGCCGGAAAACGCGCCTCACGCCGCCGCGGACCGTCTCCTCGTCCAGCTCGGGCTGGCCCTCGGCGTAGCAGGCGCGAACCGCGGCGTCCGAAGGCGCGCGCTGGCGCCGCTGCCCCGGCTCCTCGCCGGACAAAACCAGTTCCACCACCAGGCCTTCGCCGCGCAGCAAGGTCTCGCGCGCCTGGCGCAAGGTCTCGCGCAGATCGCCGGTGACCGGCTCCAGCCACAGCTCGGCTGTTCCCTCCAGTCCGCCCGGGCCGAACAGGGCTTCGTCCTCGTCCAGGCGCAGTTCGGCCAGGACGGGCTTCTGCTCCACCATGGCCTTCTCGGCGGCGGCGCGCAGGTCCTCGGGCAAAGTGCCCAGGGGCCGCGCCCCCTCCGCCCCGGTCGCCGCGTCGTCGCAGAAAAGCGCCAGCGCCCCCGAGCGCTCGTGCGGCGCGCCGTCGAGGGTCAGCAAGGTGGCCAGCACGCCGCGCACGTTCAGCGGATCCGCGGAGGCCAGGTCTTCCAGGGCGCGCAGGACGTTCAGCGCCTCGTGGGGGCGGGGAGCTCCCATAACGATGGGATTCAATCATATTCCCGGGGGGCCTGAGCCTTGAAAAGGCAACATATGACCGCTACAATCCCCGCGTGAGCCTGGACGACAGCGCCCTGCGCAGTCTCGTGGATCTCCTCGATGACGAGGACCCGCGCAGCCTGGAGCTGGTGCGCCGCCGGCTACTCGACGTCGGCGCGCCCGCCATCCCGTTCCTGGAGGCCGCCCGCGCCGTCTCCGAGCCCGAACTGGCGGCCCGCTTCGACGATATGGCCGAGGAACTGCGCTTCCACGATCTGAAGCGCGACTTCCTGTCGCTGGCCGCCGAACGCGTTCCCGACCTGGAGACGGGCGCCTTTCTGTTGTCCCGCTTCGTCCGCCCCGGCGCCGACCGCGCCGTGTACGGCCGCTGGCTGGACCGCGTGGCGGCCGACGTGGAGGATGAGATCCCCTACGAGGCCACGGTCACCGAGTCCGCCCGGCGCCTGTCCGCGCACCTGTTCCAATCCCTGGGCTTCGCCGGCAACGAGTCGAACTACTACGACCCCGACAACTCGGCGCTGACCCGCGTGATCGACACCCGCCGCGGCATCCCGGTCTCCCTTTCCGTGCTCTACCTGCTGGCCGCCAAGCGCCTGAAGCTGCCGCTGTACGGCGTCGGCACGCCCGGACACTTCCTCCTGGGCTTTCGCGAGGAAGGCGAGCCGCGCTATCTGGACGCCTTCCGTCAAGGCAAATTGATGGACGCCCCCGAGGTCAAGCGCATGCTGGTCCGCAACGGCTACGAGTTCCGCGAGGAATACCTCAAGCCCTGCGGGCCGCGGGAGATCCTGGCGCGCATGATGCGAAACCTGCTCTCGATCTACCAGAAGACCGGCGCCGTCGAGCGCGCCGAGCGCCTGTCCGCGCTCGTGGAGATCGCGCTGACCGGGCGCGAGGCGGGCGGCGAGTCGTGAGAACCCTCCTCCTCGCCCTGTGCCTCGCCTCGCCGGCCGCCGCCATGCGTCCGATCACGCCCCCGGGCCCGGAGTTTCCCGCCGGCGCGGCCTGGGTCAACGCCAAACCCCTCTCCCTGTCCATGTTCCGCGACCGCAAGGTCGTGCTCGTCGTGTTCCTGAACCCGACGGGGCTTCATTCCATCCGCCTGCTGCCCACCTTGGAAGCCTGGTTCGACCGCTACGCGCTGCGTCAGTTGATGGTCATCGGCGTCATCTCGCCCGACCTGGAGGTCCAGAAGGACGCGGTCTGGGGCCGCGCCCAGATCAAGCGCATGGGGATCGATTTCCCGGTGATTTTGGATAACGACCGGAAGCTTTGGAAGGCGTACGCGAACGACGGCTGGCCCACCTTGTACCTCCTCGACCGCAAGGGCAACATCTGCTTCGACCATCTGGGCGAGGGCAGCTACGCCGAGTTCGAGGGCGAGATCCGCGACGCCCTCTACGATCTGACCACCGACCCCCTTCCGCCCCCGGTGAACGCGCCCGAGCCGCAGCGAATCAACTGCGGCCACGCCACCCCGGACATCGACATGGGCGCGCGCAACCGGTCGCGCATCCTCAAGGTGGAGACGGATCCCGCCAAGAAGCTGCTGCTCGTCTCTTCGCGCGAGGGCGAACTCTCCCTGCTGGGCAAGTGGGACACCGAACCGGACGGAATGCGCCTGGCCCAAGCCAACGACGACAGCGGCGCGTTCGTTCGCATCATCTACGCCGCGCCGCAGGTGACCGCGGTGCTGGCGCCCGCGGCCGGCAAGAAGACGAAGTTCTACATCAAGCGCGACGAGCAATGGCTGTATGAGGGTGTCGCCGGCCGAGACATCCGCTACGACGAGGACGGCCGCAGCTTCGTCCTGGCCGACGACGAGCGCCTTTACGACCTGGCCCGCGACTCCAGCGACAAGCCCCACGAGCTGGACGTGATCCCGGCGACGCGGGGCGGCGGCATCTACGGGTTCTCGTTCGCCGACGCGTGCACCGTGACCCAGCTTCCATGAGCCGCGCCGATGGCGGCGAGATCACGGACATCGCCGCCCGCCCTTTCCTGGCCGAGTTGGCCGAGTCCTTCGAGATCGCCGGCGGAACCGCGGACGAGCACGCCGGAGTCTTCGTCCGCGTGACCCTGCGGGACGGAACCGTCGGCCATGGCGAGGGCTCTCCCTTGGAAGCCTTCAACGGGGAGACCGCCGCGGGCACGCTCCGGGCCGTGCGCCGCGCCGGACGGGCCTGGCTGGGTCGCGACGGCTCCGCCTGGCGCCCGCGCCTGGTCGAACTGGAGGAGGCCCTGCCGAAAGGCGCCGGCGCCGCGCGCGCCGCCCTGGGCATGGCGCTGCTCGACGCCTGGACGAAGCGCGCCGGCTTGCCGCTGCGCGCGCTTTTCGGCGGCGCCTCGACGAAAGTGACCAGCGACATCACCGTCACCATCCTCCCCCCCGCCGCCGCCGCCGCGGCCGCCCGCCGCATCCGCGCGTTCGGCGTGCGCACGGTCAAGATCAAGGTCGGCCGGGATCCGGTGTCCGACGCGGCGCGCGTGGCCGCGGTCGCGGGCGTGGACCCGCGCTTTACCTTGATGCTGGACGCCAACCAGGGCTACGGGCCGCGCGAATCGCTGGAGCTGCTCCGCTTATTGAGGAAGCGGGGCGTGCGGATCTCGCTGTTCGAACAACCCGCCGCCGCCGCCGATTGGGGCGGGCTGGCGCGCGTCGCCCGGGACGGACGCGTCGCCGTCGCCGCCGACGAGTCGGTGAGCGGAAGGTCGGACGCTTTGGGCCTGGCCCGGAGCAAGTCGGTCTCGGTCCTCAACCTCAAGCTGATGAAGATGGGCTTGCTGGAGGCGTGGGACTGCGCCCTGATCGCCCGCGCCGCGGGCCTGGGGCTGATGATCGGCGGCATGATCGAAACCTCCCTGGCGATGGCCTGCGCCGCCCACTTCGCCGCCGGCATCGGCGGTTTCGGGGTCGTGGACCTGGACACGCCGCTGTGGCTCAAGCGCGATCCGACGCGGGGCCTGCGCATCGCCCGGGGCGGGGTGTACGACCTCTCCGCCGTGCGCCGCGGCATCGGCGTGACACCGACCGGTCGCTAAAAAAAGACTTGACTCTGCCTCGGGCGCGTGTTATTCTTTAACCGGACGGTCAGTCAATCAATTATGGGACGAAAGCCAGACACCGCGGTCCGCGAGCGCATCCTCCAACAGGCGGAGCACATCATCCACCTGAAAGGGTACGGGGCGGCCTGCATGGAAGAGATCGCCAAGGCCAGCGGAATGACCAAGGCGAACCTGTTCCACCATTACGGTTCGAAGTCCCAGTTGGCGTTGGCCGTACTGGACTACAAGATCAACGAGTTCCGGACGCGCGTGGAGCCGCTGTGCGGTCACGCCGCCCCGGAACAGGCCGTCGAGGCCATGTTCGACGAGGGTTCCAAGTTCTTTCAAGGCATCGGCTGCAAGGCGGGCTGCTTCGTGGGCAACATCGCCTTGGAGATGAGCGACAAGGACGAGGCCTTCCGCGAACGGGTCGGCGGCTTTTTCGCCGAATGGGCGGGCAGCATCGCGAAGTGCCTGGAGCGGCTCAAGAAGTCCGGTTATTTCCGGCCGACGCTGGACTCGAGGGCCGCCGCCGAGTCCATCGTCGCGATGTATGAGGGAGCGATCATGCTCACGCGCTCCCAGCGGGACGCCAAGATTTTCAAGCGGGTCGGCGGCATCGCCCGCTCGGTTCTGGAGCAGCATAAAGCCGGAAATAGGAGGGATAATACCATGGGTCCGAAGACTCCCTGCGGGTGCTAAGCCCGTTCATCCGCCGCCTTCCGGCCGGCAACGGCCGGGAGGCGGCGGTTCTTTTCCTTTTGTAAGATCAATTCATGCCACCCCTTCCTCGATCACGCCTTCTCGTCCTCGCCGCTTTGGCGGCCGTTTTGCTCTCGGCCTGCCGCGGGGGAGATTCCACCGGCTTCGCGTCGGATTTCGCGCTGACCTCCCCCGACGGCCGGACGGTCACCCTCTCCGGGCAGAAAGGGCATGTCGTGCTCCTCAATTTCTGGGCCACCTGGTGCGATTCCTGCAAGGACGAGATTCCCGCGCTCCAGGAGCTTCAGAGCTCCGGCCTGGGGCCCAAGTTCGAGCTTCTGGCCGTCAGCGTGGACGACGATCCGGCCAAGGCGGTCCCCCCCTTCGTCGCCAAGCACGGCCTGAAGTACCCGATTCTTTACGCGAATCGCAAGACCATGGACGATTACGCGGTGCGGATGCTGCCGACCACCTTCCTGATCGGCGCGGACGGGAGCATCGTCCGCAGATACGTGGGTCCGCTGGACGCGCGCGCCGTGGAAAATGATATTCTCAGCCTTCTCAACAGGAGACCCTCATGAATCGACTCGCCGCCGCCGCCCTCTGCGTCTTGATCGCCTCCCCCTCTTTCGCCGCGATCAGCCGCGAGGACCTGAAAAAGGCCCTGGACGCCAACCCGGACCTGGTGCTGTCCGCTCTGAAGAAGGCCGACAAAGCCTCCCTCTTCGAGGTCGTCGTGGACGCCCAGGCCGACTACCAGCAGAAGAAGCAGAAGGAGGCGGAGGAGCAGGAGAAGAAGGACCTGGATAACGCCTTCAAGAACCCCTACAAGCCGGTTCTGGACGACAAGACCCGCTACCGCGGAAATAAGGACGCCCCGATCACGGTCGTCGAGTACTCGGACTTCGAGTGCCCGTACTGCGCGCGCGGCTTCCAGATCATGGAGCAGGTCCGGCAGAAGTACGGCTCGCGGATGCGCTTCGTCTATAAGGATCTCCCCCTGGTCGCGATCCACCACCTGGCCATGCCGGCCGCCCAGTGGTTCGAGGCCGTCGCCCTCCAAAGCCCGGACAAGGCCTGGATCTTCCACGACAAGATGTTTCAGAACCAGAGCCAGCTCGGCGACGAGTTCTTCCGCAAGACGGTCAAGGAGCTCGGCTTGGACGTGAAGAAGGCCGACGCCGACCGGACCAGCGACGCCGTCAAGAAGAAGATCGAGGCCGACATCGAGGAAGCGCACTCCTTCGGCTTCTCCGGAACCCCCGGCTTCCTGATCAACGGCGTCCCGCTGCGCGGCGCCTACCCGCCCGAGGAGTTCGACAAGATCATCACCAAGCTGGGCGTCTAGCCG